>JBAZYO010000015.1 GCA_041659285.1 Vicinamibacterales bacterium | reverse complement strand
TGGCCGGCTTGCTGCCCAAGGCGCTGGTGATCACCACCGTCTGCCAGCTGTGCCTGTATTGGGGTGACCTCTACGACAATCCGCATACCGGCGGGAATCACACCGAGCTGCTGATCCGGATCCTCCTGGCGCTCGGCGCGACCTGCCTCGTGCTGGCGGCCATCTATGCCCTGTTCCCGGCCCTGATCATCGCCCGCGGCGTGCTGGCGCCGGCCGCGGTGCTGGCCGTCACCGGCGTGATCGCGTGGCGCGTGACGTTCGGATGGATCGCGCGACGCGTCGGTCCGCGCGAGCGCCTGTTGATGGTCGGCACCAGCGCGGCCGGCTTCGCGCTGGCGCGCGAGCTGCACGAACGCGAGGAACTGGGCGTGCAGATCGTCGGCCTGGTTGACGTGCAGCCGGTCGCCCCGTCGGCGGATCCCGGCCTCGCCTTTCTCGGCGGCATCGAAGACATCCCGTCGATCGTGCGCGCGCGCTCGGTGGATCGCGTGGTCGTCAGCCTCGCCGACGCCAGGGGCAAGCTGCCCATGCAGAAGCTGCTCGAGATGAAACTCGACGGCGTCCAGTTCGACTACCTCGCCTCGGTCTACGAGGAGTACACCGGGAAGATCGCGATCGAGAACCTGCGGCCAAGCTGGCTGATCTTCTCGCCAGGGTTCAGAAAGACGCCGCGCCTGCTGGCCGTGAAGCGGGTGATCGACGTGGTGTCAGCGCTGATCGGCCTGGTGCTGGCAACGCCGCTGCTGCTGGTGCTCGCGGTGATCATCAAGGTCACCTCACCCGGTCCCGTCTTCTACTCTCAGCGGCGGGTCGGCTGCGACTCCCGGATCTTCACCGTCTACAAGCTGCGATCGATGTGCGCGGATGCGGAGCGCAACACCGGGCCGGTGTGGGCGCCGCACCAGGGCGACGCGCGCGTCACCCGCATCGGCCGGTTCATGCGGCGGACGCGCCTCGACGAGATCCCCCAGTTCTGGAACATCCTCGCCGGGCACATGAGCCTGGTCGGGCCCCGGCCCGAGCGGCCCGAGTTCGTGGAGTCGCTCGCCCGCGACATCCCGTTCTACGGGCAGCGCCACGTCATCAAGCCGGGCCTCACGGGCTGGGCGCAGGTCCGCTACACCTACGGCGCGACGGTCGAGGAGGCAATGGAGAAACTCCAGTTCGACCTCTTCTACATCAAGCACCTGTCGGTGACGCTCGACCTGTTCATCATCTTTGAAACCGTCAAGACCGTCCTGTTGCGGCGAGGGCACTAGTGAGCGCCGCCACGCCCGTCGTCAACGCGATGACCGTCGACGTCGAAGACTATTTCCACGTCAGCGTGTTCGACGGCGTGGTCCCGCGGCATGCGTGGGATGGCCTCGAGAGCCGCGTCTGCGCCAACACCGAGCGCCTGCTGCGCATCTTCAACACCGCCGGCGTCCGCGCCACGTTCTTCGTCCTGGGCTGGGTGGCCGAGCGGTTCCCCGCACTGGTCCGCGAGATTGCCGCCGAGCATCACGAGGTGGCCTCGCACGGCCACGGGCACCGGCTGATCTACGACCTCACGCCCGCGGCATTCCGCGACGACATCCGGCGGTCCAAGGACCTGCTCGAGTCGGCGACCTGCCTGCCGGTGTTCGGCTACCGCGCGCCCAGCTACTCGGTCACGCCGCGCTCGCTCTGGGCGCTCGACGTCCTGATCGAAGAAGGCTTCCGCTACGACGCGAGCATCTTCCCGATCTATCACGATCGCTACGGGATTCCGACCTCGCCCCGGCATCCCTACCTCCTCCAACGCGCCTACACGCTCCTCGAGGCGCCGGCGTCCACGGTCCGGTGGGGTCCGTTCAACCTGCCGGTGGCCGGCGGAGGGTACTTCCGGATCCTGCCGTACGCCTGGACCCGCTGGGGCATCCGGCGGCTCAACCAGGTCGAGCGCGCGCCGGCGATCTTCTACTTGCACCCCTGGGAAATCGACCCGGCGCAGCCGCGCCTGCCGACGTCGGCGCTCGGGCAATTTCGCCACTATCGCAACCTCTCCAAGACGGAGGCGCGCTTGCGCGCGCTGCTTGACGACTTCGAGTTCTCCACCATGATCGCCGTCCTCGGGCACGCCGGTCATACCTTCGACGACGCCGCCGCGGCGCCGTTGCCTTACGTCTGGTGAAACGCCCAACCCGCGAGTGAGACACCACAATGCCTGTCACGGTTGCCGAATCCGAGCCCCTCGCGCATGTCAGCGCACCGCAGCCGCCGGCCGCGGCCGATGTCGCCGTCACCACCAACACGCTGCCCGCGCAATGGGACGCCTTCGTGCGCGGCGATAACGGCGCGAGCCGCTATCACCTCTGGGGCTGGCGGAGGATTTTCGAAGACACCTTCGGCCACGAGACGGTGTACCTGGCGGCGGAGCAATTCGGCGAGATCGCCGGCGTGCTGCCGCTGGTGATCATGCGGAGCCGGATCTTCGGGCGGTTTGCGGTGTCGCTGCCGTTCGTGGACGCCGGCGGCGTCTGCGCGCGAGACGAACACGTGGCCCGGCTCCTGGTGGGACGCGCCGCGGAGATCGCCGCCGGCTATCACCTGACGCATGTCGAACTCCGCCATGTGTCGCGGCAACGGCCGGAACTGCCCGCGCGCCAGCACAAGGTCGGGATGTCACTGCCGCTCGTGGCCGACTCCACGGTGGCGTGGGCGGCCCTCGATCGCAAGGTGCGCAACCAGGTGCGCAAGGCGGAAAAGAGCGGCCTGACCGAGCGCCGCGGTGGAGCCGAGCTTCTCGACGCCTTCTACGAGGTTTTTGCCCGCAACATGCGCGACCTCGGCACGCCGGTGTATCCCCCGTCTTTCTTCCGGAACGTGGTGGCCACGTTTGCCGACTCGGCGACCGTGTTCCTGATCGAGCACGGACGCACGGTGGTGGCGGCGGGCATTGCCCTCGTCCACGGCGACACGCTGGCGGTGCCGTGGGCCTCGTCGCTGCGCGACTACCGCGCCCAGTGTCCGAACAACCTTCTCTACTGGCGCATCATCGAGCACGCGATCGCCTCGGGCATGTCCACGCTCGACTTTGGCCGCTCGACTCCGGGCGAAGGCACGTTCCAGTTCAAGGAGCAATGGGGCGCGCGGCCGTCTCCCCTCCACTGGGAGTACGTGATGGCCGGCGACGCACCTCTGCCCGACCTCACCACCAGGAATCCGCGCTTCCAGGCGGCCATTGCGGCCTGGAAGCGACTGCCCGTGCCCGTGACCCGCTGGCTGGGTCCGCAACTGGTCCGCTCGATCCCATGACGGTCCAGGCCGCTCGCATCTACGTGTGGGCCGCGACGACCTGCGTCGCCTTCGCGGTCTGGGGCAGCCTGTTCCCGTTCGACTATCGCCCGGTCTCGTTCGCGGAGGCGATCGACTGGTTCCTGGTGTTGGGCGGTCCCCGGCAGGCCGAGCTCTCGCTGTCCGACGCCTTCTCGAACTTCCTCCTCTTCGTTCCCGTCGGCCTGTTCGTGGCCGCCAGCCTCGAGCGGCGCTGGACGCCCCGGCACTCGGCCGCGCTGGTGATCGCGGGCGGCACGCTGCTGAGCATCGCCGTCGAATTCGCCCAGGCCTTCGTCCTCTGGCGCACGCCTTCAACGATCGATGTCGTGGCCGAGGCCGCCGGGACGATCGCCGGGCTCGCGGCCTGGCGCATGGCGGCCGCCGACCTGGATGCCGCGGCCCGGTCGGCCACCGAGGCCTGGCACCGCGCCTCCGCAGGCGAGCGGCTCCTGCTTGTCTACTGCGGCCTGTTTGCGTTCGCCTGGCTCCTGCCCTTGGACTTCACCCTTCGCCCCAACGAGATCGCCGACAAGTACCTGCACAAACGCCTGCTGCTCCCGTTCGTGCCCTCGCCGGATGCCGCCACCGTGACCGAGTTGCAACTGCTGACGGCAGCGGCCGTGCCGCTTGGGTGGGCGGGCGCGATCTGCGGATGTTCGCCGGACTCGCTCCGCTCCCCCGCACGCGCGTGCCACATCGCGATGTTCGCGCTCATCACGCTGGCGCTCGCACAGGTAGCCGTCTTCTCCCGGACCACCGACTTCACCACGCTGCTCGCGGCCCTGCCCGGCGTCGTGATGGGCGTGGCCGGCGCGTGCCTGGCGCACCGGCCGACGGAACACATCGGGGCCCCGACGCCTCGACCGGAAGGGCCATGACCACGTCCACCTCAACTCCTTTGATCGTGTCCACACCCGCCTCGGAGCACCGCGCACGCCTGTGCGAGCCGGTGACGATGGGGCTGCCCTTTCCGGCGGGCCTGGTTCGCGAACCCCGGCAACTGGCGCTCGAGAATGACGAGGGCCGCCCGGTGCCGCTGCAGGCGCGGGTCACCGAACACTGGGGTGACGGCAGCATCCGTTGGGCGCTCCTGGACTTCCAGATCACGGGACCGTACGCGCCGCACCGCCGGTGGACGCTGCGCATTGGCCCAGCCGATCCCCCAGCCAGCGCGTCGCGCCTCGCCATCGAGGTGGCGAGCCGGCACGTCGGCGTTGACACCGGTGCGGCGCAGTTCATCATCCGGAACGGCGCGGCGTTCCCATTCGCCAGCGTCACGTCGGGTGGACATCAGGTGCTGGATGCCGCGACCAGCGGCCTCCTTGCGACCACACCGGCGGATCGCTCGCTGGACACGCGGTTCACGCGAGTGTCGGTGGAAGAGGACGGCCCGCTGCGATCGACCATCCGGGTCGACGGCTCAATCGGCCCGGCGCGCAGTCCGCAGTTGCTGTTGGTCGCGCGCCTGCACTTCTTCGCCGGCTCATCCGCGGTGCGCGTCGCCCTCACGGTGAGGAACCCGCGGCGCGCCCGGCATCAAGGCGGCTTATGGGAGCTCGGCGACAGCGGTTCGGTCTACCTGCGCGATCTGTCGCTCCGCCTCGGGCTGGCCACCCGGATCACGCGGATCGAATGCGCCTGCGAGGCCGGCGCGCCGCTCGCGGCCGCCGAAGTGCCGGTCGAGATCTATCAGGACTCGAGCGGCGGGCCGCACTGGCGCAACATCTCCCACGTCGATCGGCACGGCGAGATTCCGTGCACCTTTCGCGGCTATCGCATCGAAAGCGCCGGCGGCCGCCGCGAGGGACTACGCGCAACGCCGGTGATGGTGGCGCGCCACAGCCGCGGGCGGGTCGGCTTCGCGGTGGAACATTTCTGGCAGAACTGGCCGCGCGCCGCCGGCGCCGAGCCCGACGCACTGGTGCTCCGGCTGTTCCCCGGCCAGTGCGCCAACGAACATGAACTGCAGGGGGGCGAGCAGAAGACGCATCGGTTTACGTTGATCTTCGGCGATGACGACTCGGCGCGGGACGCCGAGTTCTGGGGCCGGGCCTCCTCGCTGGTCCGCGCCACCCCGGCGTGGTACTGCGACAGCCGCGCGGTGGCGCATCTCACGCCGTCCGGCACCGACCGCTATCAACAACTGGTTGATGCGGCGATCGAGGGCCCCGCCTCGTTCGCGCACAAGCGCGAGGCGGCCGACGAATACGGCTGGCGGCACTGGGGCGACTTGCCCGCCGATCACGAAAACGCCTTCAGCGGACGCGCGGAGCCCGTGGTGTCGCACTACAACAACCAGTACGACGCGATCGCCGGGTGCGCGCTCCAGTTCCTGCGCTCGGGCGACGGCCGCTGGCACCAGCACATGACCGAGCTGGCCGGGCATGTCGCCGACATCGACATCTACCACACTGACGGCGACAAGATCGCCTACAACCACGGGCTGTTCTGGCATACCGCCCACTACGTGACGGCCGGACGGTCGAGCCACCGTTCCTTCCCGCGCGATCCGAAAGTGAACGGCGGCGGGCCGGCCAATGAACACAACTACACGAATGGCCTCCGGCTGCACTGGCTGCTCACGGGCGAACCGCAATCGCGCGAGGCCGCGATCGCACTCGCCACGTGGGTGGTGAACATGGACGACGGGACGCGCACGATCCTGCGCTGGCTGAGCCAGTCGGCCACCGGACTCGCCAGCCAGACCTATTCGCCGGCATTTCACGGACCAGGCCGTGGCGCCGGCCACTCGATCCTCGCGCTGCTCGACGGGCATCGCCTCACCCACGACGAGATGTTCCTGGAGAAGGCCGACGAGCTGGTCCGGCGGTGCATCCATCCCGCCGACGACATCGCCCGGCTGAACCTGCTCGACGCCGAGCGCCGCTGGTCCTACACCGTGTTCCTTCAGGCCCTCGGCCGTTATCTGGATTACCGCGTCGAGTTGAACCGCCTCGACTTCGGCTACGCCTACGCGCGGGCCGCGCTGACCCACTATGCCCGGTGGATGGCGGAGCACGAGTACCCGTATCTCGACCGGCCGGAGATCCTCGAGTACCCCACCGAGACCTGGGCGGCGCAGGACATGCGGAAGTGCGACGTGTTCCTCTTCGCCGCCGGCCACACGTCGGGCCGCGAGCGCGACCGCTTCATCGAAAGGGCCGGCTTCTTCTTCGACTACTCCGTCTCGACCCTTCTGCGAATGCCGACGCACACACTGACCCGGCCGCTGGTGCTGATGCTGTCGAACGGTTACCTGCACCTGTCACCACACGCCGCGACCCCTCGTCCCGAGCCGAGGGTGGATCTCATCGATGGCTTCGGGCAGCCGAGCCCATTCGTGCCGCAGAAACAACTCGCCAAGCAGCGCCTGACCGTCTCCGCCTCAGCGGGAGCCGCTCTCTTGCTCGTGACGATCTCGCTCCTCGCGTGGTTCTAAGCAGGACACGCCGGTTCCCCAGAACAGTCGGGCGCCTTACGAAATTGATGCTGACCTGCCGCCTCAGTGACCCGAGCACAGTCTGCTGCTGTGGAATTGACGGCCCCAGAGTCATCAACTGTCCTATCGGTCACTTGGAGAATCGTGTGGCGCGGCGCTTGCCCTGCCACGTCGCATGTACTTGCACAACGCGCCGTACCCCGGCGCCATCGCCAGTCCTCCACCGTCGACATCTGCACGACCATTCCTGAGGCGGCCGCTGTGGCGGTTCTTATTGACGCTTGCGATACTCGGCTACGCCACAGGCGCCGCAGCCCAGACCGCCCTGCCTCATAACATTCCGGACTTCTCCCAGGACACGTCGCGCCCAACCGTTCGCAGCGCACGGAGCGGCGACTGGTCGGACCCAGCCAGCTGGCAGGGAGGCGCAGTGCCCACCGCCGGCCAGGTCGTCCACGTCGATCCCGGTCACACTGTGACGATCGCCGGCACTTCCGCGGTGGCCTACACCATCGCCGTGCACGGCACGCTCCGGTTTGACCCGCAGGTGGACACCCGGCTCATGGTGACCAACCTCATGGTGATGGGCGACCACGGCATGCCGTCGATGACGCAAGTCGGGCACCTCGAGATGGGCACCGCCGCCAACCCGATCGCGGTCGGCCGCACGGCGGACATCGTCATCGCCAACTCCCCGCTCGGCAGCGGCGTCGCCGACCCCGATCAGTTCGGGACCGGGATCATCAACTTCGGCAAGTTCACGATGCACGGCGCGGCGATGAGCACCACGTTCCTGCGGCTCGCGGTCGAGCCGCGCGCCGGGCACACCACCGTGACGCTGTCAGAACCGGTGTCCGGATGGCGGCCGGGCGATCGGCTTGTGATCCCCGACACGCGCCACATGAAAGAAAGCGAAACCACCAGCGGCGGCTGGATGAATGCGCAGAACCAATGGGAGGAGCTGACCGTCCAGTCGCTGTCGGCCGACGCCCGCACCGTGACGCTCACCGCCGCCCTGCGGTTCGACCACCTCGGCGCGCGCGACCTGAACGGCGTGCTCGCGTTCCTGCCGCACGTCGGTAATCTCAGCCGCAATGCCAGCATTCGCTCGCAGAGCGCGACCGGGACGCGCGGGCATTTCATCTCGGTCCACACCGCCGACACCGACATCCGCTACACCCTGTTCCGCGATCTCGGGCGCACGAAGTACACGCCGCTGAACACCACCACCAACGTGATCGGGCGCTATCCGATCCACATGCATCATAACCGCGGCCCGCTACCGACGCCGGCGAGCGGCTACCAGTTCACGCTGGTCGGCAACGCCGTGGACGGCGGGTCCGTCGAGACGCAGTTCAAGTGGGGCATCGCCGTCCACAACAGCCACTACGGGCTGATCCAGGACAACGTCGTCTACAACTACAACGGCTCGTCGATCGTGACCGAGGACGGCTCCGAGAGCTTCAACCTGTTCGACCACAACTTCGCGCTGCGCGGCATCGGCGAGCCCAACAACGGGGTTGACGAGGCGCGCAGCGCGATGGGCACGGAAGGCGCCGGCTTCTGGTTCAGGGGGCCCAACAACTACGTCCGCAACAACGTCGCGGCCAATTTTCAGAACCCCACCACCGAGGCCGCCTACGGGTTTGTCTATCAGTTCATCCGGCTGGGCAACGTCGCCATGCCGAACTTCAAGGGCGCCGACCCGGCCGTGGCCGGCCAGTTCACGACGCGCAACGGCAACAACCTGCCGTTCCTGCAGTTCGAGAACAACGAAGCCTACGGCGCCATGCAGGGCGGATTCACGTATTGGTGGGTCAACTCGCTCGATCCCCAGCCCTACGCCAACGCGCAAGAGAGCGTGGTCAAGGACCTGAAGATCTGGCACGTCTACAACAAGGCGGTCTACCACTATCCGTCGCAGAAGATCACGTTCGACGGGTTGATCATCAGGGGCAATTTCAGCTCCGCGAGCCGGTGCTGCGGCAACGGGATCTACGGCGCGGACTATTCGACCAAGGGCATCATCATCCGCAATTCGGACATTCAAGGGATGGACGAGGGGATTGCGTTCCCGGAGGCCGGGTTTGGGCCGGAACCGAACCTCACCGTCGAGGCGACCTATCTGCGGAACGACAACAACATGCAAATCCCGACCAATGGGTCGGTCAACGGCTGCTGGATGCAGAACAAACTGGTTGTGATCACCAACACCCGGTTTGAGGCGCCGCCGGGACGCAGTCTCAACAACATCGCCATGGTTCGTGATGTGGGCTATGCCCCGGAGTGCCTGAGCAAACTGGATGAGGCGCGCGTCTACGCCTACAACGGCGTCGCCACCGACAACTTCCAGATTTACCACACCAACACGTCCGTCTTGCCGCGGCCACCGGGCTCGTGCACGCCGACGACCCGGGCTGGGATCAACGGTCTGCTCTGCCCAATCGCCGCGCTCGGTCCCGTGCCGCCCACCGTCACGGCGAGCGCCTCGCCGGCATCGATCACCGCGGGCCAGTCCGCCGCCCTCACGTGGGCGACCACCAACGCCACGTCGGTCAGCATCAACCAGGGCATCGGCAGCGTCGCCACCTCGGGAACGCGAAGCGTCTCGCCGACAGTTTCGACCACCTACATTCTCACTGCCACCAACTCCACCGGCACGGCGGCGGCCAGCGTTACGGTGACCGTCGGCGCCACAGAGCCACCGCCTCCGCCGCCGTCGGGAACGCCGGTCATCGTCGGCAGCCAGATCGCCGGCGCCTTTGGCGATGCGACGGGACACTCTGCCCAGTCGCACCTGGTGTATGCGGCCAACTCCGGCGTGTGGTGGCTGTTCACGCTGACCTCGGCGGCAGATGGCCAGGGCGGATCCAACCACGTCGTCAAGTCGTACCGATCGTCGGGATCTGACCTGGCGACGGCGACGTGGACGCCCGGGCCGGACAGCCCCGGCGCCTCGGTCGCGGCAGGCTTCAGTCCGAACGGATCGATGGGATCCGGGCGCGCGCTTGGCGTGGCCTACATCAACAACAACCCGACCGACGTGCTGCATGCCGAGGTGAACATGTCGTACGACGGACAGGATGCGGTCACGGGACACATCCGGGCCGTCCTGACCGGCACCTCGATTACCTGGGCGTCGTGGAACTACTCCGTCGAGCCGAGTGCGACGTGGGCCAGACCGGGCACCTCGGTGGTTGGTGTTTCCACCGGCAAGTACATCCACAGCGCGGGTCCCAATCTTCAACAGCAGATTGATGCCAACGCCAGGAAGTCGGCCAACGCGGACACCGGAGCGACCTGGACGAGCGGGTTCTCCGGCGTGTCGGTGATCGACAACAGCATGATCAACCAGGTCAACTCCCTGGCGTTCGCGCCGCTCGCGAATAACCTGATGCTGGCGGTCTACGACAACGGCGGCGGCCAGTCATGCGGCTACAACTGCACGCCTCCGGGCAGCGCCACCGAGCCGGGGCTGACCAACCTGGGCTACAAGCGCTCGAACGCCAACGGCTCCTGGCCGGGCGTGCCGATCGGCAGCCAGGCCCCGGGCGACGGCAGCGTGTTCGCCTCGGCCGCGCTCATCAACCAGAACGATTGGGCGCTCGTCCCGGCGTCGGCCACGTCGATCTTCGCCTTCCGCGCGAAGGCGGCAGGCAACGGCATCGACGGCGCCTCGTACAACGCCGCCACCAACACCTGGTCCGCCATGCCGGTGGCGCCGCCCGCCTTCGGCGCAGGCCAGGCCTTCAAGGCCGGCGCCGGCCTGTTCGGCGCCACGGACGGCACCCGGCTGTGGCTGTTCTACGTCAATACGGACGCGGCCAATTCCGTCTTGTATGCGCAGTTCGACGGCTCGTCGTGGACGCCGTGGGCCGCGGTGCCGGGCACCGCAACCGGCAGCCAGAATCGCAACTACATCGCCGGTTCGCCGATGGTCGGCAACCAGCAGGTGGGCCTGATCTGGACCGAAGGGAACGGACCATACACGGTGGCGGCCACGTCGTTCGCCGTGAGCGCCGCACCACCGCCGATGCCCACGGTCACGCTGGTCGCGTCGCCTGCGTCGATCGTGCTCGGCTCCACGGCGTCACTCGTGTGGTCCTCCGCCAACGCCACCTCGGTCAGCATTGACCAGGGCGTCGGCGCCGTGGCCACCGCAGGGACGAAGACCGTCTCACCAACGGCGACCATCGTTTACACCATCACGGCGGCCAACGCCGCCGGTTCGGCGACCGCCACGGCCGTCGTCACGGTGAGCGCACCGCCGCCTCCTCCCCCGCTGCCCACGGCGACACTGTCTGTCGCGCCCGCCGTGATTACCTCCGGGGACACGGCCACCCTGACATGGTCCACGTCGAACGCCACGTCCGTCACCATCGACCACGGCGTTGGCAGCGTCACCGCTTCGGGCACCACGAGCGTGGCGCCCGGCGTGACGACGACCTACACCCTCACCGCCACGAGCGCCGCAGGTTCGGCCACCGCCACGGCCACTGTCACCGTCGCGACGGACCCGCAGGGTCCGCCGTTCGCCAACGTCGGGCTGACGGCCGGGTGGGCTACGTTCGGACAGGCGGTGCCGCAAGGTGTCGCCACCGGCGGACTCGCGGTCGGCACACTGGTCACGCAGACCGACGTGAAGAACCGTTGGCCGGACGGGTCGATCCGCTTCGCGGTCGTGACGGTCCTGGTGCCGGCCACCGGCGCCTATCCGCTGTCGGCCACCAGCGCTGCAGGCGGGAGCCTTACGCCCGCGCCGGTGGACGCCTCGGTCAGCTTGACGATTGGCGCGGCCGCCTACACCGCGACGCTCCCGGCCGCCGCGTCGGCCGACCTCTGGCTCTCCGGACCGCTGGTCCGCGAAGACCGCCAGGTGGTTGCCCCGGTGTCGGGTGACGGCACCGCGCATCCCTTCCTGCGCGTGAACTTCGACCGCCGCAGGTTCACCGACGGGCAGGCCCGCGTGGACGTGTCGGTGGAGAACCTGCTGGATCGCTCCGGCGCGACGACGGTCACCTACGATGCCGTCATCGTGGTGAACGGCCAGGCCGTCTTCACGAAGGCCGCCGTCCAGCACTACTACCTCACGCGGTGGCGCAAGATCTTCCAGGTCGGCCCGACCTCGCCGGCGGAAGTGACACCCGACCTCGCGCCCTACTACGACACGCGCGCCCTGCCGCCGTACCTGCCGCTGGTGACCAACCAGGTCAGTGCGCCGACGGGTTCGTCGTTCGACATCCTGCAACCGGGCGCGTTGATTGCGAACATGCCCGGTCACGGCGGGCGCCCGGAACTGGCACCGTACCCCGACTGGACCGCGCGTTATCTGGTCCACCGTGACGCGACCCAGCGCGACTTCGTGCTCGCCAATGGCGACCTCTCCGGCTCCTGGCCGATTCACGTGCGCGAAGCGGAAGACGGCGCCGCGAGCGGTGTCGGCGCCGAACGCTACGTGTCGCTCGACCAGCGGCCGAGCATCTGGTTCGACGGCCGTGCCCAGGGCACCGGTGTCGACTACGTCCATGGCACGCCCCTCCCAATCAGGGAATACGGGTCCACCACGCCGGGACCGGGCCAGAGCCCGTTGATTCCCGACAACGCGCATCAGCCGTCGCTCGCTTACGTGCCGTATCTCCTCACCGGCGATCGTTACTACGCGGAAGAGATGGCGTTCTGGGCGAACTACAGCATGCTGCGGACCTACAACGCCGACGGCGTGCGATCGTCGCAGGGCATCCTCCAGTCCAACGAGGTGCGCGGGTTCGGCTGGGCGCTCCGCAACATGGTGGACGCCGCCGCCTACTACCCCGACACCTCGCCCATGAAGGCGTACCTGTCGCAGAAGGTCACCAACAACCTGCGGTGGCTCGATGCCTACGCCAATAGCCAGGACCCGAACACCAATCCGTTCACGGTGCTCTGGCTCAATAAGCGTCCCGAAGGCCCGGAGTATCGCGGGCTCTGGGAAGAGAACTACCTCGCCTACGCGATCGATCGCGCGTGGCAACAAGGGTTCTCCGGCGGTCTCGCGCACCGCGATGCCATCGCCAGGTTCCAGGTGCGGCTGTTCAACAGCGAACCTGCGTATCCGCGGTCTGCCGCGGCGCCTAACGTCGTGGGTGTCGGCACGCCGACGGCGAGCGGTTTCATCTTCCACCAGACGATGGGCGACATCTGGACTGCGACACAGGGCCAGACGCGGCCGTTCACCGGATACTACGGACCCGAAGCGCGGCTGAACCTGATGATCGGCGTGGAGAGCGGCTGGTCCGGCGCGCAGGACGCGTATGACTACCTGTGGCCGTTCCTGGCGGTGCAGCCCGCGTGGGGCAGCGTGCCAGACCTCGGCGAACGCGCCGGCTGGGCGCTCGACTTCTACCCGGGCTCACAGCCGCCGCCACCGCCACCACCCGCCGTCCCCGCGGCGCTGGTCAGCCCGGCGCCTGGTGCGGTGTTCACCGCCACGAGCCAGACGTTCGCGTGGAGCGCCGGCACCGGCGTCACCGCCTACCGGCTCGATGTCGGCACCACGGCTGGCGGCAGCAACCTCTTCGCAGGTGTGGCCTCGGCCAACCTGTCGGCGACGGTCGTGGGCCTGCCCGACAACGGCAGCGCCATCTGGGTGCGCCTGTCGTCACAAATCAACGGCGCGTGGCAGCCGGTGGACTACACGTTCACGGCGATGACCGCTCCGCCGCCGCCACCACCGCCGCCGGCCGATGGAATCGCCGTCAGCCAAACGATCACCGCGAATGGCACGGGCACGCTGACGACTGGTGCCCTGGGCGCATCGGCGGCGGGCGACATCCTCGTGGCCTTCGCGGCATCGAGCGGGCCGCAGGCCAGCAGGCAGGCGCTGACCGTCACCGGCGGGGGCTTGACGTGGAAGCGCGCGCTTCGTGCCAACATCCAGGCCGGCTCGTCGGAGATCTGGTGGACCAAGCTCGTGGCGCCGCTGACCGGCGTTCGCGTGACCTCGACACCGTCCCGCGCGGGCTTCGATCAGTCGCTGACGGTCGTGGCCTTCAAGGGGGCCAAGGGGGTCGGCAGCGTGGTCCAGGCCAACGCGATGGACGAGGCACCACACATCGTGTTGACCACGACACGCGCGGGGTCGCTGGTCTACGCGGTGGGCAACGACTGGGACGGTGCGGTGGCGCGGACCCTCGGGGCCGGCCAGGTGATGGTCCACGAATGGGTCGACAGCCGCATCAACGACACTTTCTGGGTGCAGACCTTCACCAGCAAGGTGCCCTACGCGGGCACGACCGTCGAACTCAACGCAACACAGCCGCGACTGAATCGATGGAATCTTGCGGCCATTGAGATCGTGAAGTAACGCTGTCACTCGAGACCGTGCTGCCGGCACGACTGCCGGCGGCACGCTCGACAAGGTCCATTAACGGGGCCAGGCGGAGCGGCCAGGACAACCCGGACAGGCGCGCGCGCGCCGCGATGCCGCGCCGATCGGCGGGCGACATCAACAACACGCTCACCACGGCCCTTGCAAACGTCTCGGGATCCGCGGCCAGTCGGCACGCCGGGATGACATCCGGTGGCAGGCCGTCCCACACCGCCGGCGTCACCACCACCGGCAGGCCGGCGGCCACGGCCTCCAATACCTTGTTCTGAACTCCCCGGGCCTGGAAGATCGGCGCCACCGATACGGCGGACCGCCACAGGTACGGGCGCATGTCCGCCACCTTGCCGGTCACCTCGATGGAAGGGTCTGCCGACGCCAGCCCGCGGATGGCGCGGGTCGGATACGCCCCTGCCAGCGTCAACTGCGCGTTCGGCAGCACCGCGCGCACGCGTGGCCACACCTCGCGCACGAACCACTGCGCCCCTTCCGTATTCGGCGCGTAGTTGAAGACACCGGAGAACACCACCCGCGGTTCCGACGCCGGCTCGTCGCCGGGGCGCATGGACTCCAGGTCAACGCCGTTCGGCACGACCTCGATCCTCGCATCCGGGCAGAATCGGCGCAGCGCATCACCTTCCCGGTCATTCACGACCGTCGTCACGAAGGCGGCTCGCGCCGCGCGCGCCTCGAACCGGGACAGGCACCGCGATTCGCGGCGGTAGATCCACGACCGCGGCGCTGACGATGTCGTTGCGTAGCCGGCCCACTTGGCCGAGTCGATGTCCACCAGGTCGAGCACGAGGGGGATGCCGGCGAGCGGCGGCACCAGCGCCAGGGGCGCCACACCGGAGCAGTAAGCCAGCACCACGTCGGGCCGGCCGTCCCGCGTGGCACGGGACAACACACGGCGCATGGCCGGGGCGTTGAGCAGCGAATGGGTCAGCGGCGTGTCGGTCCACAGGCTGGCGGCGGCGCGGCACAGGTTGCGCGCCCGCGGAACCCGGGCAATGGACACCTGAACGCCCGCGCGCTCCAGCGATGCGGCCTCCGCCGCTTCATCGCGGTCGTGGGCCAGCGACACGACGTGGACGTCGGCCCACAGCGACAGTTCCTTGATGATGTGATACGCGCGGATGCGATCGCCGCGGTTGGGTGCAAAGGGCAGCCGATGTGTGAGCACGAGAATCTTCATATAGCCTCTTGGCGCAACAGCCGCGTCCGTAGCACGCGCGCCGGCACACCGACGGCAACCACGCCGGCCGGCAGCGCGCGCGTGACCACGGCACCGGCGCCGACGACGGTGTCGGCACCGACATTGGCCAGCACGACCGCCGCGGATCCAATCCAGGTTCCGGCCCCGATCCGAATCAGTCGCTCCCGCCCCGGCTGTTCACGAATCGGGACCGACACGTCGTCAATCCCATGAGTGCTGCCCCCGCTTGGCACGTGCACGCCGGCCGCCATCAACACGTCGCGCTCGACATGGACCAGCCCGAGGTGGCACGACGGGCCGATATACACGTCCCGATCGAGCCGGGCGCCCGCGCGCGACAGCGTGGTACCCCACTCGACGACCACGGTGGGATGACACCCGGCCAGCGCGTGCTGAAGGAACGCGCGCCGGAGGTACTGCCCCGGCAGACCCGGCACCATCGCCAGCCATTGGGTCGAGGCCATCAGGGCACGGTCCCGGCCAATCAGCCAGGCGCGAATGCTGAACGACACTGCGATCGGCGACACCAGCACGTGCGCCGCTCCCCGGGCCGCGGATTTGAGGGCCTCCCTGGGTGTTATGCGCATCGCCCTGCCACCGCCAACGCGGGACGCCGCGCACGCGTTCCGATCGCCTCCTCGTAGATGGCCTCGAGGGCGCTCATGCGGGCGGCGAACGACAAGGTGGTTTCCACCCGCAGGCGCGCGCGCCGCGCGCGCGCCGCGGTCTCGCCGGGTTCCGACAGGGCCCTGTCGATCGCCGACGCCAACGCCTGCAGATCGCCGGTGGGCGTGATCAGGCCGTGCGTGGCAGGCTCGGCGATTTCGGCCGTGCCACCAGCCGCCGTCGCCACGATTGGGGTTTCGAGCGCCATCGCCTCGAGCACCGCATTCGGCGTGCCTTCATAGTCCGAGGACTGGACGAACACATCCAGCGCATGATGCAGGGGCCGAATGTCAGAACGGTGGCCCAGCAGCCTGCACGCCCCCGCGGGCATGACCTCGCCGGCCAGTCGTTCGAGCTCCGGGCGCATGCTCCCCTCGCCCGCAATCAGTAGCCGCAGCCGCGGATGACGATCCCGCAGCGTCGCGCCGGCGCGGATCAGGAGGTCGAACCGCTTCTGCGGTTCGAGCCGTCCGGCCGACCCGATGACGAGGTCGGCGTCATCGAGCTGCAGTTCGCGCCGCGCCGCCGTCTCGCGCGTCCGATCCCGGCGGAACGCGGTGTGATCGATGCCGTTGAGGATGACGCGGACGCGGCTGGCCGGCATCCCCGCCCGAACCAGGTCCGACTTGATCTGGGACGACACGGCCACGGCGATCGGGAACGCGCGGATCACGCGCTTGTCGCACGGGTAATAGACCCAGCGTTCGCGCCGGCTGTGGCCAGTCCATCCGTGCGCGGTCGCCACCGGGACGATGCCCTCCGCCCTGGCGATCATCAACGCCAGCAAGTCGGTCTTGTAGTCGTGCGCATGGATGATGTCGATGCCGCGTGCGCGCACCAGCCGCCGCAGCGCGCGCCACACGCGAACGTCGAACGACGTCCGCTCCACGATCTCGACGTAGTCGACGCCGAGGGCCTCGGCCCGCTCGCGCACGGCGAACCCCTGATCGCGCGCGTCGCGGAGGTAGCACACCGTCACGCGAAACTTCCGCGGGTCTGAGCGTTGCGCGCCCAGCAGGATGGTCTTCTCCGGCCCACCGCCGGCCCCGACCACGCTGCGCAGTTCGAGGATGTGCACGGCTCTTGGCGTCATGACACGGGCACGCGCCGTTCGACGTTCGGAGGGTTCCACGCCGAAAGGCCCATGTGGCCCGGCGCCGCTGCGCGCAACACGGCATCGCAGGCCAGCGCGCCGACGACCGACCAGTCGTATTGCCGCCGGGCCAGGGCGCGGGCCCGGTCGGCCAGCATGCGAGCGTGCTCCGGCATCGTCAGCAGGCGGACAATTGCGGCGGCGAAGTCCTCGCGCCCGGCAATCTCCAGTTCGCGCCCGCCGATGGCGGCAATCCCTTCGCATCCGACCGGCGTGCTCACCACCGGCACGCCGGCGGCGAAGGCTTCGAGAATCTTCAGTCGCGTGCCGCCGCCCGACTGCAGTGGCACGGCCAGCACATGGGCATTGCGGTAGTAGGGCATCACGTCCTGCACGTTCCCGGCGACCTCGACGTTGGCGCCCGGCCGCGCCAGGGCGAGCAGTTCCGGCCCCGGATCCCGGCCGACAATCACGACCCGCGCGTCCGGCAGGTGCTGGCGCACCGCCGGCAGAATCTCGGTGGCGAGGGTGTGCGCGGCGCTCACATTGGGCGGCCAGGCGAGCGACCCGACGTACAAAAGGGTCGGCGGTCCCTGGCGCCGCCCCACCGGCAACGCCTCGAAGGCGTCACAGTCCACGCCGTTGGGCACGACGACCACGTTGCGCGCGCCGAGCTCCAGAAAGTAGCGCGCCTCGTCGTCCGACACGGCGAGCACGGTGTGCGCCATGCGGACCGCGCGGCGCTCCATCCTTTCGAGGAGGACGGATTCCCGCTCGAGATAGCGCCGGCGCAGGGCGCTCGCCGACTCCCCCGCCATGCGCGAGGCGAGCCGCGAGTAGACGTTGTGCATGTCCACCACCAGCGGCAGCGCCGGAAAGGCGTCGGCGTACACCAGCGAATCGAGGTGGTCGAGATACACGGCGGCAGGCGCGCGACCGACGACTTGCTGCTGCAGCGTTTGACGCACGAGCGGACGGCGATGACGCGCGAACAGGACATAGGGCTCGCGGTCCAGCGCCGCGCGCAGGGCCGTCACCGATTCGCCGGCCAGGGTCCGCCGCGACAGCGCCACCACGCTTGGCTGGACCCCGGCGCCCCGCAGCGCGGCCCGGCTCACGCCGACCCGATCGGGTGCCGCAGGCACCACGAGCCGCACCTCCATCCGCCGGGCCAGGGCCCGCAACAAGTGATAGGTGCGCAGGTGGCCGCCGGAGTCGAGCGGCCACGGCACCTCGCTCGTGACGGCCAGGACCGAGGGGAGGCCCGTCGCATCGGGCCACCGCGGATCGTTGTTGGAGAAGTGACGCACGTCCGCCACATTGCGATTGCCGTACCAACCTCGGCCGCCTATTTAAAGGCGCCACGATCCCCCAAGCCCGTCCGCAAGGCCGATTTCGCCCGTCGCGCCGACAGAAGTCTGCCTCCAGGCAGACTGCCCCCAAAATGCGCGTGACATCGGCGAGTTTCGCGGCGTTTCCGCCACCCGCGCGGCACCGACATGGCGACGAGTTTGCTCCGCAGGCGTTGCCGGCGCCTGGCGTGCGGCGGCCACCGCATGCTGCGAACGCTCTTTATCCTGTCGATTTTCGTGCCGGGCTTCTATGCCGCCCTGCGCAGCCGCTATTGGGCACTGCTCATGTACCTGTGGTTCGCGCTCTTTCGGCCCCAGGATTGGATCTGGATCGACATTACCAGCCTCCGGCTGTCGATGGTGCTGGGGCTGGTGCTGCTCGGACCGGCGCTGGTCGCCGGCCGCTATCCGAATGTGACCCACCCGCTCAGCGTCGGAATGACCCTGTTCTTTTCCTCCACGCTGCTGTCACAGTTCACGGCGGTTCGCCCGGACCTCGGCTGGCCCTGGGTTGACTTCGTCTTTCGCCTGTTCGTGACGTGCATGCTCCTGGTCACCCTGGCGTCCGACGACAAGCGGCTGTCGGGAGTCGTCGGGGTGGTTGCCCTGTCGCTCGGGTTCCACGCAAGTAAGGCGGGGCTCGCTTACGCGGTCGGTGGCGGAACACGATTTGCGGACGGCCTCTCCGGCGCGTTCATCGACAACAACGGCTACGCGCTGGGAACGGTGATGATCCTGCCGCTCCTGCTGGTGACCGCGCAGAACGTCGGGGCGCTCTACAGCGGCCGGTGGCTCCCGTGGCTTCGACGCGGCCTGTACTTCCTCCTGCCGCTGTGCGTGCTCGCCGTGATCGGCACCTATTCCCGCGGCGGCTTCGTCGCGCTGGCCTCGGCGACACTGGCGTTTGTACTGTTGCAGCGCCGCCGCATACCGGCGCTAATCGCGCTCAGTTCCGTGCTGACGCTTGCGGCGCTCTTCGTGCCAATCCCCCAAAGCTACCTGGATCGGCTGGAAACCATCCGGACCTACGACGAGATTGGCGAAGACTCGGCGATGAGCCGGCCGCACTTCTGGAAGGTCGGCCTGCAAATGGGCCTGCAACATCCGCTGGGCGTGGGCCTGCGCCAATACGAACAGGCGTACGACGCCTTCGACACGACCTACGGCCGGTACGGATCGCGGCGCTCGGTCCACAGTTCGCACGTGCAGGTGTTCGCGGAGCTCGGCCTGTTCGGAGCCTCCATCTGGGCCGCGATGTTCGGCTATGCGGCGTTCGCCTGCCTCCGCATTCGGGCGCGTTCCCGCGATCCGAAGCACTCACCGCAGCGCCAGCGATTCCTGTTCACCATGGCCAATGCCTTGCTCACCTCAATGGTCGGCTTCGTGACCGGGGGCGCGTTCCTCGCCCTCGCCTTGAACGACCTGACGTGGCTGACCTTCGCGATGATCGCCGCCTTAGACCGCGCGTCGCAACAGCAACCGGAATCCGCGGCCGCGCCGGCGCCCGTCGTCCGAGGCCCGCTGGCGTTTCGCGCCGTCGAATCGTTCGCGGCCTCGCGAGGTGCGCGGGTATGACCCGGCAGGCGTATCCGGTCCTGGTTCGCAGCCAGGCAAGGGAGGACGAGGCGCCACAGGCGCCGGCGGCGGCGGCCCCGACGCCGAGGCCCCGGGCCTCGGCGCGCGTGATGCAGGTGGTGTTGAGCCTGGCGCCCGGAGGCACGGAGCGGCTGGTGATCGACATCTGCCGCCGGCTCGGGAACGGATTTGACGTCTCGGTGTGCTGCCTTGATGACCAGGGAGCGTGGGCCGGTGAACTGCTGGACCGGGGCATCGAGGTCATCGCACTCAATCGTCGCCGCGGGTTCCGCCCCGAGATCGGCAGGCACATCGCGAGACTCGCGCTCGAGCGCCGCATCGACCTGCTGCACTGCCACCAATACTCGCCGTTCGTGTACGGACGGCTCGCCAAGTACTGGCAGCCGCGGCTCAAGCTGGTTTACACCGAACACGGGAGGCTGTCGGACGCACCGCCCTCCTGGAAGCGGAGACTCGTGAATCCGCTGCTGTCCCGGTTCGATGGCCCGATCGTGGCCGTCTCCGACGAGCTCAGGCACCACATGATCGACGCGCGCTTTCCGCGCGCCCGCGTCGAAGTGATTCACAACGGCATCGAGGCGGCGGCGCGGCCGGCACCCGCCGACCGCCGCCGCGCGCGGGCCCTGCTCGGCCTCGACGACCAGGCAGTGGTGGCCATCAGCGTGGCCAGGCTGGACCCGGTCAAGGATTTTCCGTCGCTGCTCGAGGCCTTCTCCCAAATGCGGGCGGCGGTGCCCACCGCCCGGCTGCTCATCGTCGGCGACGGCCCCGAACGCGCCGCTCTTGAAACGCGGGCGGCGCGGCCGGACCTGGCCGGCGCCGTGAGCTTTCTTGGCCTTCGCCCCGACGTCCGCGCGCTCCTGCCCGCCGCCGACATCTATGTCAACAGCTCGATCAGCGAAGGCATCTCGATCACCATCCTGGAGGCGATGGCCGCCGTTATCCCGGTGGTGGCCACGGCGGCCGGCGGCACCCCCGAAGTACTGGCCGACGGGGCCACCGGCGTGCTCGTGCCCGTGCGCAACCACGGCCGCCTGGCTGAGGCGCTGATCGCGCTGGCGGCCGACCCGTCTGCCCGTTCGAGGTTCGGCGCGCTCGGACGCCAGCGCGTCGAGACGTCTTTCACGCAGCAGCGCATGGTCGCCGAGTACGCGCAGCTCTATCGCCGGCTCCTGGACTGACCTTATGTGTGGCATCTGCGGCACCATTGCGATCGACGGCTCGCTCGACCCGCGCCTCCGCGCGGCGATCGGGCCCATGACCGCCGCGCTCGCCCATCGCGGCCCCGACGGCGATGGGATTTACACCGGCCCTGCCGTCGCCTTCGGCCATCGCCGGCTGGCCATCATCGACCGGGCCGGGGGCGACCAGCCGATGGCGAACGCGGAGCGCACCCGGTGGATCGTCTTCAACGGCGAGATCTACAACCACCGCTCGCTTCGCACGCGCCTGATGGCGCGCGGGCATACGTTCAGCACGGTCTCCGATACCGAAGTCATCCTGCGCGCCTACGACGAATACGGGGCCGACTGCGTCAACCACCTCGAAGGGATGTTCGCATTCGCCCTCTACGACGCGGTCACCGGCGAAGCTCTACTGGCGCGAGACCGGCTTGGCAAGAAGCCGCTCTACTACGCGGTGCTGGGCGGCGCGCTGCACTTCGCGAGCGAGATCAAGTCGATTCGCCACAGCCCGGCATGGGATCCGGCAATCGACCTGTCGGCGCTCGAGGGCTATCTGTCGCTCGGCTACTTCCTCGCACCCGCGACCATCTACCGGCACGTCCACCAGGTCGAGCCCGGTCACCGCCTGAGGCTGCGGCGCGGCGGCGTGGACGTCCAACAGTATTGGGACGTCGAGGACTTCGATAGCGACACGCGGCCGGAATCGCAGGTGCTGCCCGACCTGGAGGAACTCCTCAGCAGCGCGGTCCGCGAGCGCCTCGAGAGCGAGGTGCCCATCGGCGCGTTCCTGTCCGGCGGCATTGACTCGGGGCTGGTCGTCTCGTACATGAGCGACGCGTCGGCCACGCCGGTGATCAGTACCACCGCGGATTTCGGCGGCGGCATCTACGATGAGGCCCAGGTGGCGGGACTGACCGCGCGCCACATCGGGACGTGGCACTACTGCGACACGGTCACGCCAGAACTCGAACCGGTCATCGATCGCATTATCGGCAGCTTCGATCAGCCATTTGCCGATGCGTCGGCAATCCCGACTTACTACCTGTCGGCCATGGCCCGCCGGCACGTGACGGTGGCCCTCAGCGGCGACGGCGGCGACGAAGCCTTCGGCGGGTATGCGGCCCGCTACGTGGCCCACGGCCTGGAGTCGCGCGTGCGCCGCCACATTGGGGCACCGGTCGGCCGGACGGCGGCCTGGCTTGGGGAGCGCTGGCCGCGCTCGACGCGCCTGCCGCGATGGATGCGGGCCGGCACCGTACTCGAGAACCTGGGCCGCGATGACGCCACCGCCTACTACGCCGACCTCTGCATGCTGAAGCCCTTTCAGGCGCGGGCGTTGCTCGGCCAGGATCCGGCTCGCGATCCGCGGCGCAGCCCGGTGTTCGAACAGGTGACCGAGCCGTATCGCCGGTGCCCGTCGGCGAGCGCAATCCAGCGCGCCCAGTACGCGGACCTCAAGATCTACCTGCCCAACGACGTGCTGGTGAAGGTGGACCGCATGAGCATGGCGCACGGCCTCGAGGTGCGATCACCGCTGCTGGACCGGCGGGTCGTCGAGGCGGCTTTCCGCATTCCGGCCACGACCAAGCTGGTGGGCCGCGAGACCAAGCGCCTGCTGCGACGGCTGGCCCGCTCCCGTCTGCCCGCCCAGGTCGTTGACCGGCCCAAGCACGGGTTCGACGCGCCAATCGGGCGGTGGATCGCGGGGCCGTGCCTCGAGATGTTCCGGTCCGATGTGCTCGGCCCGTCATCGCTCGTGCCCACCTTGGTGGATGTCGCCGAAGTCCGGCGGTTGCTGGACGATCATTGCGCCGGGCGGCGCGACTACTCGTTCGCGTTGTGGGCCCTCTGGGTGCTGGCCCGCTGGGCAGACCATCGCGGCGACGTCGAGCCGGCGGTGACCCGCACCCACGCGGCTCCAGTTCCCTACTGAGCCCGGATCGATCCCAATCGCGAGGCCGCGGCATCCTCGTAGGCAATGGCCCAACCCGAGCGCCGGTGCAGATCCGCTGTCATCGAGATGCCGTCGGCGCCGACGTTGCTCGACAGGTATTGATACGCGGCCGGGGCGCCGGCCAGTCCCAACCGCATCGCGATCATCAGCAGCAGTCGCGCCTCGGGGCCGTAGTACCCCTGGAACGGCCGATGATTCCCGTACTTGTCGGTAACCCGGAACATCTCTTCCATGGTGTTGAAGTACTTGATGCCGGAGCCGGTCTTGGTGCCCACCGCCAGCACGTAGGCGCCGGCGTACGTGCGCGGGAAGCCCTCGCCCTCACTGGTGAAGAGCCGGAGCTGCAGCTTGACGATGCGATCGCGCAGGACGCTGCCAGGACCAAACCCGTGCTGCTGCGCGTGGTCAACCGCCCACGCCACGTAGGCCTGCTCCCACAGCGCGATCCACGAGTAGGGCGCCCACTGTTCGTCTTCCGGCCGGCGTCCCGGAAACAGGGTCCCGAGCGGCGTCGACACGCTCCCGGCATATTCGTCGAGCCAGGTCAGGTTGTTGGTCACCTTCTGGCGGAAGTAGGCGCGCATCTCGTCATTGTCCGGCACGTACGCCGCGGCGTCGGCCAGGTTGCGAAGCGCCCAGCCGATGCCGCGCACCTCGTTCGACGCCAGCAGGCCGGCGCTGCCGCCGCGCTGCTTCGAATAGGAGTCCTGGAAGGTCCACAGCAACGTGAAGTTCGCCCAATACTTCATCTCGTCGAGAAAGTACCGATCGCCGGTGATCAGGTACGGGACAAACGCCAGGGACGGTTGATGCGCGTTGTCGCCGGGCTCCGCCACGCCGCGCAGGCCGCTCTTCGGCCGGCCATCCGGATCCGCGCGCTGATCGAGCCAATAGTTCGGGTGCTCGTCGATCGAGATCAGCCGCACCGCATCCGGTTCCTTGATGTGGATGCCGAAACTGCCGGCCAGTTCGCCATGGCGGAGCACGTAGGCCCGCTGGTCGGGCCGCTGCTCCACCAGGTACTGAGCGGTCCAATCCGGGTACGGCGCGATCTCGGGCCGGCCACCATGCGCGTTCATCGGCACCATGAGGTCGCCGGTCCTGAGGATCTCGAACTGCGGCCCGGCCACCGTCCGCGGCGGGCCCGTGATGCCGGCCAGATACGGCGGCAGCGCCCGGGCACCGACGAACGGCCGGAGGTCGGCGGTCACCGCCGCTTCCTCGACGCCGCTCGATGACACGTGCCGCCAGCGCGCGAGGTACTTGTGCTCGACGCCGGTCTTCCGGAACACCTGCTGGCCGTTCAGCGTGATCGCCACGTCGTAGACGGTGTTCGCCGCGAGCGCGGTGTCGATCGTGTTCTCCACGGTGACATCGAGGCGCGTCCCGCCGTCGGCATAGGCGCGAACGTCGAAGATCACGCGCAGGAACGGATGCTCGAGCCCGCGAAGCCGCGGCGTCACCGTGGCGCGCGCTTCGTTCACCAGGGGGCCCGCCAGCCACCGATCCGCGGTTGCGCCCGGCAGTGGCGCCTGCCATCGTCCGGGACCGATCGTGAGTTCGACCGACGCCGCCGGCCAAGTCACCGGCGCCCCGCCCGCCACCGGCGCCGCGGGCGTAATCGGGTACGCACCCGCGGCGGGGGTACGCGCGGTGACCACGGCAAACCGGATCGACCCATCCGGCCATCGCGTTTTCACGTCAGTCTGCGTGGGCAGCGTCCCCACGGCGACCGCGCCCCGGGCCTGTCCCTGTGGCAGGGCGAGGCCGAACGTCGCCCACCCTCGCCCGAGCCGGTACGTCGCCAGCGGCTCCGCCGTGAAGACCGCGGCCGGCGCCGTCAGGGCAACCACGAGGGCCAGCACAATACTTGTGACCAGGCGCCGCGTCATCGATTTGCTCCCATCACGTCACGCGATCGCCGACAGCCCGTTGCCGGGCGCCCACACCACCCGCTGCACCGCGGCCGTCAGCCACGCCCGCAGACGCTCCCGCGTCGGATGTCCATGGCACTGGTTGATCCGCCACAGCAGGTGGTGCAGCAGCAACCCGTGCACCGTGCCGTCGTCAAGCCGGCCGAAGGACGTCGTCGCGGCCAGGCAGCGCTCGACACATTCGGCGGCGCCGATCGGGCATTGGCCGTCCTGCGACAACTGGAATGACAACGCGAGGCCAAAGGCGTCGTGGAGCGGCACTTGCGTGAGGCCGAAGTCATCGAAGTCGATCACGGCGATCGAATCCGGCGACACCATGAGGTTATTCAATGAGAAGTCGCCGTGCTGCCATACCGCCGGCAGCGGCGCCAGGCTGCGCAGGCGGTCGCCGCACTTCTCGACCTGCAGGAGCAGGAGTGGCGCCAGCGCTCCGTGCCGGCGCGACACCCGCACCTGCTCGGCGAGGGCCTCGCGCACGTCCACCGTGCCCACCCATGCGGGCACCGCGATGATCGCCGCATCAAGGCGCTGCATCACGGCCACGGCCCGGTCGAGCAGCGACCGCCAGGCGTCGGCCGACGGCAGGCTGTCGGCAAGGCGGAACCAGGGCACGCCGGGCAGGCCCTCCTGGATGTGGACGGCGGTGCCCGCGACCCACGGCGCGCTGGCCAACGGCCGCGGGACGTCCCCGGGACACCGCCGATGCAACTCCAACAGGATCGCGTGAACGCGGCGCAGCCGCTCCGCGTCACCGAACTCGACCACGCACACCGGGCGCGTGGCGTCGGCGTCGAAGACCAGGTACTTCGCGCGCGTCGTGCGGATCCAAGCCACGCTTGGATGGCTCGACGTCAGCAACCCCGGCGCGAGCTGGTGGACCACTGGGACCACGTCGGCCAGCATCACTTTCGCCCCACCACGAGCACGGCACCAAGGGCTGGATCGCAGCCGAACCATCGCGTGGCGAGGCGGCGCAGCCGCAGCGCCCGCCCGCGCGGGCGCACACAGCGATCGGCATAGGCCGCGGCCGGCGTGTCGAGCTCATAGACGCAGGCCGGCTGCTCCAGGCTGGGATCGACGCCGTAGGCGGCGACGACCCGTCCGCCGCCGCGCACGATCGCGCGCCTGGCGCGCCCGCGCTGGAGGCGAAACGTGACCAGCGTCATCAACCGGGTGACGAGCGGCCCTTGCACGGCCACGGCGTAGGCGACGCATTCGCCGTCCACGGCGTCCTCCAGCGCGCACTCGAGCGGCCGCAGGCTGGCCCACAGCGGGTGCGCCTGCGCAATCACGGTGAGCGCGTGGCCACCGTCCGACGGCACGCGCAAGGGGCGCGAGACCGTGCCGCCGGCACCGCCGGCGCCGCCGATCATGACGCCGCTGATGGCGGTCATGCGCCTGCCCCGGCCATGGAAGGGCGGCTCGGCGCGGACGGCTGTTCGGCGACGAGACGGCGGTAGAGACGGACGTACTCGAGCGCGGTCCGATCGGCCCGGCACTCGCGCTCCGCATGCGCGCGCCCCGCGGCTCCGAGGCGTTGGCGCAGGCCCGGCGACTGCACCAGCCGATCGATCGCCAGCGCCAGGCCCGCCGCATCGCCAGCAGGCACGAGCAGGCCGGTCTCCTCGTGGACCACCAGTGACGGGATGCCGCCGGCGTCGCTGGCGACGACCGGGAGGCCAAGCGACATCGCCTCGATGATGCTGCGGGGCCTCGCCTCGCTGAATGACGGGAGGACAAAGATGTCGGCGTCGCTCAGGACGGCGCCGACATCCTGCCGGTGGTTCTCGAAGTGAACGCGCGACCCCAGCCCGGCGTCGAACGCCATCGCCTTGAGCCGCTCCGGATAGCCGGAGGCGCTCCAGTCCCCGCCAGCCAGCAGCAGTTCGCAGGACGACTGCGTGCGCCCGAGCGCCTCGATCAGCACGTGCAGCCCCTTGCGCTCGACCAGCTGTCCGAGAAACGTGATCCTGGCGACGCCTTCGCGCCTGGGCGGCAGGGGGCGTTCAGGTGTCAGGGTGGCTCGAACGCGCTCGGGCCTGAACAGATCGCCGGTGACCACGACCTTGTCGGCGAGGGGTGATCCCAGCAGCCCTTCCGCGTGCGCGCGGCAATTGGCGACGTACGCCGCACCCCATTGGTTCGAATGGTTGCCACGAAGATACGGCCCGCCGGCACGGAACACCACGGGGATGCCGCACCACCATGCCGCGCACGCGAGCGACGGCCCATAGCCGGAATAGTTGACGTGGACGACGTCGGGGCGCCACCGCAACAACCGGGCGGCCCACACCAGCACGTCGGCCCCATACAGCACCAGCCCGCGCCGGGAGAAGGTGCGGCTGCGCGCCAGCGAGGTCTCAATGCCCCGTCGCCCGGCCTCGGCGCGAAACTCCGGGGTCAGCGATCCACACAGCACGAAGCGCGCGCCGCACGGTCTCGCCAGCTCCGCGAGGTCGAGCGCGTCGTTCACCGCGCCGATGCGCAGGTCGGCGCTGTTCAACTCGATGAGGATGTTCAGGTGGCGCATGGCGATTGACCCGTCAGAGCATCAGCAGGCGGCCACGCTCGCGGGTCGCCCGGCCAGGCGGCGCGCGCGCGCCGCAATCGGCGCAATCAGGCGGCACGCGGCGGGCCCCAGCCGCCGCTTCCACTGAAGCCGCCGCCACGCATCCCAGGATTCGATGCCGGGCGACGTCGCCGACGCCAACGTCAGGAACGCTTCACAGCCGTTCGCATCGCCGCGGTCGAACACATGGCCCGCGTTCCAGACCGCCGCCTCCGCGATGGTGCGATTGACCACCGTCTGGAGCGTGGCGAGTTCCGGCGTGAGCGGCTCCTGGCGTCGGAAGTGAATCTCGAATGCCCGCCGCTGCTCTTCCAGCCGCTGAACCGGCGAATAGCCCAGGCTCATGTTGGCGGCGTGGAGGCGCCGGAACGCCTGGTCGGCGTCCACCTGGGCGACACTGGAATCGGCGGCCATCCGCAACCAGATCTCGGTATCGCCGCTGTGGGGCAACTCGGCCAGGTAGTCGCCAATCCGGTGGTGAACCGACGTGCGCACAACGGCCGTCGGCGATTGAATGCCGGTGTGGCCGAGACGGCAGGCGGACCGCAGGAATTCGAGATAGCCGATGATGCGCGGCGGCCCTGCCGTGGCGCGGGCCGCCGCCAACGGCGGCCGGCCGCGGAACGGAATGTCCGCGCCGTAGACGAGGCCGACCTCCGGATGGACCTCCATCAATTGCGTCGCCCGCCCGAGCGCCCCTGGTGTCAGGACGTCGTCGGCCGACAGCACCATGCAGTAGTCACCGGTCACGAGCGCCAGCGCTTCGTTGTAAGTGGCGATGTGCCCGCGATTGACCGGATGGCGCCGGTATTCCACACGCGGATCGACCGCCAGGTGACGGCCCACCGCCTCGGTGTCATCCGTGGAGGCGTCATCCATGATCAGGACGCGAACCGCGACGCCCACCTGGGACAGGACGCTGGCGACGCAGGTGCCCAGCAAGGAGCCGTAGTTGAAACACGGCACGATCACGTCAACAGTGGGCTTCATCGATGCTCCAACGAGGGCATGGGTCCGGCGGCACATGCTCTCAACGGGTGGCGCGCCGACCACACCGACAGCGCTCGGTCGGCGAGCACGCCCGGCTGACTCAGTCGCACGATCACGGCAGACAACACGGCGAGGCCCGGAAGACACAAGGCCAGTTCGATGGCGACCTTGGACCAGTAGGACAAGCCGAGTCCGGTCAGCACCGGATTCAGGGCCATGAACACCGGCATGTGCACGAGCACGATGATGAGGGAATTGCGCGCCAGGAAGCGCACCGGACGCGGCGCGGACACGCGCTGCCCGGCCTCGAACGTGAGCACGGCCGCCGACAGGTACAACAGTGACGCCGCCGCTGACACCGCCACGGCGCCGGTTACCGCCGGCCAGCGATCGAGCGTCATGAACGGAAACGTCGGGGTGAATCCAAGCGGCCGCATCGCGAGCGCCCATCCGGCCAGGCCTCCCACGAGGGCGGCCAGGTACCGAACGGCTGAGCCACGCGGCGGCGCAAGCGGCCGGGCGCCCCACGCCAGGCCGGCGAGAAACACCGCGAGCCAGTTCGTCAACAGCATGTAGGCGACGTAGGGTCCGGCCCACGACGTGAGCAGGGCGCGCGCGGGAATCTCGATCGCGATGGCCACCAGGATCATCGCTGGACCGACGCGGACTCGCTGCAGCCACACGGCCCACAGGACCACAGCGTGCAGATAGGTCCCGAGGTACCACGTCGTCGGATTCGCCGGGAAGTGGTCGAACACCACATTGGCGCCGCCGAGAAACGGCAGGTAATTGCTTGGCGCCAGTCCCGTGTGCCCCACCAGTCCGATCATGGTGATGGCGGCGGCTGTGGCCAGCCCGTACAGGTACACCGGCAACAGGCGCCTCACGAGCACGGCCACGGCGGGCCGCCGCTCGCGAGCCAAGGTGAATCCAGTTGCGAACAGGAACAACGAGACGCCGAGCTGCTTCACGTAGATCGGTGGGGTCCATGCCACTGTCGAGGCATGCGCCACGTGCCCGTACACCACCAGCGTGATGCCGATGGCCTTCAGCCAGTCGAGCGCGTCACATCGCGGCACTGGCGGCCCCCTCGTGGTCCAACGGACGAGGCGTGAGGTGCCTGACGAAGCGCGACGGATTGCCGGCCACGACGACGCCCTGCACGACCGGGCTGGACACGACCGCGCCCGCCGCCACCGTGGCGGATCGGCCGACATCGGCCAACACGAGCGCGCCCTCCCCGATCCAGGCGCCTTCGCCGATCTCGACCTGCCGGAGGCGCCTGCGGTCGGTTGGCGCCCGCTGACCGTTCGCGTCCAGCGCGTGCAGCGCCGACCCGCTGATGATGCCGGCACGGCTGCCGATCAGGCAGCCCCGGCGCAGCCTGGCCGACCCGACGATCGCATAGGGGCCGATGTAGACCGAGTCCTCGACGACGACCTCGCGGTGCGAGAAGATCGCGCCGAACCCGACGAAGAACGTGCCCGTGCACCGGTCGAGGGTCAACCGATAGAACGCGCGCCTCACGAACACGCCCGGCGATCCCGGCACCAACGCGACCAGCTGCGACCAGAACGCGAAGGCGGCTTCACCGTCGCCACGGGCCTCGATCGCACACATCCAGGCCGGTGGCGCCACCAGCGCGAGGCAACAGGCATCCAGGCCGCGCTTGATGGCCTGACGCAGGCGGGGGCGGGCGGCCGCCGCTATGGCCGCACTCCCTGTCGCATCTTCTTGAACCGCGTGGAGTACACCGGATCCGCCAGTTCCACCTTCACCGGGATCTTGTAGGCCGCCAGGCGATTGCGACAGAAGATGCGCATGCGCGTCTTGAACTCGGCCGCCGATTCCTCGCGCGCCAGGCGGACGGAGGCGACGACGGACTGCCCGGTCAGGGCGCTCGCCTCCCCGCGCACCGACACGTCGTCCACGTTGTCCATTTCCAGCAGGGTGTTCTCCACCTCCACCGGGAAGACCTTGCTGCCGGCCACGTTGATGAGGTCGCTCTTGCGGCCCAGGATGCGCAGCCACTCGCCGTCCACTTCCACCAGGTCGCCGGTGTCGAAGAAGCCATCGGCATCAAAGGGGCTCGGTGCGTTCAGGTAGCCCAGCATCGCCGACTTGGCGCGGATGAAGAGGCGGCCGTCAACGACCTTGGTCTCGTAGCCTTCCCCACCGACGCGCACCCACAGCGAGTCGGGCCCGCGCGACTGCGAGCGCAGGATGCCGACTTCACTCAGGCCGTAGGTCTGCAGCAGCCGCACGTCCGGAAATGCCGCGTGCACCCTGGCCAGCGTGGTGGCGGGCATCGGCTCGGTGCCGTAGGTGATCAGGCGCAGCGACGACAGGTCGTGCCGGAGGTGTTCCTCCGACAGCAGCAACAGGTTGAGGAAGGTCGGCGACGTCGGCAGCAGGTCAACGCGATGCCGGGCGATGGCCTCGCAGACATGCCTGGGCATGCGGCCCTCGGCGACGACCACCGTGCCGCCGTTCGACAGCGTGTACAAGAGGGTGTTGACGCCGCCGATGTGATCCAGCTGGAGGAAGACCAGCGTCCGGTAGCTGTGGCGCGGCACGGTGAACTTCTCGAGCAGCAAGCCCAGGTCGTGGACGGCGGCCTTGTGGGCGCCGGTCGACCCCGACGAAAACAGCACGAGGCCCGCGGACCCCGCGGTTTGCAGCCGGCGATAGTACTCGTGGCCGGCGACCACGCCGGTTGACCAGATCGCCGGCCCCTCCGCGTCCAGCGAGATGCGCCACTCGATCTGGGCCACCGCGACGAATTCCTCGAGGTGCGCCCGCGCCGCAGTGCAGATCGGCACGATGATGTTGCCGGCCTCCATCGCCGCGAGGAACAGCGCGATTGACTCCACGCCGTAGTCGCCCTCGACGCTGAGCACGCGGCCGGTGATGCCGCGCCGGCCGAGCGCGTCGCGCCACCAGCCGACACGGGCGAGCAGACCGTGATAGGTGGTCTCCTCGTTTCCGGCGGCCACCGCGATGCGCGCGCCCGCGCGTTCCATCTGCTCGCACAGCCAGTGACCCATCAGCAGGCTCCTCCCAGGTAGATGACCTGCCCCGTGACCATGCCGCTCTCGGGACGCAGGAAAAAGTCGATCACGTTGACCACGTCGTCCGGCACGGCCCATCGGCGCACGGCCTGCGCCTGGATCAACGCGTGCAGCTTCTGTTCCGGCACTCCGGCCAGCATTCCCGTCTTGATGGGCGAGGGCCCGATCGCATTGCAGGTGATGCCGAACGGGCCGAGCTCGCGGGCCGCGATCCGTGTGAAGGTTTCGAGGGCGCTCTTCGACGCCGCGTAGATCGCCTCGCCCTCCAGGTGCAGCGGCACGGCCACCGACGTGAAGTTGACGATGCGGCCGTGGCCCGACTCGCGCATCAGCCGCACGGCGGCGCGGGTGAAGCTGAAAGTCCCCAGCAGGTTGGTGTCGACAATGCGCCGCGCCGTCTCGAGCGGCATCAGGACCAGGGCGTTCATGGCGGCGACGCCGGCGTTGTTGATGAGCACGTCCACCATGCCGACGCGCGCCTGCAGTTGCGCGAAGAAGTGGTCGACTTCCTCAGCCGACGTCACGTCGACGCAGCAATGCGTGTAATTGGGGTGCTCGAGGACCGACGTCGTGCGCCCGCACCCGAACACCTCGTCGCCGAGGTCAAGGTAGTGCTGGGCCAGGGCCATGCCGAGCCCGCGAGTCGCACCGGTGATGATCACCCGCCGCATCTGAGTGCTCCCCTATTCCCGGGCAGCCCGGCCGATGTACTCGACGATCGACGCCACCGAGCGGAACGGGCTCCTGACCTGCGACATCGCGCGGTCGTCGCTGAGACACACCGTCACGCCCGCGCGCTGCAGGTCTTCCTCGATGTCGAGCAGCAGCGTCAGCAGGCCCAACGAATCGAGCGGGCTGTCGGGCCCGAACACGGCCGCGTCGGGCGACGCCGGCAGCTGGGAGGCGGGGTCGCGCGACAGGTTGGTCGTGCGCAGGACCTGCAGAACGACCTCCAGGATGGCCTGGTCCGTGAACACCCGGTTCACGCCGCGGTCTCCGGAGTCAGCGCTGAACGGCATGATGACTCGGCCTGGTGGTCCAGGGCGGCGGCCAATGCGGCGACCACGCGCGCCTGGTCGTCATCGGTCAGGCCGACGTAGAGCGGCAGGATCAAGCCATGCGCGGTCACCGCTTCGCTGTTCGCCAGCGCGGCGCAGGTCGCGGACTCCCCATCCACGGTCCCGCCCGGCCCCTGACATCGCCACGGCTCGATCCGGTACGCGGGCTCGCGGTGCGCGCACATCACCCCGCGCCGCGTGTGGATGCCGGCATCGAGCATCGACTGCATCACCTGCAGCTGATCGCGCCGTTCCGGGAGCCGCACGCAGTAGCTCTGCCAGTTGCTCCGGGCCCACTCCGGCTCGCGCGGCAGGCGCAGCCCCTCGATGCCGGCCAGTACCTCGTTGTACTGCCGCGCCAGGCGGCGGCGCTCGGCCACCATGGCCGGCAGCCGGCCCAACTGCTCCCGGCCCACCGCCGCCTGCATGTCCGTCAGCCGGTAGTTGAAGCCAAGTTCGGTGTACTGCTCGAACACCACCGACTGGGCCCGGTGGCGCGCGGTATCAGGCACGCTCATGGCGTGCTGGCGCCAGAGACGGAACCGCCGGTCCCATTCCGCGACCGCGGTGGTCAACATGCCGCCGTCGCCCGTGGTCATCACCTTGCGGGGATGGAACGAGAAACAGGCGATGTCCCCGTGCGGCCGCCCGATCGCCTCCCATCGGCCGCGCCACAGCAACTCACTGCCGGCGGCGCACGCCGCGTCTTCGATCACGGGTAACCCGTGGCGCAGCGCGATTTCGGAGATGCTTTCGAGGTCGCAGGGCATGCCGAGCTGGTGCACCGCCAGGATCGCCCGCGTCCGCGGGGTGATCACGGCCTCGAGCCGCGCCGGGGCCATGTTGTAGGTGTCGGGCTCGATGTCCACGAACACCGGCACCGCGCCGCAATAGCGAATCGCGTTGGCCGAGGCGATGAACGAATGGCTGACCGTGACCACTTCGTCACCCTTGCCGATGCCGAGCACGCGCAGCGCCAGGTGCAACGCCGTCGTGCAGTTCGACACCGCGCAGGCGTGAGGCGCGCCGGTGTGCGCCGCAAACTCGCGCTCGAACGCGGCCACCTCGGGTCCCTGCGTCAGCCAGCCGGACTGCAGCGGCCGCTGGATCGCCAGCATCTCACTCTCGCCGATCACCGGCCGGGCCACCGGCACCGGCGTGGCCTGGACAACCACGGACACCCTCATGCCAGCACCTTGCTTTCGCGTCGGACCTGCTGCCACCACGCCACCAGCGCCCGCATCCCGTCTTCGAATGACACGGCTGCTTCGAACCCGATCTCCTGCCTGGCCAGCCAGGTATCGGCCAGCCGCCGCGGCACCGGATTCACGGCGCGGGGCGGCGCGTATTCGATTGGCACCGAGGCGCCCATCGCGATTTGCAGCACCTCCGCCATTTCCTTGAGGCTGACTTCGGTCCCGGTGCCGACGTTGTAGACCCGATCGGTGACCGGCGCGGTGGCCGCCAGGATGTTGGCCCGCGCGACGTCGTCGACGTAGATGAAGTCCATGGTCTGCAGGCCGTCGCCAAAGATCGTCAGCGGCTGCCCCGTCGCAATCTTCTCCATCCAGCGGATCAGCACTTCGGTGTAGACACCGTGGATGTCCATCCTCGGACCATAGACGTTGAAGTAGCGGAGCGCCACGTAGTCGAGGCCGTTCTGGTCGTGACACGACCTCAGCAGCGCTTCGTTGAAGGCCTTGGCCGCGCCGTAGAGCGTGCGGTTGTTGTAGGGATGGTGCTGTTCGGTCGTGGGGAACCGGTCCGCCATCCCGTAGACCGACGCGGAAGACGCGGCCACGACTTTGCGCACCCGTGCATCGATGGCCGCCCGCACCACGGTGTCGGTGCCGTTGATCAGCACGTCGATCGCCAGGGCGGGGTCGGCGGCGCATTGCGTGATGCGCAGCGCGGCCTGGTGGAACACGACGTCGATGCCATCCATGACGCGCCTGACGAGGGCGCGGTCACGGATGTCGCCGTCGACGATGGTGACGCGCCCGCTCGCCGACGCCCGCGCCAGGTTGTCGCGTTGGCCGCGGACGAAGTTATCGAGCACCACCACCTCGGCGACCTGCTCCTGCACCAGCCGGTCCGCGATGTGCGAGCCGATGAGGCCCGCCCCGCCCGTGATCAGCACGCGCGCGTTCGCCAGCTTCACGATTGCCATCTCAGCACCCCAACCTCTTCGCTCAGCGTCGTCCCGCCGGCGCGCGCCGGGTCACGGCGGTCGCCGATCACCCGCGCCGGCACGCCGGCCACCACCGCAAACGGCGGCACGTCCTTCGTCACCACGGCGCCGGCGCCCACCAGGCTGCCGCGCCCCACGGTCACGCCCGGCAGCACAATCGCCCCGGTGCCGATGTCGGCCCAGGCTCCGATCGTGACCGGCTTGATCACCAGTTCGGTCTCCATGATCGGCACGTCGATCGGCAGACCGGTGTGGACCGACCCCAGGACCTTGGCGCCCGGGCCCCAGCCGACGCATTCCTCGATCACCAGGTGGCGGGCGTCGAAGTAGCTCTGCGGCCCGATCCAGACGCGGTCGCCAATTACGCAGGTCCCGTCGAAGCGGCCCTGCAGGTAACTCTGCGCGCCGATGAACACGCCGGCGCCAAACGTGAAGGTGTCGAGGTGCAGGAATCCGGCGCCGCTGCCGACCCGCAGTCCGGTGCCCGCCGTGCGGGCCGCGGCGGTCCAGATCGCCGAGCGCATCAGCGCGTTCAACCGGTCGTCCCCGTTGGTGTGACGGCTGTAGAGATCGACCAGGCCGTCGTAGCCGTACTCCGACCGCATCCACGCGGCCATGGCTTCGCCCGCCGGCGACGACTCGGCCGGCCGGCGCCCGTGCACGGCCCCGACCACACGGCCGGCGCGCTCAGGCCGCATACGACTCCTGCTTGACCGCGGCCGCGACCTGCTCGATCTGGGTGGCCGTCAATTCCGGGAACATCGGCAACGACAGCACCTCGGCTGCCGCGCGCTCCGACTCCGGAAAATCCCCGGCCCGATAGCCGAGATCGGCGTAGGCCGGCTGGAGGTGCACCGGCACGGGATAGTGAATGCCGCTCGACACCCCGTGCGCATGCAGCGTTCGCTCCAGCGACACGCGGTCGGTCGTGCGGACGGCGTAGACGTGGAAGACGTGCCGCGCATAATCCGCTTCTTTCGGCGACTCGACGCCGCTGCCGGCCAACAGGCGGTTGTAGGCCGCGCCATGGGCCCGGCGGGCGTCGGTCCATTCGCGCAGGCGGCGCAGCTTGACGCGGAGAATCGCGCCCTGCAGCCCCTCCATCCGGTAGTTGTAGCCCTTCAACACGTGGTGGTACTTGCGGTCCTGGCCCCAGTCGCGCAGCATCCGGATGTCACGCGTCCAGTCGGAACGGTTGGTCACGACGATGCCGCCTTCGCCGTAGGCGCCGAGGTTCTTGCCGGGATAGAAGCTGAAGCAGCCGGCGTCACCCAGCGCGCCGACCGGCCGTCCCTTGTAGAGCGCGCCGTGCGCCTGACAGGCGTCTTCGATGACCGTCAGCCCGTGACGGGCCGCGATGGCGATGATCGGGTCCATGTCGGCCGGATGGCCGTAGAGGTGGACCGGCAGGATCGCCTTGGTGCGGCTGGTGATGGCCGCTTCGATCAGCGTCACGTCCATCGTGAAGGTGGCCGGATCGATGTCCACAAATACCGGCCGGGCCCCGGTGTAGCCGATGGCCGCCGTGGTGGCGACAAACGTGAACGGCACGGTGATGACTTCGTCGCCGGGCCCGACGCCGGCGGCCAGCAGCGCCAGGTGCAGCGCGCTGGTCCCCGAATTCACGGCAATGCCGCTGTCGGCGGCACAGGCCGCCGCGAACTCCCGCTCGAAGGCCTCGACCTCCGGGCCCAGGACGAACTGGCCGGTCTCGAGCACATGCCCGACCGCGGCGTCGATGTCGGCTTTGAGGTCTTGATACTGGCGGCGCAAATCGACGAACGGAATCATGCGGACACCCCGCTGGTGGAAAGCTCGACAATGCGGCCGGACTCGCGCATCGACCGGGTCGCGGCCTCGAGCAACCGGACCACGCGCAGGCCGGCATGGCCGTCGGCAATCGGTTTCTGTTGTTTGGTGATGCACTCGACGAGGTGGCGGGTCTCGACGCCCAGCGCCTCGGCGCCATCGAGTTGCGGCGCCCAGACGTCCCCGGTCCGGTAGCCGACGAGCATGGCGTAGCGCTGACCGTTGCCGGCCGCGCCGTTGCCGTCGCCGTGGCCGTTCACGGTGATGCCCTTGTCGTAGACCTTGATCTTCTCGCTGGGCTCGAGGTCGTCGTAGACAATCATCTTGCGGCTGCCGCCGATCAGCGTGCGGCGCACCTTCACCGGGGCGAGCCAGTTGACGTGGACGTGCGCCATCACCGGCGCGTCGAAGTGGAACGTGACGTAGCCGATGTTCTCCGGCTCGCCGGGCACGTGGCCGAGTCCGCTGGCCGACACCGCCACCGGTTGCGCCGGCAGCAGGTAGTCCATGATCGACAGGTCGTGGACCGCGAGGTCCCACACCACGTTGACGTCGTGCTGGAACAGCCCGAGGTTGACGCGCACCGAGTCGTAGTAATAGATGTCACCCAGGTCCCCGCTCGACACCAACTGCTGCATCTTCCGCACCGCGCCGGTGTAGACAAAGGTATGGTCCACGGCCAGCATGAGCCCGCGGCGGTCCGCCTCGTCCACCAGCCGCATGGCCTGCTCGACGTCGCCGGTCATCGGCTTCTCGATCAACACGTGCTTGCCCATCCGCAGCGCCTGCATGGCGAGGTCGAAGTGAGTCGACACCGGCGTGGCGATGGCGACCAGGTCGATGCGGGGGTCGGTGAGCAGATCACGATGATCCGCGGCGGTGTCCACCGTCGGGTAGCGGGCGCGCACGCGCGCCAGCCGATCCGCGTGCAGGTCGCTGACCGAGACCACCCGGCACCCGGGCGTCTCGTAGAAGTTGCGGACCAGGTTTGGTCCCCAGTATCCGAAGCCGATGATGCCGACGCCAATCACGAGATCCGCCTGTCTGCGCGGGCACCCGCGCGGTTGGTCAGTTCCTGCCGAGTGCCGATGCCTACCGCCGGCACGCCCGCGACGACCGCATAGGGCGGCACGTCGTGCGTGACCACCGCGCCGGCGCCCACCAGGGCGCCCTCGCCAATCGTCACCCCCGCCAGAATGGTGGCGTTGCTGCCGATCGAGGCATGCCGCTTCACCCGCGTTTCGATCAGTTCCCAGTCCGCCTCGGTCTGCAACTCGCCGGAGTCGTTTACCGCGCTGGGATAGAGATCGTTGATGAACATCACCCCGTGCCCGACGAACACGCCGTCCTCGATGGCGACGCCGGCGCACACGAAGCTGTGGCTCGAGATCTTGCAGTTCTCTCCGATCACCGCGCCGCGTTGCACTTCCACGAACGCGCCGATCCGGGTATTGGCGCCAATCCGGCAGCCGTACAGGTTTACGAGGGTAGGCTGCGGTATCGACACATTCGATCCGAGCATTACGTCTGCAGCAATCACGGGAGCTCCTCCTGGGCAGTCACAAGGCGTCCGCGGGCCCGGCGCCGGGCCGCGACCGGGGCCTGGCGCACGGTGGGTGCGGGCGTCCGCCATTCATGTTCGAGATACACAAGTCCGTAGTCGCGCCGCTCGGAGAGCACCGAGAACGGGTAGGCGCGCAGTTTCAGGTCGTAGGTCTGCAGGGCGTTGTGGTCGAGGATGCCGGCTGAGATCGAGTAGGCGCCCGGCAGCAGCCACAGCTTCGGGATCACCAGGTCCACGTAGCCATCGCCCGCCAGCGTCCCGAGGTCCCGCTCGTCCATCCGCGTGTTGATGCCGGCGCAATAGACGCCGTCGGCGTTGTGAATGTCGATGGCGATCTGCGGTTGCGTCACCGGCACCGACGCGTGATACGCGACCCGCACCGTCAGCGGCCGCCCGGTCACGAACAAGGGCGAGGCGTCCCCGGCCGGGTGCATCAAGCGGACGTCGGTGATGCGAATCGGCCCGGCATCGGCAAGACCGTCGGCGGCCGCGGAAGGTTCCGGCCGATACCGCCGGAACTCCGCGACCGCCTCGGCCGGACGGCCGTCGTATCGCACGACCCCCCTGTCGATCAGCACCGCCCGCGTGCACAAGTCCACGACCGCCGTCAGGTTGTGCGACACGAACACCAGCGGCACGCCCTTGGTGAGCAGCGTCCGCATGCGGTCCACGCACTTGGCCTGAAAGGCGACGTCGCCCACGCTCAGGACCTCGTCGACGAGCAGCACGTCGGGGTCGAGATGCGCGGCAATGGCAAAGCCCAGGCGCGCGTTCATGCCGGACGAGTAGCGCTTGACCGGCGTCTCGATGAATTCCTCGACGCCGGCGAAATCGACGATGGCGTCGAACTTCCGCCCGATCTCCGCGCGCGGCATGCCGAGGATGGCGCCCTGCAGGTAGACGTTCTCCCGGCCGGTCAGGTCGGGGTGAAACCCGGCCGCCACCTCGATCAGCGCGCCGATCCGTCCCTCCACCGAGCGCTGGCCCTTGTTCGGCCGCAGGATGTTGGTCAGGATCTTCAGGAGCGTGGACTTGCCCGCGCCGTTGGGCCCGATCACGCCGACCGCCTCCCCCGGGCCAATCTGCAGCGACACGTCACGGAGCGCCCAGAACTCCTCACGCGCGAGCGGTTGCTCCTGGCGGCGGCGTCCCAGGCGCGCGAACATCGCCGGCACGAGATCCCGCAGGCTGTCGTGACGCTCACCGCGCCGAAACTTCTTCCACACCCCTGCGAGGGAGACGGTGGCCACTAGATGTTCTCCGCGAACTCGAACTCGGCGGCGTGGAACATCAGCCAGATGCCGATGAAGAGGACGACGCTGACCACGGCGGTCGCGGCGAAGGCGGGCGCCGGCGCGGTGCCGTCGATCAGCACCGCCCGGAAGGCGTCGATCATGTGGGTCATCGGGTTCAACGCCAGCAGCGCTCCGAGCCGGCCGCCGACGCGGCCCACCGGGTAGACCACCGAGCTGGCGAACATCCATACCGAGATCACGATCTCGAACAGGTACTTGACGTCGCGATAGAACAGATTCCCCATCGCCAGCAGCAGCGCGATGGCGGCCGTGAAGATCACCTGGACGGCGACCACCACCGGCAGCAGCAGGATCGACCAGCTCAGCGCGATGTCGTAGTAGATCATCAGCGCGGCCAGCACCAGCGAGGCCACGCCGTAGTCCACCAGCGACACCAGCACCGCGGAGAACGGAAAGATTTCGCGTGGGAAGAACAGCTTGGTGACCAGGCTTGGATTGGAGGTGAGCGACACCACGGAGAAGCGCAGCGCCGAGGCGAAGAAGTTCCAGGCGACCAGCCCGCAGAAGGCGTAGACGGGATAGGCCACGCCAACGTCGATCGACGCGACCCGGGTGAAGATCACCGAGAAGATCGCGGTGTTCACCAGGGGCATGAAGATCGCCCAGCCCAGACCCATCACGGTCTGCTTGTAGCGCAGCAGCAGATCGCGCATCGTCATGCGCAGCAGCAGTTCACGGTATTGCCACTGCTCCGCGAAGATTTCCCTGATCGCCGACATCGTTCCGGCACTTGAGCAAACGGCAGTCCAGCCCTGCCTTGCCGCGGCCGGGCCGCGTAAACCCATCACTTTCCGGGGATTTGGGCGGTTTCGGCGCGGCTGCGCGCGGCGTTGTCTGCCCCGGCGGCGACAGAATGCGGGCGCGGTGCCGCCTTTGAAGACCGCATGCCGGTTTTCGCACCGCGACACGACCGCACACCGAACCTCGTTGAATTCGGGCGGTTGGGAATGCGCGTCTGCCCCGGGGGCGAGAAAAGCCGTCGCCGGGCGGCGCGCGATCAGCGCCAGCTCGCGGCGCCGATCGCCTCGCCCCTGAGCCAATTCGCATTCAGCCACTGATATTGCAAACAAACCGTGCAATCCCGGCCGTTACCGGACCGTGCGCACGGCGTCCCCGGCGCTGGAACGGCGGTTGCTGAGCAGCCGTCGGGCGCACGTGTGCCCAGCGAGCCAAACATGCCCATGCCTGAACCGACCTTGCCGGCCGCCTCCGTTCGTCCGTCCGCTTCGGCGGCCTCGCCCGCGCGGCTCCTGCTCATGGCCTTGCTCGCCGGAGCCACGGCGCTCGCCATGCTGAGCGGCGCCGCCTCGCGCATGCAGGCGCAAGGCGGGTGCGCCGCCGCCGTCAACCCGGTGGTGTGCGAGAACCAGCTGCCCGGCGATCCCACCAGTGCCTGGGATGTCACCGGCAGCGGCGATTCCAGCATCCAGGGGTTTGCGACCGAGATCAGCGTGGTTCGAGGTCAGACGCAACGATTCAAGATCGATACGGACTCGAACAACTACACCATCGCCATTTATCGCATGGGCTATTACAGCGGCTTCGGTGCCCGCCGGGTCGCGACGATCAGCCCGTCGGCCCCGCTGCCCCAGTTGCAGCCCGGTTGCCTCACCGACCCAGCGACCGGTCTCGTTGACTGCGGCAACTGGAACGTGTCGGCCTCGTGGACGGTGCCCGCGGACGCGGTGTCCGGAGTCTACTTCGCGCGGCCCGAGCGCGTGGACAACGGCGGCGCCAGTCACATCTTCTTCATCGTCCGCGACGATACCGGACAGTCCGACGTGCTGTTCCAGACGGCCGACACGACGTGGCAGGCCTACAACTCGTACGGCGGCAACAGCTTCTACCAGGGCGGCCCCGGGGTCAGCCCGAATCGCGCCTACAAAGTGAGCTACAACCGGCCGCTCAACACGCGCGCCGCCAGCCCGGAAGACGCCGTCTTCAACGCCGAGTATCCGATGGTTCGCTGGCTCGAGAAGAACGGCTTCGACGTCAGCTACATCGCCGGCGCCGACACCGATCGCGCCGCCGCTGAACTGCTCGAACACAAGGTGTTCCTGTCAGTCGGTCACGACGAGTACTGGACCGGCACCCAGCGCGCCAACGTGGAAGCCGCCCGCGGCGCCGGCGTCCACCTGGGATTCTTCAGCGGCAACGCCATGTACTGGAAGGCCCGCTGGGAACCGAGCAGCGACGGCGCGGCGACGCCGTACCGCACGCTGGTGTCCTATAAGGAAACCCACGCGAACGGCGTGATCGACCCGGCCACTCCGACGTGGACCGGCACCTGGCGTGACCCGCGCTTCAGCCCGCCCGCCGACGGCGGCCGGCCCGAGAACGCGCTGATGGGCACTATCTTCCGCGTCAACGACGGCAACACGACATCGATCACCGTGCCGGCGGCCGACGGCAAGATGCGGTTCTGGCGCAACACCTCGGTGGCCACCCTCGCCGTCGGCGGGGTGGCGACCCTGCCCAACGGCACCCTCGGCTACGAGTGGGACGAAGCCCCCACCAACGCCTTCACGCCGCCGGGCCTGATGCGGTTGTCGACCACGACGCGCAACGTCACCTCGATGCTGCTCGACTACGGATCAACTTATGGCGCCGGGACCGCTACCCATAGCCTGACGGTCTACCGCGATCCGAGCGGCGCCCTGGTATTCGGGGCGGGCACAATCCAGTGGTCGTGGGGTCTCGACGCCAACCACGATCGCGGCAGCACCGCGGCCGATGCGCGGATGAAGCAGGCCACCGTCAACCTGTTCGCCGACATGGGCGTCCAGCCGGATACCTTGGAGGCCGGGTTGACGCCGGCCACCGAATCGACCGACGTAACCGCGCCCACGTCCGTGATCACCGCTCCCGCGGCCGGCGCTTCGGTCCCCGCCGGTACCAGCATCACCATCAGCGGCACGGCGTCCGACGCCGGCGGCGGCATGGTCGGCGGTGTACAGGTGTCAGTGAACGGCGGCGCCACCTGGTCACCGGCGATCGGCGGCACCAACTGGACGTTCTCGTGGACCGCGAGCGGGGTCGGGGCCGTCTCGATCCGCAGCCGCGCGTTTGATGACAGCGGCAATCTCGAGACGCCCTCCGCCGGCGTCGGCATCACGGTCACGGCCGGACAGACGTGTCCCTGCACCATTTGGACCCCAGCGTCGGTCCCACCCATCGCCGACGACGGCGACGCGGCGGCGGTCGAAGTCGGCACGCGGTTCCGCGCCGACACCAACGGGTTCATCACTGGCATCCGCTTCTACAAGGCCGCGGCGAACACCGGCACGCACACCGGCCGGCTGTGGACCAACACCGGCACCCTGCTGGCCACGGTGACCTTCTCGGGTGAAACCGCGTCCGGCTGGCAACAGGCGACCCTCGCTTCCGCCGTCCCGGTGACCGCGAACACCACCTACGTCGTCTCGTATCACGCACCGAACGGTCACTACACGGGCACCGACGGGTTCTTTGCCACGAGCGCTCTGGACAACCCGCCGTTGCACGGCCTGCTCGAGGGCGTGGACGGTTCGAATGGCGTGTATCGATACGGCGCCGGCGGTGTCTTCCCAACCGACACCTACTTGTCTGAGGGCTATTGGGCCGACGTGGTGTTCAACACCGTCCCGCCTCCTGATTCGATCACGCCCACCATCACCTCGGTGTTCCCGGTCACCGGCTCCGGCAACGTCGATCCCGCCACTATCGTGACGGCCGCCTTCAGCGAGGCGATGGACCCCGCCACCATTTCGTCGAGCACGACGGGGTTTGTCGGCGAAGGCGGCGCCTCACTTGGCACGTTCGAGCTGCGCGATCCGCTGAACAGCCTGGTCAACGCGACCGTCACCTACGACACGACCACGCGGGTGGCCACGCTCCGTCCGGACAACGCCCTGGCCCTGTCTACTACCTACACGGTGCTCGTGAAGGGCGGAGCCACCGACCCGCGCGTGAAAGATTTGGCCGGCAACGCGCTGGCCGCCAATTCGACCTGGACGTTCACCACCGCCGCCGCGCCGCCACCACCGCCGGCCTGCCCGTGCACCATCTGGACGCCGACCACGGTGCCCCAGAAGATTGACGATGGCGATCCGAATTCCGTGGAGCTCGGCACCCGGTTCCGGTCTGACGTGGCCGGCTACATTACCGGCGCGCGTTTCTACAAAGGCAGCCTCAATACCGGCACGCACATCGCGAAGCTGTGGACCAACGCGGGCGCGCTGCTCGGCAGCGCGACCTTCACGGGCGAAACCGCGTCCGGCTGGCAGGAGGTCGCGTTCACGACGCCGATTGCCATCGCCGCGAACACGACCTACATGATTTCGTATCACGCCCTGAACGGGCACTATTCCAGCCAACCCGGGTACTTTGCCACCACGGGCGTGGACAACGGTCCGCTGCACGCGCTGCGCGACGGCGTTGACGGCGCCAACGGCGTCTACCAGTACGGCGCGAGCGCCTTCCCCGCCCAGACCTGGCAGTCGGAAGGCTACTTCGTTGACGTCGTGTTCAACACCACCAACGGGCCCGACACGACCAAGCCGGTCGTCACTTCGGTCGCGCCGGTGGCCGGCCTCTCGGGCATCGGCACGACGACCAACGTGCTGGCGACGTTCAACGAAAGCATGAGCGCGGCGACCATCACGAGCGGCACCGTGCTGCTGCGCGATCCGCTGAACGCGCTGGTCACCGCCACGGTCACTTACAACACCTCGACCAGGACCGCCACGCTCGATCCGGCGGCGCCCCTCGCCTACCTGACCACCTACACCGCCACCGTCAAGGGCGGCGCGACCGACCCACGCGTCAAGGACGTGGCCGGTAATGCGCTGGCGGCCGACTACACCTGGTCGTTCACGACGGCGGCGCCGCCGCCCCCGCCGCCGACTCAGGGGCCGGGAGGTCCGGTGCTCGTCATCACCTCGGCGTCCAATCCGTTCTCGACCTACCTCGCCGAGATCCTCCGCAGCGAGGGCTTGAACGCGTTTGCGACGGCCGACCTGTCCACCGTGAACGCCGGGACGCTGACCTCGTACGACGTCGTGGTGCTCGGCGAGATGCCGCTCTCGGCGGGCCAGGTCACGATGTTCACCGATTGGGTCACGCAGGGCGGCAACCTCGTCGCCATGCGGCCGGACAAGCAGTTGGCCGGGCTCATGGGCCTGACCGATGCCGCCTCGACGCTGGCCAACGCCTACCTGCTGGTCAACACCACCGCGGCGCCCGGCGCCGGCATCGTCAACCAGACGATCCAGTTCCACGGCACCGCCGACCGCTATACGCTGAGCGGCGCCACCGCGGTCGCGACGTTGTATGCCACCGCGAACACCGCCACCGCGAACCCGGCGGTGACCATGCGCACCGTTGGCGCCGGCCACGCCGTGGCCTTCACCTATGACCTCGCGCGATCGATCGTCTACACGCGCCAGGGCAACCCGGCGTGGTCGGGCCAGGAACGAGACGGCCTGCCGCCGATCCGCAGCGACGATCTGTTCTTCGGCGCTGCGACGGGCGACCTGCAGCCGGACTGGGTGGACTTCAGCAAGATCGCCATCCCGCAGGCTGACGAGCAACAGCGGTTGCTGTGGAACATCCTGCTGCACACCAACAGCGCCAAGCGGCCGCTGCCCCGCTTCTGGTACTTCCCGCGCATGTTGAAGGCGGTCGTGATCATGACCGGTGACGATCACGCCAACGGCGGCACCGCCGGCCGGTTCGATCAATACCTGGCCCTCAGCGCGCCGGGCTGTTCGGTGGCGGACTGGACCTGCATCCGCGGCACGTCCTATCTCTTCCCCACCACGCCGATCAACGCCGCCCAGGTCAGCAACTACGTCGCCCAGGGCTTCGAGCTCGGCGTGCACGTGAACACGCAGTGCGCCGACTACACGCCGGCGACGCTGGCGTCCTTCTACAGCACGCAACTGGCGCAGTTCGCCGCGGCCTTCCCGTCAGTGCCGCCTCAGGCCAGCCACCGCACGCACTGCATCGCTTACAGCGACTACGCCACACAGCCGCAAGTGTCGCTCGACCACGGCATCCGGCTAGACACCAACTACTACTACTGGCCGGCCACCTGGGTCCTGGACCGCCCCGGCATGTTCACCGGCTCGGGCCTGCCGATGCGGTTTGCCACCGCCGCCGGCGACATGGTCGACGTCTACCAGGCCGCGACGCAGATGACCGACGAATCCGGCCTGTCGTACGCCTACCACGCCGACACCCTGTTCGACCGCGCGCTCGGCGTCGAAGGCTACTACGGCGCCTTCACGGCGAACATGCACACCGACTTCAACCCGTCGGAGGGTGCGACCGGCTCGGACGCCATCATCGCGTCGGCGCAGGCGCGCGGGGTCCCGGTGATTGCCGCCAAGCAGATGCTCGATTGGCTCGATGGACGCAATGGCTCGTCATTCGAATCGATCACCTGGGGCAATAACCTGCTCGACTTCGACATCGCGGTTGGCGCCAACGCCACCGGGCTCCACACGCTGATCCCCGCGGTCGCCGCCGGCGCGCCCATCCAGGGCCTCACCCTCGCCGGCGTGAGCGTGCCGTTCACGCTTCAGACCATCAAGGGGGTCTCCTACGCGGTGTTCCCGGCCCAGAGCGGCAGCTACCAGGCCAGTTACGGCGTGGATGCGATCCCGCCCGTGATCTCGGCGGTCTCCGCGACGCCGTCGGTGTCCACGGCAACCGTGCAGTGGGCGACGAACGAAGCGTCGGACTCGCAGGTTGACTACGGCACCAGTCCGGCGGCCCTGTCGCAGACGGCGACCAATGCCGCGCCGGTCACCTCGCACAGCCTGCCGCTGGCGAACCTGCAGGCCGGCACGGTCTACTACTACCGCGTGCGCTCCGCCGACACCGCCGGCAACACGGCCACGTCGCCGGTCGCGGCCAACCCGCCGGCCAGCTTCACGACGCTCGCGCCGTCGCTGGCCATCGCCGATGCGACGATCGCCGAAGGCCAGAGCGGCACGTCGACCGCGGCCTTCACGATCACGTTGTCGGCGCCGAGCAGCCAGCCGGTATCGGTGGCGTATGCCACGGCCAACGGTACGGCCAGCGCCGGCTCCGATTACACCGCCGCGGCCGGCACGGTCACGCTGTCGGCCGGGACCACCAGCGTGGTGCTGAACGTCACCGTGACCGGCGACACGGTCTACGAACCGGGCGAGACCTTCGTGGTGAACCTGAGCGCCCCGGCCAACGCCACGCTCGGCGACGCCCAGGCCACGGGCACGATTACCAACGACGACCCGCAGCCGTCGCTGGCGATCACCGATGCCACCGTTGCCGAAGGCAATGCCGGCACGGCGCCCGCGACCCTCGCCGTGACCCTGTCAGCGGCCAGCTCGCAGACCATCACGCTGAGTTATGCCACTGCCAACGCGACGGCCGCGGCCGGCAGCGACTACGTGGCGGCCTCCGGCACGCTCACCTTCGCGCCAGGAGTGACCTCCCAGCCAATCGCGCTGTCGGTGAGCGGCGACACGGCTGATGAAGCCGACGAGACGTTCGTCGTCAGCCTGTCGGCGCCGGCCAACGCCACCATTGCCGACGCGGAGGGTGCGGTGACCATCACCGACGATGATGCGGCACCGTCGATCACGATTGCCGACGCGTCGGTGACCGAGGGCCACAGCGGCACGTCGATCGCGGCGTTCACCCTCACCCTGTCAGCGGCCAGCGGCCAGGCGGTGTCGGTCGGCTACGCCACCGCCGACGGCACGGCTTCGGCCGGATCGGACTACGTGGCCGCCGCGGGCACCGCGAGCTTCGCGATTGGCGCGACCACCACGACCATCACCGTCGTGATCAACGGTGACACCGGCCTCGAGCTGAACGAATCGTTCGTCGTGAACTTGAGCGGGGCCGGCAACGCCACCATCGCCGACAGCCAGGCGACCGGCACCATCCTCAACGACGAGGGCCTGCCGGCCATGTCGATCGGCGACGCGGCGGTCACTGAAGGCGACAGCGGGAGCACGAACGCCACCCTCACGGTCTCGCTGTCCGAAGCCGGCACGCAGACCATCACGGTGTCGTACGCCACGGCGAACGGTAGTGCCACCGCCGGGAGTGACTATGTTGCGGCCAGCGGCGTGGTGACCTTCCTGCCGGGTGAAACGTCGCAGCCGATCACGATTGCCGTCACCGCTGACGCCGTCGACGAGCCCAATGAGGCCTTCGTCATCAACCTGGGCACGCCGGTCAACGCCACCATGGCCGACGCCCAGGGCAACGTCGCCATCACCGACGACGACCCGACGCCGTCACTCGCCATTACCGACCCGTCCGTGGCGGAAGGTAATGCCGGCACCGCCACTGCCGTATTTGCGGTCTCGATGTCTGGCGCCAGCAGTTCGACGGTCACCGTGGCATACGCAACCGCCAACGGCACGGCCGGCGCCGGCGCCGATTACGTCGCCGCCTCCGGCACGGTTACCTTCCTGCCGGGCGAGGTCGCGACACCGATCACCGTCTCGGTCATCGGCGATACTCTCAACGAGGCGAATGAATCATTCGTCGTCAACCTGTCGGCGCCGGTCAACGCGACCCTGGCTGACGTGCAAGGCGGCGGCACCATCACCGACGACGACCCCGCGCCGACGATCACGATTGCCGACCTGTCGATCAGCGAGGGCAACAGCGGCACGAAGCTCGCGTCGTTCACCCTGACGCTGTCGGCCGCGAGCGGCCAGGCGGTGACGGTGGCCTACGCCACCGCCAACGGCACGGCGTCCGCCGGATCGGACTACGTCGCGGCCACTGGCACGGCGACGTTCGCGGCCGGCGCGACCACCGCCACGGTCAACGTGACGCTCAACGGCGACAGCCTCTACGAGGCCAACGAAACGTTCGTTATTGACCTCAGCCTCCCCGTGAATGCCACACTGGCCCGGACCCAGGCAACGGGCACGATCACCAATGACGACTCGCTGCCGGCCATCTCGATCACCGACGTGGCGGTGGCCGAAGGCCAGAGCGGCACGACGGCCGCCACTCTCTCGGTGACCTTGTCGGCGATGAGCGCGCAGACGGTGACGGTCGCCTACGCGACCGCCGACGGCACCGCCACCGCGGGAACGGATTACACCGCGGCGTCCGGCACGCTCACCTTCCTGCCCGGCGTGCTGTCACAGCCGATCGCGGTCACGGTCACTGGCGAGACCGCCGTCGAGTCGAGCGAGACCATCCTGGTGAATCTGAGCTTGCCGGCGAATGCGACCATCGCCGACGCCCAGGGCATCGCCACGATCACCAACGATGACGGCACGTTCGTGCCCGGACTGGTGGCGGCCTACGGCTTCAACGAAGGCAGCGGCACCACGGCGGCCGACGCGTCCGGCGCCGGCCAGACCGGGTCGATTTCCGGCGCGACGTGGTCCACCGCCGGGAAGAACGGGAACGCTCTTTCGTTCGACGGCGTGAACGATCTCGTCACGGTGGCCGACACCGCGGCGCTTGACGTCACGCGGACCACGCTGATGGCGTGGCTGCGCCCGTCGTCGCTCGGCAGCTGGCGATCGGTGGTGCTGAAGGAAACCACCAACGGGCTCGCATATGCCCTCTACGCCAACGACAACGCCTCGCGGCCCGCGGGCTTCGTCAACCTGGGCAGCACCGATCGCTCGGCGAACGGCACGGCGACGATGCCGCTGAATGCCTGGACACATGTCGCCATGACCTATGACGGTGCGAACATCCGGCTCTATGTGAACGGCGTGCTCGTCAGGACCCGCGCCTACGCCGGCAACATCATCACGTCCGCGCGGGCGTTGACCATCGGCGGCAATTCCATCTGGGGTGAGTGGTTCGCGGGCCTGATCGACGACGTTCGCATCTACAACCGCGCGCTGACGCTGGCGGAAGTGCAAACGGGCATGAACACACCCGTGACGCCGTAACGCAGTATGGCTGAGTCGCCCCCCGAGGCGACAAAGGTCTGCAAGTCCTCCTACCCCGCGGCCACGACGCCCCCGCTCACACGGGGGCGCGCCCGCTGTCCGCGCGAAAACCCCCCGCGAACCGGCGACCGACCCACCAGTCCTGTAAGTCCGGCGGTTCGCGGCGCCTGGTTGTCGTACCCAGCCAGTTGGAATGGTCGTTGCTGTGTGGCAGTCGCACTTCGAAATATTCGTGCAGCAGACGCCGCTGGCAGCGGACGCGTGTCGTACGCGTGCGCACGCCGGTGGCCCCATGGACCCGACCGTGTCGGTGTCTCGAGATTGATGGCAACCATGACCATGATCCGCCACTACGCCACCCGTCGCCCCGTCCGACTCGTTCTCGGGATCATCGCCGCGATCGTCCTCCTGCACGGCCGGGGGTCGGGACGGCCCGACGGCCTGCTGGCGCAGGCCAATCCGATCGTGGCCGAGAACCTGCTGACCGGCAGCCCGAACTGGGATATCGGCGGCGCGGGCGAGTCCACGATCCAGGGATTCGCGGCAGACATGAGCGTCAACAAGGGCCAGACCGTCAACTTCAAGATCACGAGCGCGGGCCCATTCACGATTGACGTCTACCGGCTGGGCTACTACCAGGGGCTCGGAGCGCGCCTGGTAGGTTCCTCGTCATCGACGATTCCCGAAGTGACACTCACCCCCGAGCAGATCACCGCGGCGCAGAACCAGCCGGCGTGCGTCGCGGATGAGGCCACGGGCAACTACGACTGCGGGAACTGGGGCGTGACCGGCTCGTGGAGTTCGGCAGGCGTCACCTCCGGCGTCTTCGTCGCCAAATTGACACGCACCACCGGCACGCTCGGTTCGAGCCACATCGTTTTCCTGGTCCGCGACGACGCGCGCACGGCCGACCTGTTGATGCAGACCGCCGACACCACGTGGCAGGCCTACAACAAGTACGGCGGCGCCAGCCTGTATTGCGCACCCGGCGACGACATCGGCGGCACCGGCATGAGCAACGCAGGGTCGGCCTACAACAATTCCTGCGCGCGACGCGCCGTGAAGGTCAGCTACAACCGGCCGATCGACACGCGCGGCCACAGCCCCCAGAGCTTCCTGTTCAGCGCCGAATACCCGATGCTTCGCTTCCTCGAAGCCAATGGGTATGACGTGAAGTACTGGTCCGGGGTCGACACCGATCGGCTCGGCGCGGCGCTCTCGGGCTCCGGCAAGCCCAAGGTCTTCGTGTCCGCGGGCCACGACGAGTACTGGTCGGCTGACCAGCGCGCCCGGGTCGAGGCCGCGCGCGACGCCGGCGTCAGCCTGGCCTTCTTCAGCGGCAACGAGGTGTATTGGAAGACCCGCTACGAACCGAGCATCGACGGCACGAACACGGCCTACCGCACCCTGGTCAGCTACAAGGACACGCTCGCCGGGGTCAAGATCGATCCCACGCCGAACGTGGCGACCGGCACCTGGCGCGACACGCGGTTCGGCCCGCCGAACGACGGCGGCCGGCCGGAAAACGCATTGATCGGCGCGATCTGGACCGTCAACTCCAACCTCGCCGGCCCCACCGCCATCACCGTCCCGGCCTCGATGGCCGGCCTGCGCATCTGGCGGAACACGCGCGTCGCCAACCTCACCACCGGCGTGGCCACCTTCCCTGACGGCACGCTGGGGTACGAGTGGGGCGAGGATCTCGACAACGGCTTCCGGCCCGGTGGTCTCATGCACCTGTCGTCGACCACGTCACCCGCCGTCGAGAGAATCATCGACTTCGGCGCCACCGTTGGCGTCGGCGCGGCCACGCACCACCTGACGCTGTACCGCCACAACAGCGGCGCATTCGTCTTCGGCGCCAGCACCGTCCAGTGGGCGTGGGGATTGGACGCGGAGCACGACGACAACGGCCAGAGTCCGATTTCCCACACACCGGACCAGGCGATGCAACAGGCGACCGTGAACCTGTTGGCGGACATGGGGGCGCAGCCGGGCTCGCTGCAGATCGGCGCCGACGCAACCAGGCCACTGGCGGCCACCGCCGCGTCCGCCGACATCTTCGCGCCGACTTCGACCATCACCTCACCGGCGGCCGGGACGCAGGTCGAGTCCGGTACGGCGATCACGATCGGTGGCACCGCGGCCGACACCGGTGGCGGCACCGTGGCCGCGGTGGAGGTGTCGGTCGACGCCGGCCTGACGTGGCACCAGGCGCAAGGCACGTCAAACTGGAGTTATCAGTGGGCGCCCGGCGCGGTCGGCCCGGCCAATCTTCGTGTGCGGGCGGTCGATGACACCGGCAACCTGGAATCGGCCGGCCCCGGCATCACGGTCAACGTGATCGTCGGCGAGTGTCCGTGCACGAGCCTGTGGAAGCCGTCCGTGGTGCCTCTCAACCCCAGCGCGGCCGACTCCGGCGAGTACGAGCTCGGCGTGAAGCTCACCAGCGACATCGACGGCTTCATCACCGGGCTCCGCTTCTACAAGGGCCCGGCGAACACCGGCACGCACATCGGCAACCTCTGGACCGCCGGCGGCGCGCTGCTGGCGACCGCCGTGTTCACCAATGAGACCGCCACCGGGTGGCAGCAGGTGAGCTTCGGCTCGCCGGTCGCGATTACCGCCAACACCACGTATGTCGCGTCGTACCACACGCCCAATGGCGGCTACGCCTACGATCCGGCGTACTTCACGACGGCGCGCAACGCGGCCCCGCTGCATGCGGCTTCCTCGGCCTCCGTCGGCGGCAACGGCGTCTACAGTCCGGGAGGCGTTGCGTTCCCGACCCAAACCTTCAACGCGAACAACTACTGGGTGGACGTGGTCTTCGCCGACACCCTGGAGGACTCGACCGCGCCGGTGATCTCGGCCGTCAAGGCCACCACGATCGACAGCTCGCGCGTGACCGTGACCTGGACCACCGACGAGGTCTCGAACTCACGCATCGACTACGGCACCGATCCAGCGATCCTCACCGCCAGCCTGTCGAGCCTGCCGCCGGGCACGGTCACCGTCACCAAGAGCAGCTTCGTCACCCAGCACTCGGTGGCCCTGACCGGCCTGCAGCCGAACACGACCTACTACCAGCTCGTGTCGTCCACCGATGCGTCCGGCAACACGGCCACTATGGCGCCGCCGACCTTCACCGTGCCGGGGCCGACACTGCGCGACACCGCCTCGAGCGATTTCGCGGCGGGCACCACGGGCACAACCACCTACGTCTCGCAGACAGCCGACGGCGAAGTCATGCTCGCGCCGACAGCGGCCGCCGAGTTCTCCGGTCCGGCCCTGCCGCAGGGCTGGATTGAAACGCCGTGGGACCCGTCCGGCTACTCGACCATCGTCGACGGCATCCTGCTGGTTGACGGGGCGCGGGTCGCGACCTGCGCGACCGACGTCAACGGCGCGTGCCTGCCGGAGACGACGACCAGCACGCCGTCGGCAATCCACACGGCACCCCGGTCGCTCGAGTTCTCCGCGAACTTCTCCGGCGACTCGTTCCAGCACGCCGGCTTCGCCGTGACCTTCGGGTCGGCATCGGAGCCCTGGGCGATCTTCAGCACCCTGAGCGGCGGCATGCTCTTCGCCCGCACCAACACCGGCAACGGCGCCATCGACACGCCGATCGGCGTGGGACCGCTCGGCGAATTCCATCGCTACCGCATCGACTGGAACCCGACCAGCGTCGATTACTACGTTGACGGCGTGCTCGCGGTGAGCCACCCCGTGACCCTGGCCGGGCCGATGCGCCCGGTCGCGGCGAGCGACTTCAACCCGTACGGCGGCATCGTGTTCGTCGATTGGATGCGCCTGTCACCAAGCGCGAGCCCCGGCGCGTTCGAGTCGCGCGTGTTCGACGCCTCGTCGGCGGTTGACTGGAAGAGCATCCAGTGGACCGCGCAGGCCGACGCCGGCACCAGCCTCGCCATCAGCGTGCGCACCGGCAACTCGCCGACGCCTGACGGCACGTGGAGCGCGTTCGTCCCGGTCGCCGGGCCCGGCCCGCTGAACCTGAACGCGCGCTACATCCAGTACCGCGCCGACATGGCCTCGAGCCATCCGATCAACACGCCGATTCTCGAAGACATCATCATCAGCACCAGCAGCGCCCCGGTGGCCATGCCGGATTCGGTGGCGGTGGCCAAGAACGGCATCTACACGTTCCCGCCGACCGGGCCTGGCAGCTTGACCGCCAACGACACCGACGCCGACGCGGCCGATACGCTGCGGGTCGTGGCCGTGACCGTGCCCGCCCATGGCACGGCGGTCGTCAATGCCGACGGATCGGTCAACTACACGCCGGTCGCCAACTACTTCGGACCTGACGCGTTCACCTACGTCGTCAGCGACGGCATGCTGACCGCGAGCGCCGCCGTCACCATCGACGTGCGCGACGGCAACGTGCCGCCGGTCGGCTTCGGCGACTTCTTCGCCGTGAACGAAGACACCACGCTGGTCGTGCCGGCACCGGGCATCCTGAACAACGACACCGACGCCGAGAACAACGCGCTGACGGCGGTCCTGGTGACACTGCCCGCTCACGGCATGCTGACCCTGGGCGCAAATGGCGCCTTCAACTACACGCCGGCGTCCAACTACGCCGGGCCGGACGTCTTCACCTACCGGCCGTACGACGGCATCGACAACGGCACCATCGCCACGGTCCAGATCCTGGTCAACCAGGTGAATGATCCGCCGATCACCGAGGCCGATGCGTTCAACGCCATGTTGAACCAGCCGCTCGACGTGCCGGCGCCCGGCGTGCTGGCCAACGACCATGACGTCGAAGTCGAAGACACCGCACCGATGCACGTGCAGCTCGTGAGTGGCGTGTCGAACGGCACCTTGGCGCTGAATACGGATGGGTCCTTCAGCTACGTGCCGAACGCGGACTTCCTCGGCACCGACTCGTTCACCTACGCCGCGGTTGACCACTTCAACGCGGTCAGCCTGACGCCGAAGACGGTCACGCTGACCGTGGCCATCAAGGCGATCACGCAGGCGGTCGCCAGCGGCACGGTGTCAACCGGCACTGGCGTCAGCGCCGGCGATCCGCTGAATACCGCGGTGACGACGACCACCGCCGCCACCGTGGCGATCGCCCAGGGCGTGATCGCCGACTCGCAGTCGCCGTCCGGCTACACGTTCCTCAACCAGCAGGTGAACATCACGGTGACCGATCCGGCCGGCGCCGAGGTCACGGCCACCACGGCCAACCCGCTCGTCTTCACCTTCGAGATCGACATGTCGCTGATTCCGGCGGGCCAGACCGCGCAGACGTTCGAAATCTTCCGCAACAACGTCCGCGTGCCCAATTGCCTGGGAGCCACCTCGATCCCGGCCGCGAACCTGGATCCGTGCGTGAGCGAGCGGTCGAACGGCACCAAGGTGAAGCTGACCGTCCTGACCACGCATGCCAGTCACTGGAACCTGGGCATGGAGGCCACCCCGGGCAACGACCTGTTCGCGCTCAATGACGGCCCGTATCTCGCCAACTACGAGACCGCGCTGATCGTGCCGGCGGCCGGCGTCCTCTCCAACGACCTCGGCCCCACCAGCCTGAGCGCCGTGCTCTACGGCACGCCCGTCGGCGGAACCGTGGCTCTCGCACCGTCCGGCGCCTTCGTGTTCACCCCGGCCGCGGGTTTCTGCGGAACGGCGAGCTTCACGTATGAACTGCACAAGAGCCCGACGGAGTTCGACACCGCGACCGCCACGATCGTGGTTGACTGCGTGCCGGTCGCCGGCAACGACAGCACCACCGTGCTCGAAGACAGCGGCGCCAGCACTCTTACGGTGCTGTCGAACGACTCCGATCCGGATGCCGGCCAGACGCTCACCGTCACCGGCGTGACGCAGGGCGCCAACGGCAGCGTCGCGATCGTCGGCGGCATGGCGGTCAGCTACACGCCGGCCGCCAACTACTTCGGCAGCGACAGCTTCACCTACACCATCAGCGACGGCCACGGCGGCAGCGCCACCGGCACGGTCGCTATGACGGTGGTGCCGGTGAACGATGTGCCGAGCTTCCAGCTGAATTCGGACCAGACGGTGCCGGAAGATGCCGGTCCGCAGACCGTGAACGGACTCGGCTCGGCGATGAACGCCGGGCCGGCCAATGAGAGCGGCCAGACCATGGCGTTCGTGGTCACCAACACCAACACCGCGCTGTTCGCCGTGCAACCCGCGGTAAGCGCCGGCGGGGTGTTGACCTACACACCGGCCGCCGACGCCAACGGGTTGGCCACGGTCACGGTGCAGCTGCGCGACGATGGCGGCACCTTGAATGGCGGCCTGGATACGAGCGCCGCACAGACGTTCACCATCAGTGTGACCGGGGTGAACGACGCGCCCAGCTTCACCAAGGGCGCCGACCAGACGCTGTTCGAGGACACCGGCGCGCAGACCGTCGCCGGGTGGGCCGCCGCCATCAGCGCCGGCCCCGCCGATGAAGCGGGCCAGGTGCTGACCTTTAACGTCGGCAACGACAACAACGCGCTGTTCGTGGTTCAGCCGGCGGTCAGCGCCAACGGCACGCTCACCTACGACCCGGCGCCCAACGCCGTGGGCGTGGCCACCGTCACGGTGTCGCTCAGCGACAACGGCGGCATCGCCACTGGCGGCGCCAACACGAGCGCACCGCAAACGTTCGCGATCACGCTCAACCTGGTCAATGACGCCCCGTCCTTCACCAAGGGCACCGACCAAACCGTGCTCGAAGACAGCGCGGCGGCGACGGTGGCCAACTGGGCCACGGGCATCAGCGCCGGCCCGGCGGATGAAGCCGGCCAGACGATGAACTTCATCGTCACCAACAGCAACAACGCGTTGTTCTCGGTCCAGCCCTCGGTGAGCGCCGCCGGGACGCTGACCTACACGGCCGCGGCCAACGCCAACGGCTCGGCGACGGTGACCGTGCAACTGCACGACGACGGCGGCGTGCTGAACGGCGGCGCCGACACCAGCGCCGCCCAGACGTTCATGATCCACCTCACGGCCGTGAATGACGCGCCGAGCTTTACCAAGGGCGCCAACCAGGCGGCGTGGGTGAACGCTGGTCTCCAGACCGTGCCAGGCTGGGCGACTGCGCTCAGCACCGGTCCGTCGAATGAGAGCGGCCAGGCGCTGAGCTTTAGCCTCACCAACACCAACACTGCCCTCTTCGCCGGTCAGCCGGCGGTTGATGGCGCCGGAACACTGACCTACACCCCGGCGCCGTACATGACCGGCGTGGCGACGGTGACGGTATTCGCACAGGATAACGGGGGCGTCGCGAATGGCGGGTCTGACCGCAGCGCGCCGCAGACCTTCACCATCACGGTGGCCCCGGGCGTCACGGCGACGACCGTCGCGTCGAGCAACCTTACGTCGCTCTTCAGAGTTCCGCTGACGTTCACCGCGACGGTCGCGACCGTGGCCCCGTCGGGCGGCGTGGCGACCGGAACGGTGACGTTCATGGATGGCGCGACGGTCATCGGCTCCGGCCTGCTGAATGCCAGCGGTGTCGCCACCTTGACAACCTCGACACTCGCCGTCGGCAGCCACTCGATCACTGCCGTCTATGCCGGCACGACGAACTACCTCCCCAGCGGCTCGCCGGCGATCACCCAGGCGATTGCTCCGTCGGCGACCCTGAACGTCAACTTCAGCATTCATGCCTTGCAGGACGGCACCAGCCGGCCGAAGGTCGGTGTCGTGCCCGTCGCCAACGCGATCGTCCGCGTCTACACGAGGCGCGATCTGTGCACCAACGGCAGCGTCGTCTCGGCTAATCCGAAGAAGTGGGGCGTGGTGTTTGACGGCCTCGACGGACCTGGCGGGACCGACGACGGATGCCCGGTCCTGACCGTCGGCAGTTACCGTGCCGAAGGCGTGACCGACGCAGCCGGCAACGTCGCGATCATCGTGCCGCCGACCACCATCACGACGGATGACGACGATGTCGAGCGCCGGAAATACGTAGTCATCGGCCGATCGGTGGCCTTCAACGCCACCACGACGCCCACTGCGGGCGACGCCATCTACGCGGCCTACACGGTACCGACCGTTTCCGCCGACGCCGTCAGGCGCGTGAAACTGCATGAAATCCGCCTCTTCAACGGCAAGCGCGTGCCCGGCAAGTCGCTCGAGGAATACGGCAGCTATCTCGCCATCGTCGAGCCCGAGTACCTCGAGTGGACCTCCGACCAGGAGCTCTACCCGTTCGTGCTCGTCGCCGAAGGCGACTGGGGCGTGACGACCGCCGTGGAACCGCCGGCCGGCTTCGTCGCCGACTACCCGGAACTGGCCGCACTCGTCCAGGACAACATCGACGCGCTGCAGTTCACGCTGACCGACATCGGCAGCGACTGGACCAGCACGAAGATCACCTACACCATCAAGCACAAGGGTGAGACCCGCATCCGCACCTCCACGGTGCCGATGTTCGACCGCCGGCCGCCCACCGCCACGCGCGTGCGGGTGGCGGCCAGCAGCACGCCGTCGCTCTTCGGCGTCCCGGTCACGCTGACCGCCACGGTGGCCAGCGAAGACCCCGGCCACGGTCTGCCAGGCGGCACCGTGACGTTCAAGGCCGGCGACACGATCCTCGGCTCGCGCGTGATGAACCACGCCTCGCACGGCGAGGTGACGTTCACCACGACCGACCTCGCGGTGGGCTCGCACGCCATCACCGCGGAATACGAAGGGGCCGGCAGTTTCATGGCCGCCACCTCGAATGAACTGGCGCTCACCATCACGCCTTCGATCGCACTGGACGTGAGGATGCTCGTGCACGAGGTGCAGGACACCAGCGCCGCGCCGACCGTGACGGCGGCGCCGATCGCCAACGCGGAAGTCCGCGTCTACTCCGCGGCCGGCGCGTGCCCGAGTGCGGTGCCTGGCTCGGCGTCAGCCTGGGCCCGCGTGTTCGAAGCCGCCGGTCAGTCCACCGGGGCCAGCGACGCGTGCCAGGTCATGGGCGCCGGAAGCTATCGCGCCATCGGCACCACCGACGCCAACGGCGACGTGCGCATCATCGTGCCACGGCTGCCCGACGCATCCACCGCGGGTTACCTGGTGGTAGCGCGGACCGATGACGCCGTCGAACCCTGGGCCGGCGAGGACGTTCGCTACACCTATGGCGCCGTGTCGGCGGCCGACGCCAACGCGCCAAGCCCACAGGTCCTGCTCCACCAGATCCGCCTGGCGAATGGGACAAGGGTCGCGGCCCTGGCCACCGCGGTTGAAGGCGCCGGCGTGACCATTGTGGAACCGGCGTACATCGAGCGCGGCGCCGACACCGAGCACTACCCGGTCATCGTGACCGGAGCCGGCGACTGGAGCGCGACGACCACGATCGGCCTGCCCGCGGGCGTGGTGGCGCCGCGCGATGCGCTATCGACGCGGAGCGCGGGCCCGACCACCCCGGTGCAGTTCGCAATCACCGGCAACGGGGCGGACTGGAGGACCACGACGTTCACTCACAGCATCGGCCACGACGGGCGGGTGACGATTCGGGAAGCTCGCGTTCCGGTGCGCGATCGGAAGGCACCGACGATGCGGGAGCAGTAGGGGTTCGGGGCAGACACGGTGGGGCGGGCATGTGGGCGCACATGCCGCCTCGCCGTCATCACAAGGGAGCGGCCGTCATGAAGCTGGCAATCGTCTTCTCGCTTACCATCGCCGGCGCCGTGGGCGCGCTGGCCTCACCGGCCGGGGGGACGCTGGCGCGCCCGCTCGATGCCCAGCCGGAAGGGCTCATCGCCGGCGCGGGCCTGCTGATGCTCGCGTGGCTCTTGCGACAGGGCCTCCCGCACAAAGATGCCAAATAGGAGCGATTCGAGGTGAATTTACATGGTTTGTCACCCATGGCACGTGAGGAATGACCGCGCAAGCGATATCTCTGTGCAAGATTCCGCGAAACTAAGAAATCTCTAAGGATTGAAGGGCCTCGTCCGCCGCCAGCTCCGCTATAGTGTCGCCCTGTGGCCTATACAGGACGACACTAGGGACAAGGGCAGACGTTTGGAATCCCCCCCAACGTTCTTAGGCTCCAGCCCGGCCATCCAGGCCGTGCTGGAGGACGCTGATGCCGTTGCGGCCAGTGACTCGAAGGTCCTCATCACTGGCGAAAGCGGCTCAGGCAAGGAAGTGCTTGCGCGCCGAATCCACTTGCGCAGCCGGCGGCGCCAGTTGCCGATGTTCACGATCAATTGCGCGGGCGTGCCGGAAGGCCTGCTGGAATCGGAATTCTTCGGCCACATGCGCGGCAGCTTCACCGGCGCGGATCGCGACCGGCGCGGGTTCCTCGAGGCAGCCGACAACGGCACGGTGCTGCTCGACGAAGTCGGCGAGATGAGCCTCCGCATGCAGGGCATGTTGCTCCGCTTCCTCGAGAACGGCGAGATTCAACGGGTCGGCTCCGAGCATCCCCGCACGATTGTTGACGTGCGAGTCATCGCCGCGACCAACCGCGACCTGCTCGAGCAGGTGCGCCGGAAAGAATTCCGCGAAGACCTGTATTACCGCCTGAACATCGTCCACCTCGTGGTGCCGCCTCTTCGCGAGCGGCGTGAAGACATCGCGCTGCTGTTCAGGCACTACCTGACCGTGCTCAGTGGGCTGGCGCGCGTGCCCGAGCCCGATGTGAGCCCGGACGCCATCCACGCCCTGGAGCAATACGACTGGCCCGGCAACGTGCGCGAGTTGAAGAACGTGGTCGAACGCGTCTTACTCATCCGTGCCGGGCAGGTGGTCACCGCCGCCAACCTGCCCCTGACGCCGCGGCCGCCGGTCACCCCTGCGGCCGCGGCCCAGGCCGCGCCCGAGTCAGCGGCTGATGCCCGCTATCGGAGCATGGCCGAGGGCGGCGCCTCATTCTGGGTCGTCGTCTACGAGCCGTTCATGGTTCGCGACATGACCCGGGAGACGGTGCGGCAGATCATCCTGCGCGGACTGCAGCAGACCAAAGGCAGTTACCGCCTGGTCGCCCAGCTCTTCAACCTGCCGCCGGAAGACTACAAGCGCTTCATGAACTTCCTGCAGAAGCACGAATGCCTGATCCCGTTCCAGAGTTTCCGGGTGGTGTCAGACGCGCGCGACCGGCAGCGGCCAACCGCGCCTGACGAGCCGCGGTCAGCCGGCCACTCCTCATAGGCGGCACCAACACGGCCGTAGGCCGCGCCTTGACGCCTTCCCGCCCCCTCCGCTATCATTAGCAGTCGTTCGCATCGACTGCTAGCTGACTGAGCGGTCGACTGCCAGAAACATCACGCACCACATAACCAGCTACGTTAGAGACGGAGAGCAACACATGGCTTTACGACCGCTCCACGACCGCATCCTCGTGCAGCGCACTGAGGAAGAAGAACAGAAGGTTGGCGGCATCATCATCCCGGACTCGGCCAAGGAAAAGCCGCAGCAGGGAAAGGTGACGGCTGTCGGCGCTGGTAAGGCTGACAAGGACGGCAAGCGCATCGCGCTCGACGTCAAGGAAGGCGACACCATCCTGTTCGGGAAGTACTCAGGCCAGGAAGTTCGTGTCGACGGCGAGGATTACCTCATCATGCGCGAGGACGAAGTCCTGGCGGTGATCGAGGGCGGGAAAAAGAAGTAACGACGGAGATTCATTGACATGGCTAAGCAGATTATTTACGGCGAACAGTCCCGCCAGGCGATCCTCCGCGGCGTGAACCAGCTGGCCGACGCGGTCAAGGTGACCCTCGGCCCCAAGGGCCGCAACGTCGTCCTCGACAAGAAGTTCGGCTCCCCCACCATCACCAAGGACGGCGTGACGGTGGCCAAGGAAATCGAGCTCAAGGATCCGCTCGAGAACATGGGCGCCCAGATGGTGCGCGAAGTCGCGAGCAAGACCTCGGACACGGCCGGCGACGGCACGACCACGGCCACGGTGCTCGCCCAGGCCATCTATCGTGAAGGCGCCCGCAATGTGGTGGCCGGCGCGAACCCGATGGAACTGAAGCGCGGCATCGAGAAGGCGGTCGAGGCCATGACGGCCGAGATCAAGAAGATGGCGAAGCCGGTCAAGGGCAACATGATTGCCCAGGTTGGCGCCATCTCCGCCAACAGCGACCCGACCATCGGCGACATCATCGCCGCGGCGATGGAGAAGGTCGGCAAGGACGGCGTCATCACCGTTGAGGAAGCCAAGACCCTCGAGACGACGCTGGATGTGGTCGAAGGCATGCAGTTCGACCGCGGCTACCTGTCGCCCTACTTCGTGACCGACCCCGAGCGCATGGAAGTGGTGCTCGAGAACCCCGTCATCCTGATCCACGAAAAGAAGATCAGCTCGATGAAGGACCTGCTCCCCGTACTCGAGCAGGTGGCGCGCCTCGGCCGCCCGCTGCTGATCATCGCTGAAGACATCGAAGGCGAAGCGCTGGCGACCCTCGTCGTCAACAAGCTGCGTGGCACGCTCCAGGCCGCGGCCGTCAAGGCCCCGGGCTTCGGCGACCGCCGCAAGGCCATGCTCGAAGACATCGCCATCCTGACCGGCGGCAAGGCCCTGACCGAGGACCTCGGCGTCAAGCTCGAGAACATCAAGCTCGAAGATCTCGGCAAGGCCAAGAAGGTCACCATCGACAAGGACAACACGACGATCGTCGAGGGCGCTGGCGAAAGCAAGGCCATCGAGGGCCGCGTCAAGCAGATCCGCGTCCAGGTCGAAGAGACCACCTCCGACTACGACCGCGAGAAGCTCCAGGAACGCCTGGCCAAGCTCGTGGGCGGCGTCGCCATCATCAAGGTCGGTGCGGCCACCGAAACCGAGATGAAGGAAAAGAAGGCGCGCGTCGAAGACGCGATGCACGCGACCAAGGCGGCAGTCGAAGAGGGCATCGTGCCCGGCGGCGGCGTGGCCCTGATTCGTGCCAGCAAGGTGCTCGACGGCCTGAAGCTCGAAGGCGACCAGAAGATCGGCGTGGCCATCATCAAGCGCGCGATCGAAGAACCCTGCCGCTGGATTGCCACCAACGCCGGCCTCGAAGGCTCGATCATCGTGGCCCAGGTGAAGGACGGCAAGGGCGACGAGGGCTTCAACGCCGCCACCGAAGTGTTCGAGGACCTGGTCAAGGCCGGCGTCATCGACCCCGCGAAGGTCGTTCGCAACGCGCTGCAGAACGCTTCGTCCATCGCCTCCCTCCTGCTCACCACGGAAGCGCTGATTTGCGACATTCCGGAAGAGAAGAAGGAATCCGCCGGCGGCGGCGGTATGCCGGGCGGCGGCATGGGCGGGATGTACTAACGCTGATTTCGAGATCTTGCGATCTCGGGAATTGGTGATTTTGTGGCCCGGTGGGGTGTTCCCCACCGGGCCGTTTTCATTTGCGGCGGCTGCGGGAAATTCCTCGACCCTCGCTTCGATTTCGGCGCATTTTCTCCAATACCTCAGACAATTCCACGAATCAGGCCTGAGGGCGCGATCGACGACTGGCACGAACCTTCCATGAATTCTTGAAGTTCAGAGTCCTTTATCCGCTTCGACCCCAAGGGGGTATCCATGTTGCGACGCCTCATCGGCCTTCTGGTAATTCTCCTCTTCACCGCCGCCGCTGCCTCCGCGCAGACGCACGCGCCGAGAAGTCCCAAGGCACCCAAGCGGCCGGCCGCAGCTGTCGCCACGGTCCTCCCCACCGCGATCTCGGGGACGGCCTCCAGCGCCCGCAACTGTGTGTCGTCCACGACCACCAACTCGCACAACCTCGGATGGGCGCCACGGGGCAGCAGAGTCTCGGTCACGTTCTCATCCGACTTCGACCCGATCGCCTCGTTGAGCATGGTGCAACTGGGTTCGGCTGCTGAAGACGGTGAAGCCGAGTTCGCCGACCAGGTTGACGACGATGACGGAGGCAACCTGCAGCCCTGGCTTCGGACGGTCACGGAGTTTGCCGGCACCCTCATGCTGTATGTCAGCGCTTACACCCAGGGTGACTCGGGATGTTACTTCTACAAGGTCGAGATCACGACGCCCTGACCGCTAAGGCATGACGGCCAGGAACTGGACGTCTGGATTGTTGCGCGTGCAATACTCCAGCGCCCACTCTGACTCGAACAGCATCACCGGGCGGCCGTCACGGTCGGTGGTGCTGCGGGTGCCGGAGGTCGATGCCGACATCGCGGCAATCTTGTCGGCCGGCCCCGTCACCCACCTCGCCGCGGTATACGGGAGCGAATCGACGTCGCAGGCGACGTTGTACTCGTTCTCGAGCCGCGCCTTCAGCACTTCCAGTTGTAGCGGACCGACCGTTCCCAGAATCGGCTCGCGACGCCCCACCGTTGGATAGAGCACCTGCATCAGGCCCTCTTCCTCCAGCTGCCTGATGCCATCGTCGAACTGCTTGAAGCGGACGTCACGCAGACGGGCAATGCCGAAGTGCTCCGCCGGAAATCGCGGGATGGGCGGGTACTTCAACGCCACGCCGCTGTAGAGCGTGTCGCCAATCCCGAACTGACCGGGATTCACCAGCCCCACCACGTCGCCGGGATAGGCCCGGTCGATGGTTTCGCGCTTGCCGCCGAAGAAGCGGTACGGCCGCGCCGCGCGAATCTCGGCGCCCTGCCGCGCGTTGGTGATCACCATGTCCTTCTCGAACACGCCCGAGCAGACCCGCAGAAACGCGATGCGGTCGCGATGACGGCGGTTCATGTTCGCCTGGATCTTGAACACGAAGCCGCTGAAGTTGGGCGAGTCCGGCGCAATCAAGCCGTGGTCGCTCATGCGGGCCATGGGCGGCGGCGCCAGCTCCGTCAGCGCCTTGAGAAAGGGCTCCAGCCCGAAATTCGACAACGCGCTGCCGAAGAACACCGGGGTGTGCCGGCCCTCGAGATACCCCTGCCGATCGAACGTCGTGCCGGCGCCGGTCACGAGCGAGGTTTCGTCGATCAGGTGCTGCCAGGCCTCCCGCCCGAGCAGCTCGGCCAGGCGCGGATCGTGAGCCGACGACACTTCGACCGGCGCCTGGTGCGCCCGGCCTTTCCGCTCGTAGAAGTGGACCCGGCCCTGCTGCAGATCGAACACGCCGCGAAAACGATCGCCGCTGCCGATCGGCCAATTCATCGGCACCGCGTGCAAGCCGAGCACACGCTCGATCTCGTCCAGCAGATCGAAGGGATCGCGACTGGGTTGATCGAGCTTGTTGATGAACGTGAGCACCGGCAGGCGCCGCAGCTTGCAGACCTCGAACAGCTTGCGCGTCTGCGTCTCGATGCCCTTCGCCGCGTCGATCACCATCACCACGCCGTCCACCGCGAACAGCGTGCGATAGGTGTCTTCGCTGAAGTCCTTGTGGCCGGGCGTGTCGAGCAGCGTGAGATGGTGCTCGCCGATGTCGAACTCAACGGCGGCCGAGGTCACGGAAATGCCGCGCTCGCGCTCGATGTCCATCCAGTCCGAGACCACCGCGCGCTCGGACTTGCGACCGCGCACGGCGCCGGCCAGCTCAATCGCCCCGGCGTACAGCAGGAGCTTTTCGGTCAACGTGGTCTTGCCGGCGTCGGGGTGGGAAATGATGGCGAACGTGCGCCGCCGGGCGACTTCGGCCTTCAATGTGGCGTTGGGCGAGATAACCGTCTGCAAAGAACCTATTTCAACTCCGCCATGAATTTTACCAGTTCCTCGCCCCAGATCGCTGGAATGGAATGGGTGCCGTGCCCGCGGGTGGCGTCGGTAATCGGCAGCAGGATGAACCGCCCCTTCTTCACCTGCTTAATCAACTCCTGCATCATGGGCAATTCGGGCGGGTTCACGAAGTCGTCGGCCGAGTTGATGGCCAGCAGGGGTGCCGTGATCTGCGAGAGGTGCGGCGCCGGGTTGAAATCCTCGATGGCGCGGAAGTAATACAGCATGTCGTTGGCGTCGGTCGCCTTCGTCCGGCTGGCAAGCTGATCGGCCAGCCACTGGTCGGCCGCCTCGATGGTCGGGAACTGCTTCTGCCACTGCAGCGGCACGCTGGTGGCCATCAACAGGAACCCGAGGGCGCTGGCCAGCCCGCGCGGCGGTTCGGTGTAGTCGCCGTTCTTCCACGTCGGATCGGTCACGATGGCGTCGATCAGCAGCTTGCGCCACACGCGATTGCGGCCGCCAATCTCCACGGGGTTGCTCGCCAGCGGCACCAGGCCCGCGGCAAAGCCGGGATACATGTAGCCCCAGTTCCACGCGTGCATCGCGCCCATGGACGTGCCCATTACCAGCTTCAGGTTGGTCAGGCCCAGCCCCTGCGTCACGAGCAGGTGCTGGAGCTTCACCATGTCGGTGTAGCCGTAGCGCGGAAACTTCATCCGCAGGCCGTCGCTCGGCTTGCTCGACTGCCCGTGGCCGACGTTGTCGGGCAGGATGATGAAGTACTTCTCCGCGTCGAGCGGCTGCCCCTTCCCGAACAACCGTCCGGCGTAGGTCGCGCTCAGGAACCCGCCGCCGGTTCCGCCCGTGCCGTGCAGGATCAACACGGCGTTGCGAACGACGCCGTCGGCGTCCTGCCGCGGCGTGCCGACCGTGCGGTAGTGGATCTTCACCGCGGCCATCCGATCGCCACTGGTGAACAGGTAGTCGCGCGCGACGAAGTCGCCGTCAATCGGAGCTGGATACGGAGATTGCGCGGCCGCCTCCGCGACCAGGGCAAGTGAGGCCGCAGCGGCCAAGGCGAGAACCAGGCGAGTGCGCGTCATGCGCGCCATGGTAGCTGAATTGAGAGGCCCGGCGCCTGGGTCAGCGCAGGGTGAAGGTCAGCTCAATCGTGATGATCACCGGGACCGGCTCGCCCTGGCGCATCCCAGGCCGGAACTTCCACATCTTGGCGGCCTTGATCGCTTCCTGATCGAGGCCGAAGATCGGGTCGAGCGACCGGGTCACCTTCACCTCGCCGACCGAACCGTCGGGCATGACGATGCATTCGAGCCAGACCGAGCCCTGGACCTTGGCGCGCATGGCGTCGGCGGTATACGCCGGCTTCACTTCGCGCAGCACCACGGGCAAGGAAATGCCGGCCCCTGGCCGATAGGCACCGCCGCCGGTGCCGCCGCCGAAGCCGGCGCCGAGGCCCGACCCCTGACCCGACCCGACGCCTTGCCCGGTGCCCGTGCCGGCTCCGCCACCAGAGCCGGCGCCCTGCGACTCGGTCGTGGTGGGCACGCTCTGAATGACGCCTGGAAGAGTTTGTTCCGCAGACGCGAGGGTCTGGGCGGGAATCAGGAGTTCGGCCGGCGGCGGGTCCACTTTGGGTGGGTCCGGCGCCGGGGTCGGGGTCTTCTGGACCGGGACGGTGATCTTGTCCTTGCCGGGCAGTTCCGCCTTGCGGGGAGGCTCCGGGGCCTTGTTGCCGCCACCGCCGCCACCGCCGCCCGGTCCGGGGACCGCCAGCCAGACGATGTCGTTGACGGGCGCGTCGGGCAGGAACTCCGCGGCGTTGGGTTGCGGCGCAAACCGGAGGGCCAGCAGGATGATCAGCCCAAAGGCCAGGTGCGCGGCCATGGAGGCGCCGACGCCAAAGCCCGGCCGGCGCCCTTCGAACGAAAAACGCGGTTCAACCGGTCGGTCCGTCAGGTGCAGGGACGCCGTTCGCGAGTCGTCTTTGGGACGCGTGGGTATGGACTCGGCCATGGGTAGAAGAGTGGACCCACGGTCATTCTGACCGACGGGTTATGGCCTGACAAGTGCAAAGCCAGCGCCATGTCTATTTGACGCCGAATGGGGACGGTTGGCTTCGCGACTGTGGCGTCCGCCTTCAGGCGGACCGTGTTCCGCCTCTGGGCGGACCGTGTTCCACAGCCTGAAGCCGGACGCCACAGGTGCTACAATCGATTCACGGTCGCCGATTTCTCGCGGCCTCAAGGAGTTGTCATGGACGTGGTTGCCCTGTTCGGGCCCATCGGAATGCCGGAAATGCTCATCATTCTGGCGATTGTGATTCTCATTTTCGGCGCGAATCGCCTGCCGGAGCTCGGCAAGGGTATTGGCGCCGGCATCAAGAACTTCAAGAGTTCCATGAAGGACGGCTCCTCCCAAGAGAAGTAGCCGCTAGATGACGAGGCGGGCGTCACCCGTTCGCCTTGTCACGCGCTCGCGGTCGAGATACTCCAGCAGCGGGATCGCAAATTTTCTCGAAATTCCGTACTTGTCCTTGAAGGCCGTCACATCCACGGTGGCCTTGCCGTCCGGCGTCCCCACCTTGAGCGCCCGGATCTCGTCCTTCAACACCTGCAGCGCATCGGCATGGAACGTCAGGGTGTCGAGGCGGACGAGCGCCTTCTCACGAATCAACAACGCCGTCATCTTGTCCACGACGGCGGCCGGAGCGCCGGCCGCGGCCTGAACGGCGGCGGCATCCGGCGGCTTCAAGCCGGCCGCCTGGTAGGCCGCCAGGATCGCGGCCTTGACGCGGGCGTCTTCACCCGTGACCGCCACCTTGTGCGTGGCCAGCGCCAGGCGATCGGTGCCCGCCAGCGTCTTCGCCTTCTTCAGGTCATCGACAATGCGCTCGAACACCGCGGCCTCGGCGCGCGCCGACACCTTCTCGCGGGCCTCTTCGCGCGGCAGGCCGTCACTGAGGGGATGGGCGCGATGGAACGCCGTGACCAGTTTCACCAGCGCCTCCGCCGCGCGAACCAGGTGGCGGGTCGCCACCACGCGCTCCCCCGCCGTGACCACGCCGCGCGCGGCCAGGGCATCGAGCATCGCCGGCACGCGCGCCGGCGGCACGCCCGCCCGCGACATCAGCGCGTCGCGCGGGATGCCCGGAAGGCCGGCCGCGGTCACCATGACCGCCACCGCCTCGGCTTCATCGCCGGCCCGGCCGAGGTCCAGCTTCACGAGGCTGTCGAGCCCGTCGGCACTGCGCACGCCGGGCCGGGTCGGCGCCGGGTCGAGCACGACGCCGCCACCAATTGTGATCGACGGCGAGTAGGCGCGGATGATGAAGCGATCGCCGCGCGTCAGCACGGCGGCCCCTTCGAGCCGCATCCGCACGAAGGCGCGGCCGCCCGGCTTCACTTCGCCGTCCGCGGCGCCGGCAATCGAGACGCGGCCCAGCACTTCCGCGGTGCCGTGGTGGAGGCGCACGCGCGCCCCATGCTTGAGCGGCTTGCTGGACTCGAGCAGATCGACCACCGCGTCGACGCGCCGCGTCACGCTCAGCATGCCCGGCGTGGCGAGCGTCTCGCCGCGGCCGACCTCGGCCACCTCGATGCCGCCCAGGTTGATCGCGGTCCGCTGGCCGGCCAGCGCCGCGGTGGCCTGTGCGCCGTGCACCTGGATGCCACGGACCTTCACCGGGCGCCCGGCCGGCAGCATCACGAGCTCCTCGTCCATGCCGATGCGGCCCGACACCAGCGTGCCGGTGATCACCGTGCCGAAACCCTTCATCGTGAACGCCCGATCGATCGGCAGCCGCACGGCGCTGTCAACGGGCCGGCGGCCGACCAGCGCCGCCTGCGCCGCGATGGCGGCGCGCAGCGCATCCAGCCCCGCACCCGTCTCCGCCGAGACCTCAACCACCGCCGCGGATTCGAGAAACGAACCCGTGACGAGATCGGCGACGTCCTGGCGGACCAGGGCGCGCGTCTCGGCGTCGGCGGCGTCCGACTTGGTCAGCACGACGATGCCGCGCGGGATGCGCAGCAGGCGGCAGATGTCGAAGTGCTCGCGCGTCTGCGGCATTACCGACTCGTCCGACGCCACGATCAACAGCACGCAGTCGATCCCCCCGACACCGGCGAGCATCGTCCGCACGAACCGCTCGTGGCCGGGGACGTCGACAAACGCCACGCGCGTCTCGCCAATCGTGGTGTGGGCGAACCCGAGTTCGATGGTGATGCCGCGGGCCTTCTCTTCCTTCAACCGGTCGGGATCGATCCCGGTGAGCGCGCGGACCAGCGTGCTCTTGCCGTGATCGATGTGGCCGGCCGTGCCGACAACGAGGTTGGTCATCGCCGCTTCTTGGCCTTGCGCTCGCCTTTGCCGGGCCGCTGCGCCTTGCGCCGGCGGCGCTCTTCGGGGGTCCCCTTGCGCTGGTCCTTCTTCGGCCGGGCCGAACTGCGCGCCGGGCCGCGGCCGCGCTCGTCCTTGCGGACTTTCGCGAGCACGTCTTCCAGGCCGAGGTCGATCTGCCGCCGCTCCATGTCGACGCGCACGATCTGGACGCGGACCCGGTCGCCCAGCCGGTACATCTTCCGGCTGTTCTCGCCGAACAGCGCGTGCGACTGCTCGATGAACCGGTAGTAATCGTCGGCCATCGTGCTGACGTGGACCATGCCTTCCACGTAGTGATCGACCAGTTCGACGAACATCCCGAACGCCGCCACCCCGGTGATGTAGCCGTCGAAGACGTCGCCGACCTTGTCGGCCATGAAGCGGACCTTCTTCCACTGCAGGATCTCGCGCTCAGCTTCGGCGGCGCGCTTCTCCATCTCCGAGGTGTGACGGCCGACTTCCGGCAGGTCTTCCTCCAGCTCCGCCCGCCGCTCGTCGTTGACCTTGGTGTGCCGCAGCTCGCGCAGCAGGCGATGGACGACGAGGTCCGGATAGCGGCGAATCGGCGACGTGAAGTGCGTGTAGGTTTCGGCGGCGAGGCCGAAGTGCCCGACGTTGGCCGGGTCGTAGCGCGCCTTCTGCATGGTGCGCAGCATCAGGAACGCGATCGGGCGCTCGGCCGGGTTGCCGCGAATCTTGTCCACCAGCTTCTGGAAGTGCATCGGCGTCACGTGCCCTTCGGAGGCGCCGAGGCTGAACCCGAACGCGCTGACGAACTCCTCGAACTGCAGGACCTTGAGCGGGTCCGGCTTCTCGTGGATGCGGAAGAGGGCCGGCATGCCGTGTGACTCGAGGTGCCCGGCCACGGTTTCGTTGGCCAGCAACATGAACTCCTCGATCAGGCGGTGCGCGACGTTGCGCTCCGAGGCGATGATGTCGGCAATGAAGCCGTCTTCGTCCAGCACCACCTGCGCCTCGGGCAGGTCGAAGTCCACCGACCCGCGCCGGCGGCGGCGGCCATTGAGAATCTCGAACAGCCCGCGCATCAGCTCGAACATCGGCACCAGCGGCTGGTACTTGGCGATCACCGCCGGGTCGCGATCCGTGAGGATGGCGTTCACGGCGGTGTAGGTCATCCGCGCGTCGCTGCGGATGATGCCGTCGTGCATCTCGTGCCGCACGACCTCACCGTTGCCGGTGACCTCCATGAGGCACGACTGCACCAGGCGATCGACGTGCGGGTTCAGGCTGCACAGTCCCGTGGACAGCTCCGACGGGAACATGTGGATGGCGCGCTCCGGAAAATACACGGAGGTGCTGCGTTGGTAGGCCTCGCCGTCAAGCGCGCTGCCGTCACGCACGTAGTGCGCCACGTCGGCAATGTGCACGCCCAGCCAGTAGTGGCCGTTCGGCAGCCGCTCGATCGAGATCGCGTCGTCGAAGTCGCGCGCGTGCTCGCCGTCGATGGTCACCACCGTGCGGTCGCGGAAATCGGTGCGGCCGGCCAGGTCCTTGTCGCGGACCGCGCCGCCGATGCGCTTGGCTTCCGCGACGGCCTCCGCGCCGTGTTCATCCGGGATGTTGTGCTTGCGGAGGATGATCTCGGTGTCCACACCAGGATCGTTGATGTCGCCGAGGATCTCGGTGATGCGTCCGGCGGGGCCGCGGGTCGGCGTCGGCCAGCGCGTGATGGTGACGGTGACCATCTGCCCGGCCTGCGCGTCCATCGACTCGTCGCGGGGAATCTGCACCTCTGCCGTCAGCCGCTTGTCGAACGGGACCACAAACGCCAGGCCGGTGGCGTCGAGGTCGAAGCGGCCGACAATGCTGCTCGAGGCGCGCTCGAGCACCTGGACAATCTTGCCCTCGGCGCGGCCATCCTCGCGATAGCGTTCAATGCGGACGACCACGCGGTCGCCATGCATCGCCTCCTGCAGGTTGTGAGCGGCGACGACGATATCGCGAGTCAGGCCCTCGATCGGCCGCTCGGGCGCGACAAAGCCGATGCCGGACGAATGCCCGTCGAGTTTGCCGACCACCAGGTCCATGCGATCGGGCAGGCCGTACAGCTTGCCCCGGACGAGGACCAGCTCGCCGTCGGCGACGAGATGGCGCAGCAGGCGCTTGACGAGGACACGGTCGTCCTTGCCAATGCGGAGCACGCTGAACAATTCGCGCGCGGTGGCCGGATGGGGCACGCGGGCCCGCATCTGGCGGAGGAGGTCTTCACGGTTCATGGATCACGATCACTTGTAAGTCACCGACATTGGTATTGGTGCGCCCCAGCCGAATCAGATCATCGAGGGGCGCGAAAAACGAAAACGAATCGTTCGCCGCGAGCACGGCGCCCGGCGGCGGGAGGCCGGCCGCGGCCGCCCGGGTCATGGTGGTGGAATCGACCATGGCGCCGGCGACGCCGGAGGTGCCGTCGATGCCGTCGGTGCCGATACTGGCCGCCGCATACGTGCCGGGCAGCGCCTGCAGCGCTTCGGCAATCGACAGCACGAACTCGAGATTGCGGCCACCGGTGCCGGCGCCGGTCACGCGGACGATGGTCTCGCCACCGGAAATCACGCACAGCGGCTGGCGCCCGCCGCGCGCCAGGCCGCGGGCCCGATCGAGCCAGGCCGGTCCGGCCGCTCTCGCCTCCCCCACGATGGGTTCGTCGATGACCGCCACCTCATACCCCCGCGCCACCGCGGCGTCACGCGCGCCGGCCAGGGCGTCCATCCGGCCGCCGATCACCCGCGCCGTCGCGCGGGCGAGCGAGGGATGGCCGGCCTTGGGTGTATCGGGCAGCTCGCCCGCCAACCCGCGGCGAATCACGGCCCGAACCGAGTCGAGGTGATCGCCGCCGCCGAACCGCTCGAGCGCGGCGGCCGCATCGCTCCAGGTGGTGCTGTCGGCGACCCCGGGGCCGGAGCCGATCGCATTGAGATCGTCGCCGACGACATCCGACAGCGCGAGCGTGATGGTCGTGCCGGCACAGGCGGCCGCCAGGCGGCCGCCCTTGACGTTCGACAAATGCCGCCGCACGGTGTTCAGCGCGTGGATGTCGGCGCCGGCGTTCATCATCAGGCGGGTCGTGCTGATCTTGTCGTCCAGGGTGATGCCCTCAACGGGCGCGGCCATCAGCGCCGACGCCCCACCCGACAACAGGATTACCAGCACCTCGCCCGAGTGCACGCCCTGGGCGAGTGCCAGCGCGCGCCGGCCCGCCCGTTCGCTTCGCGCGTCCGGAAACGGGTGACCCGACTCGATCCACTCGACGTTGGCGGGCAGCCCGTTGTCGGCGTGGGTGCCGATGGCCACCGCGTGTTGAACGGACAGCTGCGGCACCGCTCCAAAGGCGGCCGCCATCGCCGAGGCCGCCTTGCCCACGGCCACCACGTGCAGCGATCGCCCGGTCAGCACCTCGGCCAGTGACGGATCGGCCATGGCTCGTTCGACGACACGCGCGGCGCTGACCGCGTCGACGCCGGCGCGGACAATCGCTTGGAGGTCGTGCCTGAACGTTGAGAGTGGAACCGTCAGTGGACCTTGCAGGGGTCGACCCAGCCTGACAGGCCGGTCACGACATCGAACTCACGGAGCAACTGGGCAACTACTTGATTGGCGTTGGCTTCTTCGGAGAGCCGATCCATTTCGGAGATGATTCTGAGGAGGGCGGCTTCGGCGCTGTTGATGGCCTGCGCGCTGTAGTACTCGCGCTGTTCCTGTAAGCACTGGTGATGCTTGATGAACTCTTCGCGATAAAACTCGGAGAGCGCCGAAACCGAGGCCGGTACGGCGTTAGCCATCAGAAAGCGCGGGATTCTGTTCCTCGCCCTCGGCATATTTGATGAATTTCAGTGTAGGGCGTTCAGATGAATGTGTCAACGGGGCGACATTTACAGACGTCCCGTTTCAATTTGACCGATTGTTCATTTGGCGGAGCGAGACGCCACGGTGCCGGCGGTGGCCCCTACCCCCAGCCCGCCCAGGATCATCACGACCGACTCCCTCACGCCGAGGAACTGCAGGGGCCCTGCCCCGGCCAGACCGGCGAGATCCGGGCCCAGCCACCGGGTGGTCGCGGAGTACAGCAGGCCGATCAGCGCCAGCGCCACCGCCGCACCGGCGCCGCCGAGCAACAACCCTTCCACGATGAAGGGGCCGCGGATGTAGCTGAAGGGCGCGCCGACCAACTGCATGATGTCGACCTCATCGCGGCGGGCATGCAGGGAGAGCCGCACCACTGCCGCCACCGTGAAGGCGGCGCCCAGCATCAGCACGGCGGCGACCACCGCGCCCGCGATCCGCGCCGTGGTGACAATGCCCACGAGCCGGGCCAGCCAGCGGCGATCGTAGCGAACATCGGCCACGCCGTCGCGGCCGCCGAGGCCGGTGGTCAGGTCGTCCACCGCCGGACCGCCCGCGGACTCGGTCCGGAGGCGAACCTCGAACGCCGCCGGGAACGGGTTCTCCGCCAACGACGAGGCCACGTCGAGGAGCTCGGGGAAATCGGCGCGGAACCGCTCGAGCGCGCGCGCCTTGGACACGTACTCGACCGCGGCCACGGCCGGCTGCTCCCGGAGGTATTGCTCGAGGCGGGCGCGCAGTTCGTCCGACAGATCGTCGTAGAGATACACCGAGACCTCGGCGGACTCCAGCCACCGATCGAGCGACCGTTGCACGTTGACCGACGCCAGAAGGAACCCGCCGAGAGTGGCGAAGGCAATGGCAATGGTGCCAATCGAGATCGCCGCCGAGCGGCCGGCACGGCGCAGGCTGGCGAACGCTTCCTCGAAGGCGTAGCCGATCACCGTCATTGCGGCACCTCCGGGAGGCCGGCCAGCTTGCCGTGTTCGAGTTGCACGACCCGCCGGCCCACCCACTTGATCAACTCGCGATCGTGCGTCGCGACCACGACCGTGGTGCCGCCGGCGTTGATGTCGCGGAACAGGTTCATGATCTCGAGCGACAGGTCCGGGTCGAGGTTGCCCGTGGGCTCGTCGGCGAGCACGAGGTGCGGCTCGTTGACCAGCGCGCGCGCGATCGCCACCCGCTGCTGCTCGCCGCCCGACAGTTCTTCCGGCCGGGCGTTCAGGCGGTGCTGCAACCCCACCCACTTCAGCACCTGATAGGTCCGGCGGCGCTGGTGCTCCACCGGCAGGCCGAGCACCCGCAGCGCGAACGACACGTTCTCGAACACGGTCTTGGTGGGGATCAGCTTGAAATCCTGGAAGACGAACCCGACGGTGCGCCGGTAGGCCTGCACCTCGTTGCGGGTCAGTCGCGAGAGGTTGCGGCCGGCGACGATCACCTCACCGTCGGTGGGCCGCTCCTGCAGCAGCAACAAGCGCAACAGGGTGCTCTTGCCGGCGCCGCTCGGGCCGGTCAGGAACACGAACTCGCCCTTGTCGATCTTGAGGTTGAGGTCGCGAAGGGCGTGCATCCCGCGGCCGTAGACCTTGCCGAGCCCCTGCGTCTGGATCACGGACGGTAGTCTACTAGCTTCAGTCGCACGCGGCCGAATCCGGCCGCGACCTCCACCATCAGCGGCACCCGTCGCGCGTCATCGCTCAGCCAGATGGTGGACTCGATCGGTTGGCGCCGCTGCACCCGCGCCGAGAATCGCGGCTCGAGCCGCAACGCGGGAACGCTGGCGCCGTCAATCACGACCGCCTCCCGGACCGGCACCGACACCGTCAGGGCCAGGCTCCGGCCGGCTTCGTTGAGGGGCATGGCCAGGGCGTATCCCGGCGCCACCGGCATCGTGCGCACGTACCACAGCGCCGTCAGCGCGTCCCGCGCGCCGGGCGGCAGCGGCAGCGACAGCGCGCCCGGGTCGCGCGCCGCCGCGGGGCTGTCGCCGGATCGGACACGCCGGCCGGCATGGTCGTAGGCGTAGATCCGGTCCACGGCGCGCCGGCCCTCCCGGAGGTACCGCCGGTGCAGCAACGGCTTCAGTTGCGCGTCGGCCGAGGTCCGGAAGCGGTCGTGCGCCTCGAAGAACCGTGATACCCAAGGCGCGGTGTCAACCGACACCTCGAACACCCACGCCGGCAACTCCCCCGCCGCTCCGCGGTCCTCGGCGTCCGGCGCCACCACGCGAAGCGTGATGCGGCCGGCGGTCAGGTCCAACGGACCGTTGAGCCATTGCACGTCGTAGGCCGCGGTCTCGCCCACCGCGAACGGCGCCGGCCCGGGCGCCGGCGCTTCCGCCATCGACACCTCGTCCAGCGCGGCTTCGCTCTCCGCCGTCCACGCCACCTCGTAAATCACGCGGTCGTCGAACCTGGCCCGTTCGACGAACGGCGACGCCGCGCCGCCCGCGCCAGCCAGTTCCGTGGGGCTCACCACGAACCGCGCGTCCAGTTCTTTCAGCGTCGCCCGCGCATCCGCGGCGGCCGGTTCGGCGAACGCATCGACGAGCGAGGGATAGAACGACGGCCGCTGCCCGCTGTAGCCGTTGACGATGGGCCGCCCGTGCTCGAGCGACTCCACCATGAACGGGGAGTTCTCGCGATCCAGCGTCAACGGCAGGTACAAGACCGCCCCGGGGTCGCCGTGCTCCGCCAGCCAACGCCCCGTCGCTGTTGACGCCGGCGGTGCCGCCACGAACGCGAGGGGCGCATTGACATACTCGAGGCACATCACCGCCGTGATGAGCGCGACGACGCCGGTCTTGAGGCGCGCTTGCGAAACCCCGACGCCGGCCAGCACGCACAGCCCGAGCATCGCGATGACGGCAAAACGCGCCGGCGCGCGAATGGCCTGGAACCCGAAGACGTGATCCGCCACCCAGGCGTAGAGCGGGCGGATGCCCTCGGGCCCGAGCGACAGCACCAGGCCCACCACGACCAGCACCGCGGCCGACACCACCACGGGCCGCGCGTCACTGCGCCAGCCGCGCCACAGGCCAAACGCCGCCAGCCCGAGCAACACGAATCCCGGGAACATCTGGTGTTCGACGTGCCGCCGGTCTCGCGCGCCCGGCGCCGGCGCCCGAGGCGCCAGCACGCCCGTGCGCCCGTAGACCAGGTTGTCGGGCGGCACCTGCGTGTAGCTCTGGAGCGATGCGGCATGCGCGGCGGCCTCGAACAGGTTCCGGCCGAAGCCCTCGCGCTGCTGCGATTGCCAGTACGGCCACACCACGGGCACGACGAGCACCGCGCCGACGATCGCGGCCAGCACCATCCGCGCCCACCACCGCCGGCCGCGCCACTGCCCCGTTGACCACGCCACGGCGACGGCCCCCGTCGCGATCGCGAGCGCCGTCATCACGCCGTAGTACACCGACGACACGGCTTGCAGTGCGGCCATCGCCCCGAGCAGCGCGGCGTCCACCTTGCGGCGGGCGGCGGCGAGGCGGTACAACGCCAGCAACGCGAGCGGGAGGAAATACAGCGACTGCAATTGCAGGTGCAGCAAGTGGGCCGACCGGTATGGCCAGCAGGCCCACGCCAGGCCGGCCACAAACGCGGCCGGCGTCGATCCGGTCACGCCCTTGACGAGCGCGTGCATCGCCAGTCCGCTGATCGCGATCGAGCCGATCAGCAGCAGGTTGTAGCAGAGGGCGAGGCTCCCGCCCACTGCGTAGACCGGCGCCACGACCAACGACTGCAGCAGCATGTGGTCGGAGAAGGTCAGCGACCCTGACGCGGGATGGAAGATGTTGGCGTCGAAGACACGGCCCGAGAGGACCGCCGACGGATCGGCGAGCCAGGCCTTCATCCCCCAGCCGAGAATCCACAGGTTGAGGAACGGATCGCCGGCGCCTTCAAGCGCGCCGAGATGCGTGGTGAGCTGGGTCGCGAGGGGCCACGTCAGCACCACCGCGGCGACGAGGTACAGTCCCGCCGCTCGGAACCACATCGGTCAGGCCCCGATGGCCGCGCGCATCAAATCAGTGACCAGCTTGGGGTCGCCCTTCCCCTTCGTCTCTTTCATCACCTGGCCGACCAGGAACTGGAACTTCCGATCCTTGCCGGCCTTGATCTCGGCCACCACGTCCGGATTGGCGGCCAGCACCCGCTGCACGATTGGCTCGAGGCTCGAGGTGTCCGAGATCTGCGCCAGGCCGTCCGCGGCGACGATGTCCTCCGCCGCGCGTCCCGATTCGTACATCTTCGCGAACACGTCCTTGGCCACCGTGGAACTGATGGTGCCCTTCTCGACGATGCCGATCAGCCCGGCCAGCGCGGCCGGCGAGATCGGCACCGCCTCGATGCCCACGGCGCGTTCCTTCATGTTGCGCAGCACTTCGCCCATCACCCAGTTACTGGCGGCCTTGGCGTTGCCCGATCGCCGCGCCGCGTCTTCGAAATAGTCGGCGACCCCTCGCGTCTGGGTCAGCAGGGCCGCGTCGTAGTCGGGAATGGCGTACTCGGCGATCACGCGGCGGCGCCGCGCCTCCGGCAGTTCCGGCAACGACGCCGCGATGCGGTCTCGGCGCGCGGCGTCCACCATCAGCGGCGGCAGGTCCGGTTCCGGGAAGTAGCGATAGTCGTGCGCCTCTTCCTTGCTGCGCATCGAATAGGTCTTGCCCTGCGCGGCGTCGAACAACCGCGTCTCCTGCACGATGCGGCCGCCGTGATCGATGACGTCGATGTGCCGGCCGATCTCGTACTGGATCGCTTTCTCGAGATACCGGAAGGAGTTGACGTTCTTGACCTCGGTCTTGGTGCCGAGCGTGGTGTCGCCTGGGCGCCGGATCGACACGTTGGCGTCGCAGCGCAGGCTGCCCTCGTCCATGTTGCCGTCGTTGACGCCGAGCCACACCAGGATCTGCCGGAGCGTCTCGAAGAACAGGGCCGCCTCTTCGGCCGACCGCATGTCCGGCTCGCTCACGATCTCAACCAGCGGCACGCCGCTGCGGTTGAAATCGAGGTAGGTCTTGCGATCGGAATCCGCGAAGCCCTCGTGGAGGGACTTCCCCGCATCCTCTTCCATGTGGATGCGGGTCAGCTTGACGAAGCGGCCGCCGACCGACGCCGGCATCTGCAGCCCGCCGCCCAGCGCCAGCGGCAGTTCGTACTGCGAGATCTGGTAGCCCTTCGGCAGGTCCGGATAGAAGTAGTTCTTGCGGGCGAACACCGACCGCTCCTGCACCTCGCAGCCGAGGGCCAGGGCGGCGGTAACGGCGAGATCCACGGCGCGCCGGTTGAGCACCGGCAGCGCGCCCGGCAACCCCACACATACCGGGCAGGTGTGGGCGTTGGGCGGCGCGCCAAACGCCGTGGCACAGCCGCAAAAAATCTTCGTGGCCGTGAGCAGCTGGGCGTGGATTTCCAGCCCGATAACGGCCTCGTAGGTCATCGCCTAAACCGACGGTCCCGCGGCAGCCACCGCCGGATCGGCGTCGGCAAAGTTCGTCTTGAAGTTCTCCACGAACATGCGGGCCAGCTTCCCGGCCTGGGCGTCATACGCCGCCTTGTCGCCCCACGTCCCGCGGGGATCGAGCACGCTGTCCGCCACGTCCGGCACCGCCGTCGGCACCTCGATGTTGAAGACCGGGTGACGCCGATACTCCACCGCGTCGAGCGCGCCCGACAGCGCGGCGCGAATCATCGCCCGCGTGTAGGCGATCTTCATGCGGCTGCCGACGCCGTAGGGGCCGCCGGACCAGCCGGTATTCACCAGCCACACCCGCGCCTGGTACTTCGCGATGCGCTCGCCGAGCTGCTTCGCGTAGACGTTGGGATTGAGCGGCAGGAACGGCGCGCCGAAGCAGGTACTGAACGTCGCGCTCGGTTCGGTCACGCCCTTTTCGGTGCCGGCCACCTTCGCGGTGTAGCCCGACAGGTAGTGATACATGGCGCCCTCGGCCGACAGCCGCGCGATCGGCGGCAGCACGCCGTAGGCGTCGGCCGTCAGCATCACGATGTTCTTCGGATGTCCGCCGGCACCCGACGGCACGGCGTTGTCGATGAACTCGATGGGATAGGCGCCGCGCGTGTTCTCGGTCAGCGACTGATCATCGAAATCGAGCGCGCGCGAGTCGTGATCCATCACCACGTTCTCGAGCACGGTGCCAAAGCGGCGGGTGGTCGAGAAGATCTGCGGCTCGGCTTCCGCCGACAGCCGGATCATCTTGGCGTAGCAACCGCCCTCGAAGTTGAACACGCCGCGGTCGCTCCAGCCGTGCTCGTCGTCGCCAATCAACTGGCGCTCGGGGTCGCTCGACAGCGTCGTCTTGCCCGTGCCCGACAGGCCGAAGAACAGCGTGGTGTCGCCGGCGGGGCCGATGTTGGCCGAGCAGTGCATGGCCAGCACCTGGCGAAGCGGCAGCAGGTAGTTCAGGACCGTGAAGATCGCCTTCTTGTTCTCGCCGGCGTAGCTGGTGCCGCAAATCAGCACTTCGCGGGAGGCGAAGTTGATCGCCACCGCCACGTCCGAGCGGGTGCCGTGCCGGGCCGGATCGGCCTTGAGCGACGGCGCCACGAGCACCGTGAACTGCGGTTCAAAGGCGGCCAGCTCGCCGGCGGGCGGGACGATGAAGAGGTTGCGCACGAACAGGCTCTGCCAGGCCAGTTCCTGGATGAAGCGGACCGGCAGGCGGTACTCGGCATCCGCGCCGGCGTAGAGATCCTGCACGAAGAGTTCCTGGCCCTTCAGGTGCGCGACGATGTCGCGGCGCAACGCGTCGAAGTGGGCGGGCTCGATCGGCCGGTTGACCTTGCCCCACCAGACATTGCCCTCGCTCGAGGGTTCCTTGACCACGAACTTGTCGTTGGGCGAGCGGCCGGTGTGCGCGCCGGTGCGGCACACCAGGGGGCCTTCCGCGGCGATGTGGCCTTCCTGGCGGCGAATCGCGTGCTCATACAACGCGGGCGCCGACAAGTTGAAGTGAACCGGCTTCGAGGAATGAACCCCGTGGGCATCCAAGCTGCGCCCCGCCTGTGCATTACTCATGGAATATGACTCCAAAACTCGACCGGTGTCTCCCGGTCGCATCCAAAAGATGAATGGTACAGATGGAAAAGGCGCTAAGTCAATCTCGTACGCGGGTTTGGGCCGAGGCTGCTAAACTACCGGTAAACGCCGGGACGATCGGTCCCGTAACAGATGGCAGGACAGCCCAACGTCGACCTCGCCGCCCCGCCCCGTCCCTCGGACGGCGCCCACCCGTCTCCCGCCTCCGTCCTGGCGGCCGAGATCAAGGCGCTCGTCGCGCGCGGCGACCGGGACGCCGCCAGGGAACGCTTCGGGGCGTTGGTGGCACTGCTCCAGCGGCGCGCAATTCGAATCGCGTTTCAGTACCTGCGCGACGCGGCGGATGCCGACGAAGTGGTCCAGGACGCCTTCATCAAGGTGTTCCTGCACATCGAGCAATACCGGAACGAGCTGCCGTTTGACGTCTGGTTCACGCGCATCCTGGTGAACGCCGCGCTGGATCGCATCAAGGCGCGGGCCAGGCAGCAACGGTGGATCAGCCACTCGACCGATGAAGACGACGGGCGGCCGGCCGAGCAAGTGGCGGCCGGCGACGCCTCGAACGAACGCCGGTTGCTGGCGAAGGAGCGGTGGGCGCACGTGACGCAGGCCGTGGCGGGGCTTCCTGACCGCCAGCGCCTGGTGTTTACGCTGTGTCACCTGGACGAGCAGACGCCGGCGGAGATCAGCGCCGCCACCGGCATGAGTCAGGCCACCGTTCGGGTCCACTTGTTCCGGGCCCTGCGGAAGTTACGAGGAGTGTTGGGAGGCCAGGCATGAACCGACCGGACGACAGCGAGCAGAACCACGACGCCGCCCTCGAGGCGTATCGGGTGGCTGCGCATGCCGAAGCGGACGGTCATTTCGACGACCGCGCGCTCGATGCCCAGCGCCACCAGATCCTCGCCCGTCTCGCCAACCTGGGCCACTCCGCCAAGGTCATCCCCTTCCCTGTCACGGGCCACGTCGAGGCGCCGGTCGCGGGCGTCAATCGCCGCTGGATCAGCGTCGCCGCGGCGGCCGGCCTGATCATCGGCCTGCTCGGTGGGCAGATCGTGCACCTCGTGCCGCAGCAGACGCGGCGTCTCGCGCCGATGGCCGCCTCCATCGCCCCGAGCGCCGCCACCGCCTCCGGATACCTGCCGACACGGGTCAGCATTCCCCAGGATGACGGGCTACTGGGCGAGGTGGACCTCGCCGTGCAGTTCCGCACCGCGAGCGAGTTGCGCGCGCTCGACGAGTTCACGCTGTTCCTCCACGAGCCCCAGTAGTGCTCCCGCCGTTTCCCGACGGGCCTCACCCCTCGAGGCCTTCGTCTCGGCATTCCGCCCCAAGGCTGAACTCTGCCGTTTCTCCGTAAACGCCCGAAGCGGGCCGGTCGTAACGCATATTGAGCCATGCATACCCTGCGTAAGTTGTTCATTTGTTTGATCTTGTCTCTGTTTGTGTTCGCCGCGGCCCATCCCGCCGCGGCCCAAGGCTTCAAGTGGTGGCAGATGGAGCGGTTCCAGAAGAGCCTCACGCTGACGCAGGAGCAGATCGACCGGCTGGAGGCCATCTTCCAGACCGCCGAACCGTCCCTGCGCGCGCAGAAGGCCGCTCTCGACAAGTACGAGTTCAAGCTGTCGAAGGTCATCGCCGACACGGCGTCGGACGAAGCCACGGTCCTGCAGGCCGCCGAACGGGTCGAGTCCGCCCGGGCGGAGTTGAGCCGCACGCGCACGCTGCAACTGTTTCGCATGCGCCGCGTCCTATCCGAGGAACAGAACGCCAAGATGAAGGAAATGCACGACGCCGACCGCCGCGAGCGCGATCGCCGGCCGCGGGGTCAGCAGTCCGAGAAGCCGAAGGGCGAGCTGTCAGACGGCGCGTGCCACTAATCACCGCAACCATCGAGACCCATTGAAGACCATGAACTTTTCTACGAGTACGTTCGTCGCGGCAGCCTTGTGCGCCGCCACCCTCGCGTCAGCGCAGACCACGCCGGCGGCCGATGCCGCCCGTCACAACGCGGTGGTCCAGCAGGCGGTCAGGACCTACGAGCAGGGCCTCGCGGCGATGGGTGCGGCGGCTGCCCAGCCCGGCACGACGTCAGGGTCGCTGCGCGAATTGCGCCTCGAAGAAGCGGTCTCGATCGCGCTCGAGAAGAACCTCGACATCCAGGTGGCGCGCCTCGAGCCGCAGTCGGTGGACTTTCTCGTCGCCGGCTTCCGCAACACCTATCGCCCGTCGATAACCTCCACGCTCGGCCTGCGCGACCAGTACCAGTTGCCGACCAGCAGCCTGAACGGCGGCACCAAGGTCAACAACGGTACCCGGACCTATAACTTCGGCCTGGCGCAGAACGTGAACAAGTTTGGCGGCAACTACACGGTGAACTGGTCCAACCAGCGCGTGGAAACGTCGAACACGTTCTCCACGTTCAATCCCAGCTTCACGACCAACCTGGTGGCCGCCTACACCCAGCCGCTGATGCGCGGCTTCAAGATCGACAACACGCGGCAGCAGTTGCTGATCAACCTGATCAACCGCGACATCTCTGAAGAAAGCGCGCGGGCGACGATCACGCAGACCCTGGCCAACGTGCGGAACGCCTATTGGGACCTGGTGTTCGCGCAAAGCGCGGTGGAAGTCGCGCAGCGCGCCGTGGAGCTCGCCGACAAGCTGGTCGTCGACAACCAGGCGCGCGTCGAAGTCGGCACGCTGGCGCCGCTCGACATCGTGCAGGCGCAGGCCGAGGCAGCGACCCGCCGCCAGAACCTGGCCGCGGCCGAGGCGGCGGCGCAGACCGCCGAGCTGACGCTGAAGCGCTACCTGGTGAGCGGCACGGACGATCCCCTGTGGCGCCAGACTATTCGTCCGGTGGATCTCCCGTCGCTCGGTCCCGCCCCGTCCGACATCGACGGCGCCATCCGCAAGGCGCTCGCGGAACGCACCGACGTGCTCTCGGCCCGCAAGAACCTGGACTCCAGCGACATCAGCCTGCGCTACTTCAAGAACCAGTCGCTGCCGGCGATGGACCTGAATGCCAGCTACGGCGCACAAGGACTGGGCGGCACGGCCATTGTCCGGACCGGCCCGCTGGGCAACCAGACGATCTCGCAGATCATTCCCGGCGGCTACGGCGACGCGCTGTCGTTGCTCAAGGCCCGCGACTATCCGACCTGGAACCTGAACGTGACCATGAGCTATCCGATTGGCGGCAACCAGGCCGAGGCCCAGCACGCGCGGGCGCGCATTCAGCGGACCCAGGCCGAGACGCGGCTCCGCGCCCTCGAAGTGCAGATCGCCGCGGAAGTCGCCAACGCGGCGCTGACCGTGCAGAGCAACCTCAAGCGCGTTGAGGCGGCGACCGCCGCGCGCGAGCTGGCGATGAAGCGGCTCGAAGCCGAACAGAGCCGGTTCGAGGTCGGCATGACGACCAATTTCTTCGTGGTGCAAGCGCAGCGTGATTTGCGCGACGCGCAGAACACCGAACTGCGGGCGCTGGCCGATTACCGCAAGTCGCTCGTGAACTTCGAGCGGGCGCAGCAGTCGCCCGCCGGCGGCGGTGGCGGCGGCTTGAACGCCAGCACCGGCGGACAGTAAGCCGCCGCGCGCGGCACGGATTTCTTGGCGAGGGTTAGAGACGGATTCTTATGCGTAAATTTGTGTTGATTGCTTTGGTGGTGGCGGTAGCGGGTGGCGCCGCGGCGTACTTCGGCGTGTTCTCCCGTTCGGATGCGGCCGCGCCCGGTGCCGGCGGCCAGCAGGCCGGCGCGCCTGGCGCCCCGGGCCGCGGCGGTGCGGCCGGCGGCGCGCAACGTCCGCCGGCCCAGGGCGGCGGCGGTGGCGGCTTTCCCGGCATGGGTGGAGGCGGCGGTGGTCCGCGCGCCCCGATGACGGTTGAACTGGGCGCGGTGAAGAAGGGCGACGTCGCCGCGCACCTGACCGTGGTCGGCAATCTCATCGGCCTGCAAACCGTGGACGTCGCGCCGCGCACCAACGGCCGCTTGATGTCGGTCAACGTGCAGCTGGGCGACCCCGTCCGCCGCGGCCAGGTGCTGGCCAAGATCGAGGACCGCGAAATCGTCGAGCAGGTCAGCCAGGCCGAGGCCTCGCAGCAGGTCTCGAAGGCGACCATCCGCCAGCGTGAAGCCGACCTCAAGGTCGCGGAAGTCAACTTCGCGCGCTCGAAGAACCTCTTCGAACGGCAGCTCCTCGCCAAGCAGGCCCTGGACGACGCCGAGTCGCGCTTCCTCGCCGCCGAGGCGCAGATCGACCTTTCCAAGGCCCAGTTGATGCAGGCCGAAGCGCGGCTCAAGGAGCTGAAGATCAACCTGCAGAACACCAACGTCACCTCGCCGGTCGATGGCTTCGTCGGCAAGCGCAACGTCGACCCGGGCGCCATGGTGTCGCAGAACACGCCGATCGCCTCGGTGGTGGACATCTCGAAGCTGAAGATGGTGGTGAACGTGGTGGAGAAAGACATTCGCCTCGTCACGGTCGGCGACAGCGGCGACGTCGACGTGGACGCCTACCCGGGCGAGAAGTTCCACGGCCGCATTGCCCGCGTCGCGCCGGTGCTCGACCCGGCGACGCGCACCGCGACCATGGAAATCGAGATCGCCAACACCGACAAGCGCCTGAAGCCGGGCATGTATGCGCGCGTCAGCCTCACCGTTGAAGAGCGTAAGGACACGCTGGTGGCGCCCAAGTCGGCGGTGGTGGACTTCGAGAGCAAGCGCGGCGTGTGGATGCCCAACGAAAACAACCGCGCCAAGTTCGTCCCGGTGGAACTGGGCATCGAAGACGCGGAACGCGTCGAGATCAAGAGCGGTCTCAAGGAAGGCGACCAGATCGTCACCACCGGCGCCACGGCGGTCCGCAATAACGACCTGCTGGTCATCGCCGGCGCCGCCGCGCCGGGTGGCCCCGGTGGACCGGGTGGACGGGGCGGTGCCACCGGCGGCACCGGACGGAAGTTCCAGGGCGGTCCGCGTCCCGGAGGCATGACCGGCCAGCCGGGCGCGCCCGGCGGTGACGGCGCGGCCGCACCGCGGCGACCGGGCGGTCCGCGGCCGCCTCAATAAGGCAGTGGAGGGCGGCACCTTGGGTGCCGCCGCGATTCAACGGTTCAGAGTTCGCTAACGCATCGCCAGTGCTGTCGAGACCCATATGAGTATTCCGCGCATTGCCATTGAACGCCCGGTCACGATGTTCATGATCAGCATGGTCATCATCCTGCTGGGCGGCATCTCGCTCACCCGCCTGCCGGTGGACCTGATGCCTGACACGCAGATGCCCACCATCACGGTGCGGGTCGGCTACACGGGCGTCGGCCCGCTCGAAATGGAGGAACTGGTCACGCGGCCCATCGAGCAGGCGGTCAGCGCCGTCGCCGGCCTCGAGCGCGTCGACTCGACCTCGGCCGAAGGCAACGCCAACATCCGGCTGAATTTCGCGTGGGGCACCGACCTCAGCGAGGCGGCGGATGAGGTGCGCACGCGCCTCGACCGCGTGCGCGGCCGCATGCCGGAAGACGCCGACCCCCCCACCGTGTTCAAGTTCGACTCGACCTCGATGCCGATCATGGGCATCGGCGTCGAGGGCGACTTCGACCCGGTCACCCTCCGCGAGCTGGCGCAAAACGACCTGTCCCCGCGCCTCGAGCGCGTCGCCGGCGTCGCCGCCGTCACCATCAACGGCGGCCTGCGCCGCCAGATTCGCGTCGACCTCTCGCGCGAGAAGCTCACCGCCCTCAACCTCTCGCCCGACCGCATCGTCCAGATCCTGCGCACCGAGAACCAGAACATTCCGCTGGGTGAGGTCAACGACGCCGACCGCACGCTGCTGCTGCGCAGCCCCGGCCAGTTCACCAACATCGACGAGATCCGCAACCTGGTGGTGCTGACCCGCGAGGGCGTGCCGGTCTACCTGCGCGACATCGCCGACGTCCGCGACACCACCGAAGACCGCCGCTCGTTCATGCGCATCAACGGCACGCCCGGCATCCGCATGCAGGTGACCAAGCAGTCCGGCACCAACACCATCCAGATCGCCGAGGGCGTGAAGAAGGAAATCGACCGCATCAACGCCGACGTCGACGGCATCAAGCTGCAGGTGCTCGACGACCAGTCCAAGTTCATCGACCGCGCCATTGGCAGCGTGACCGAGCACGCCATGGTCGGCGGCCTGCTGGTGATCGCGATCATCTTCCTGTTCCTGCGCGACATCAAGTCGACGCTGATCATCTGCACCTCGATCCCGGTGTCGGTAATCGGCACCTTCGCGCTGCTCTACTTCGGCGGCTACACGCTCAACACCCTGACCTTCGGCGGGTTGGCGCTGGGCATCGGCATGATCGTCGATGCCGCCATCGTCGTGCTGGAGAACACCTACCGGCACCTCGAGATGGGCAAGGACCGCGTCACCGCCGCGATCGACGGCAGCGAGGAGGTGTGGTCGGCGATTCTGGCCTCCACGCTCACGCACATCGCCGTGTTCGTGCCGATGCTGTTCCTGACCGGCGTGTCGAGCATCATGTTCGGCCAGCTGGCGGCGGTGGTGTCATTCTCGCTCGCCATGTCGCTGCTGGTCGCCGTCACCATCGTGCCGGTGCTGTGCTCGCGCATGCTCGACGCGCCGCACACCTCGCATGCCGGCGCCGGCGTCATGGCCGGCCTCAACCGCAAGGTTGACGGGGCCCTCGACCGCCTCGACGAGTTCTACGCCCGCATGCTGCACAAGGCGCTGGAGCACCGCCCCACCGTCTTCGCGGTCGGCTTCGCGCTGTTTGCCGTGGCCATGGTGCTGCTGCCCCGCATCGGCTTCGAGTTCCAGCCGCAGACCGACGAGGGCGAGATCACCGTGGATGCGGAACTGGCGGTCGGCTCCCGCATTGAGAAGACCGAGGCCGTGCTGATCGGTCTCGAGGAGAAGATTCGCCAGGTCGTGCCCGAGGCCACCATGCTGATCACGCAGGCCGGCGGCGGCGGTGGCGGGTTCGGCGGCGGCTCGACGCACCGCGGCAACGTCAACGTCCGGCTGGTGCCGCGCGACGAGCGCAGCCGCACCAACGAAGCCATTGCCATGCAGTTGCGCCGCGACCTGTCGGGCATCCCCGGCGTCATCGTCCGCGCCCGCCCGTCGGGCGGCCAGAACCAGATGATGCGCGGCATGGGCGGCGGCGGCGGCGACGGCCGCATGTCGATTGAGATTCTCGGTCACGACCTCGAAACGTCGAAGAACATCGCGCAGGACCTGAAGGCGATGCTCGACACCACGCCCGGCATCGCCGACTCGCGCCTGCAGCGCGAGGAAGGCCGTCCCGAACTGGCCGTGCGCGTCGATCGCGACAAGGCGGCCCTGCTGGGCCTGACCGTGACCGGCGTCGCCAACACCATCCGCACCAACGTCGCCGGCACGCAGGCCGCCATGTTCCGCGACGCCGGCAACGAGTACCCGATCATCGTCCGCCTCCGCGAGGAGGATCGCGAGGAGGTGGCCGAAGTCGGCGACGTTCTGCTGAACACGCCGTCCGGCCAGGTGCTGCCGGCCAAGAACGTGATGATCATCGACCGCGACACCGGCCCGGTGTCGATCGAGCGGAAGAACCAGGAGCGCGTGCAGCGCGTCAACGCCGAGACGGAAACCACCTTGAGCGAGGCGGTGGACGCGGTGCGCGCCCGCATGGGCGAGATCAACGTGCCGAAAGACTTCGCGGTGGGCTTCGGCAGCGAGGTCGAGGAACAGGCCAAGTCGTTCAACGAACTGCGCCTCGTGCTGATCCTCGCCATCGTGCTGGTCTACACGGTGATGGCGTCGCAGTACGAATCGCTGAAGGACCCGTTCATCATCATCTTCTCCATCCCGCTGGCCGCCATCGGCGTGGTCGGCATGTTGATGGCGACCGGGACGCCGTTCAGCATGCAGGCCTACATCGGCGTCATCATGCTGGCCGGCATCGTCGTCAGCAACGCCATCCTGCTGGTGGACTACACCAACACCCTCCGGCACCGCGACAAGATGCCGCTGCGGGCGGCGATCGAGCTGGCGGGACGGCACCGGCTGCGCCCGATTCTGATGACCTCGGCCTGCACGGCGCTCGGCCTGGTGCCGATGGCCCTCGGCATCGGCGAAGGCGCCGAACTGCAGGCGCCGCTGGCCCGCGTGGTCATCGGCGGGTTGCTGACCTCCACCCTGATCACGCTGGTCTTCGTGCCGGCGATGTATACGCTGTTCGAAGAAGGCTGGAGCGGAATCTTCAAGAAGGGCGCGCCTGCGCCCGTCGAAGCAGGGCACTAACCGCTTCCCCGCTGACTGGATCGATCCAGTCGGGCGCCAATTCTGCGAGCGGCTCGAGCACGAAGAGCCGCTCGCGGAACCTCGGATGCGGAACCACCAGCCCCGGTTCCGCCACCCGCTCGCTCCCAAACAGAATCAAGTCCAGGTCGAGGGTTCGGGCCGCGCCCGGCGCCGGCCGCTGCCGCCCGTCATCCTGTTCAATGTCGAGCAACCGGTTCAGCAGCGCGCGGGCCGTCAGCTCGGTGTCGCCGACCACGACCCCATTGAGGAAACGTGGTTGGTCGCCGACGCCGACCGGAGCCGTGTCGAACCAGGAGGATTGCCGGAGGTTGGAGAGCAGGCCGGCCAGGCGGCCGACGGCGTAGGCGAGGTGGGATTCGCGATCGCCGAGGTTGCTGCCGAGGGCGATCGCGACCGGGGCGCGCGTGGCTACTCCGTCCAGCGGGCGCTCATGACAACGCCGGTATGGTCGTTGATGGCGAGCGAGGTGCCGATCAGGTCCTTGCGGCCGGCCGCGGCCTGGTCGAACAGGCGCTTGTGCTCGAGCATCTCGCCGAGCACCACCTTCAGCATGCCCTTGTGGCGGGCGTGCGCCACGGTTTCGACCTTTGGGCGCCACTTCTCCACGAACTGCGCGTTGGTGCGGGCATCGTCCGCGGCCAGCGCCTTCCAGGCCTCGCCCTTGCCGACGGCCAGCGGCTGGCGGGGCGGATCCGACGGGAGGGGGGCGCCCAGGTCCAGCAGCGCGTGCTGCAACCAGGACAGGTGCGTCTGCTCGCGCGCCACGATGTACTGGTAGGCGTTGTTGATGTCGTAATCCGGGATCTGCTGGGCCACGTCCTCATGGCGCATCAGGATGGCCGTGCGTTCCAACAGGAAGTCCCGGATCAGGTCAGCGAGGTTGGAAGTGGTGCTCACGCTTTTTGCTTCTCTTTGCAGGTGATGCACACCCGCGTCCAGGGAATTGCGTTCAGCCGTGCCTCGGCAATCGGATCGCCGCAGTCGCGGCACAGGCCGAAGGCCCCCTTTTCGATGCGCACCAGCGCCTCGTCGATGGCCTGCAGGATCTTCGCATCGGTCTGCTTGAGGCGCAAATGGATATGCACCTCGTTGTTGCCAGACGCCTGGTCGGCCATGTCTCCCTGGCGGCCGTTATTGTGCTCCATTGAGTTCTGGAGCGAAACCGGGCCCGCGGTTTCGACGAGCTCGGCCCGCTTCTTCAGCAGGGCATCCTTGTAGTCCGAAACGTTCATTGAGTTCGCACTCCCACTGCGCCCGCCAGACGTGGCGCTAACACTTCATCTTACCAAAATAATCGGGCCGGAGTGCCACGGCGCCGCGACATCTATTCCGCGCGGAGCGTGGCGAGCGGCTTGCGCTGCAGGACTTCCCAGCTGGAGATCACGCCGATGGCGGCGACCAGGACGGCGGTGACCGCGACGCCAATCGCGCTCATGCCGAGCAAGGGGCGGAACGGGATGTCGAGGGCGTAACGGCTGACCGCCCATGACAAGCCAATCGCGCCGCCGGCGCCGATGCCGCCCGCCAGCAGGCCCAGCAGTCCGTACTCGAGGACCAGCACCGTGGCAATCAGCTGGCGGGTCGCACCGAGGGTCTTGAAAATCGCGGCCTCGTAGACCCGCCGGAACTTGGTCATGGCGACGGCGCCAATGAGGATGAGCAGGCCGCTGACCACCACCAGCGTGCCGACCACGGTCACGGCCAGCGTCACGTTGTCGACAACCGACTTGATGGTGTCCAGGATCTCGCGGCCGTCGATCACCGAGACGTTGGGCGCCGCCTCGACCAGCGCCGACTGCAGCCGGGCGCGGGCGCCGGCGTCCTGCGGCCCGCGCAGGAAGCCGATGAAGCTGTGCGGCGCCTTCTCCAGCACGCCAGGCCGGAACACGAACATGAAGCCGCCGGCGCGGCTGTCGGACCACTCCACCAGCCGCACGCTGGTAACGCGGGCCGGGATGACCCGGCCGAGCACGTCGAACCGGATGGTGTCGCCCAGGTTGATCTTGAACTGCTCGCTGATGAACTGCTCGACCGACACCTCGCCGGCATCCGAAGGCGTCGGGTCCCACAACTGCCCGGCGACGATCCGTTCGTTCGGCTCGAGCGCCTGGCGATAGGTAATCGTGTACTCACGAGCGAGCGATCCCCGGCCGCGCACGTCCTCGTAGTTTTCGAGGTTGAGTTCGCGCCCCTCGACGCCGACGATGCGCGCGCGCAGCACCGGCAACAGCCGCGCCGGCGCCGCCGACGGCGCCTGGTTGGCGGCAATCGCCCGGCGCACGCTGTCGACCTGATCGCTCTGGACGTCGAGCAGGAACATGTCCGGCGAGTCCGCCGACACGTTCACCGCGAACTGGTCCACCAGGTTGGTCTGGAGCGACCGCACGCCGATGATGAAGAAGCTGCCGAGCCCGACCGCCAGCAGGACGATCCGCATCTGGCTGCCCGGGCGGCTCAGTTGCAGCACCGCGTGGCGCAGCGCGAACCATCGCGATCGGGCCAGCGGCGCAGTCGCCTTGATCATCAGAATGCCCGCCAGGTGCAGGACCAGCGCGGTCACCGCGAACCCGGCCGCCACGACCAGGCCCACCCGCCAGTTCCCGGCCTGCCACACCGTGAGCGAGACCAGGGCTGCCACCACGAAGAGGCTGACCCCGATCTGGACGGCGTCGGGCCGCCGGCGGCGCGGCTCATCGCGCAACAGCAGCGACGGCTTCACGTGACGCACTTCGAGCAGCGGGACCAGGGAGAACAACAGCGACACCAGCATGCCGATCCCGAGGCCCTGTGCCACGGCCGGCAGCGTGAGCGCGTAGCTGATGTCCACGCCGGGCGTGGTGCCGGCCAGTAACGACGGGATGGCGCGCATGGCCGCCGCGGCGAGGCCCACGCCCAGCAGGCTCCCGGCCAATCCCAGCATCAGGACTTGCGCGACATACACCGCGAGCAGTTGCGCCGAGCGGGCGCCCACGCACTTGAGCACGGCGATGCTCTTCATCTTCTGCTGCACGAACACCCGCGTCACGCTCGACACGCCGATGCCGCCGAGGATGACGATCACGAGTCCGACCAGGCTCAGGTAGTTTTCCGCCCGCGCGAAGTCTTCGCCGATGTCGTCTTCGGTGGCCTGGTACGACCGCACGCGCGCGAACTGATTGGTGAAGTCGGCGCGCAGGCCGCGGATCAACGGATCCAGCTGCGCGTCCGGCACCCGCACTAACAGCTGCGTGGTGGACCGGCTGCCGAACCTCACCAGGCCGGTCTTCTCGAGGTCCGCGAGATCGACGAACACCCGGGGGCCCAGGCTGAACGCGCCCAGGCGCCGTCCCGGCTCGCCCTCAATCACGCCGCGGATCGTGAAGCGCTGCGAACCAATGGCGAGGTCGTCACCGACCGCGACCCCCAGCTGCACCAGCAGCTCGGGACGCACGAGCACGCCGAACCCTCGCAGCAGGTCGTGATGGTACGGAGTGGCGCCGGCCAGACGCATCGCGCCGTAATACGGGAACCCGGCTTCGACGGCGCGCAATTCCACCATGCGCGCGCGCCCGTCGGCGCGATCCGCGGCCCGCGCCATGGTGGCCAGTTCAACCGAGCGGATGCTCTCGGCGCCGGCGGCCTTCAGCCGGTCCGCGATCTTCGCCGCCAGCTCCGGCTTGATCGGCTGGTTGCTGGTGATGATGGCGTCGGCGGTGATTAACGACCTGGCCTCGCCGGCAAAGGTGTCGCGGACGCTCTGGATGACCGACCGCAAGGCGACGATGGCGCCCACGCCGACGGCGATGCACACGAAGAAGACCAACAGCCGCTGCCACGACGCCCGCATTTCGCGCGCCGCCATGTACAGCACGAACCTCATGGTTCGACTCGCCCGAGCGGGCTCATCACGGCTGATTCGCCGCGCTCGCGCTCGCTCACCACCGGCCGGCCGTCGCGCAGCACCAGCCGGGCGTCCGCCACCGCGGCGACCGACGCGTCGTGCGTCACCATCACCAGCGTGACGCGGCGCGAGCGGCGCACCTGCAACAACAGGTCGAGGATGTGGCGGCCATTCGAGCTGTCGAGGTTGCCGGTCGGCTCATCGGCCAGAATCAGCGGCGGATCGTTCGCCAGCGCCCGCGCAATCGCAATGCGCTGCTGTTCGCCACCCGACAACTGCGCCGGGTAATGGTGGCCGCGGTCGTGCAGCCCCACTTCGTCGAGCAGGGCCTGCGCCCGCGCCGCCGCGTCGCGGCGGCCGGCGATCTCCATGGGGACCTGGATGTTCTCGAACGCGGTCAGCGACGGCACCAGGTGAAAGAACTGGAACACGAAACCAATCTTCTCGCCACGCAGCCGCGCCAGCGCGTCTTCGTTGAGGCTGGTGATCTCGGTCCCGGCAATCGCGATGGTGCCGGTGGACGCCGAGTCGAGCCCGGCGATCAGCCCGAGCAGCGTGGACTTGCCGCTGCCCGACGGCCCGACAACGGCCAGGCACTGCCCGTCCGGCACGTCGAGGTCGAGCGGATGGAGAATGGTGAGGGGCTGCCCGCCGCTCTGGACCGTCTTGCTCACGCCGCGAAGTTGGATCATCGAGTTCCCGGAGTTGGACGCGCGAGCACCGGCTTCAGTTCCGCCCACAACAGGTCCGCGACCATCTGCGCGCCGCGCGCGTTGGGGTGAATGCCGTCCGCCTGGTTGAGGGCCGCGTCACCGGCCACGCCCTGCAGCAGGAACGGCACGAACCGCACCCGGTAAGTCTGGGCGAGATCGGTATAGACGCTGCGAAATTGCCGCGTGTAGTCGGCGCCGAAATTGGGCGGCGCTTCCATGCCGGCCAGGATCACGGTGACACCCCGCGCCGCGGCCCGGTCCAGCACCCCGGCCAGGTTCCGCTTCAGCTCCGCCGGCGCCAGCCCGCGCAGCCCGTCGTTGGCGCCCAGCGCGACGACCAGCACCTTGACGTCGCCATCGAGCGACCACTCGACACGCCGCAGGCCGCCCGCCGAGGTGTCGCCCGACACGCCGGCGTTGACGACTTCGTAGTTGAGGCCGTCGCTCGCCAGCCGCTTCTCGATCAGCGCCGGGAAACTCTGATCGGCGTCGAGGCCAAGGCCCGCCGTGAGGCTGTCGCCCAGGAACACGATGCGCGGGCGGGCCCCTTGCGCGACCGGCGCGGGCGCCGCGGCCGGCGGCGGCGAGCCCGCCGCCGGCGCGAACGGGGCCGGCGCCTCGCGGTGGCACGCCGACACCACGAGGCATATCACGGCGATCAGGACAAAGGACCTACGCATCAGGAAATCGAAATGACGAGGGCGGTGGCGTTGTCGGAAGTGCCACGCGTCAGCGCGGCATCGACGAGGCGCGAGGCCTGATCGGGAGCGGACGAGGCGCCCTGCAGGACCTCGGCGATCGACGCGCTGTCGAGGCGGCCGTGCACGCCGTCCGAGCACAGCACGAACGTGTCACCGGACACCAGCTGCTCTTCCCGCTCGCCGGGTTTCACATCGTCGCGCGTGCCGACCACGCTCGTCAGCACGTGCCGCAGCGGATGCGCCGGGTCCGCGGCATCGGCCTCCTGCGCCCCCAGCACGGAGGCGAGCCAGGTGTCGTCTTTCGTCAACTGCTCGAGGCTGCCATCACGCAGCCGGTAGATCCGGCTGTCGCCGACGCTGGCCATGGCCACCCGATCGCCGCTCACCAACGCCGCCACCACCGTGGTTCCCATGCCGCTCAACTCGGCGTGGCGCGTGCCCTCGGAATAGACCTTGCGGTTGGCAAGGCGCACGGCGGTCGTGAGGCGGTTCACGTCGATTGACTTCGCGACCTCGAGGCCGAACGGCCACGTGATGTCGCTGCCGTTGGCGCTGTCGGCAATGAACTTGTGGATGGCCTCCACCGCCATGTTCGACGCCACTTCACCGGCGTTGTGGCCGCCCATGCCATCGGCCACCACGAACAGGCCGAGCTCCGGCCACCATCCGAGGCGATCCTGGTTCATTTTGCGCGGACCCGTGTCGGTCCGGCTGCCGACGGTCAACTCCATATTACTGAGAGGATTATATGCGGCTGGATACTTGGTATACTCGGCGCCGTGGCTAATGCCGCGCTGCAACCGGTAATCGCTCGCGCCACCTCCGCTCTCGACCGCGGCCAGGCCGCGGTCACGATTGAGTTGCTGGCGCCGCTGCTGCGCGCGCCCTCGTCGCTCACGCGGGATGACGAGTTGGCCGTCAGGGTCATGCTGGCTGAATCGTACCTCTTGCAGGGGGACCTTGCACAGGCCGGAACCGTGCTTGGCCGCTCCCCCGATACGATTCGCGAGCACCTGCCTCAGGTCCTCCACTCGAATCTCTGGCGGCTCCATGGCCGCGTCGCCTTCGCCCGTGGCGAACAGTCCCGGGCCATTGCCCTCCACAACCGCGCGCTCAAGCAGGCCGAGATCGCGCACGATTCGCGCGCCATCGGCCTCGCCCACTTCTACCTGGGCCAGTGCTACCGGCAAGTGGGCGACATGGCGATTGTGCGAGAGCACATCGCCGAAGCCGCCGCCGCCCTGCACGCGGCGGGAGACAAGCGGCACCTGGCGATGGTGCACTCACTGTCGGCGGTGATGCTCGCGCAGACCGGCCGCTACGACGAAGCCAATGCCGCCCTGCGGCAGGCGGAACGCATGGCGTCGCTGCTGCAGGCCGACGATGTGCTGGCCACGGTGTATGGGAACCAGGCGAGCGTCGCGCTGATTCGGCACCGTTACGAGCAGGCGCTGGCGCTGGCGGAACGGGCGGTGAACCTGCACGAAGGCCTCGGCCAGGGCCCCGGCCTGTCGGTGGCCCTCGCCACGCTCGGCCAGATTTGCGTGCGCGTCGGCAACCTGGATCGGGCCGACACCGTCCTGCACCGCGCGCTCGATGTCCGCAGCGCGATGCAGTTCCACGAAACCACCGGCGCCGTCTACGACACGCTCGCGCAGATGTCCCTGATGCGCGGCGACTACGAGTACGCCGCGGAGTACTTGCGCCAGGCCGCGGAAGCGTACGGCGCCTACGGCCGTAACACGAGCCGTTGGTACGAGTGGTCGCTGCGGGTGATCACCGCGCGCCTGGCCACGCGGCGCGGCCAGCCGGATGAGGCGCTGGCCATCGCCGATGAAATCGTCAAGTCCACCAACGCCCCGCCCGCGGAAGCGATTGAAGCGGAGCTGATCGCCGCCGAGGCCTTGCTCTCCGCGGCGCGCGTCGATGAGGCGGATCGCCGGCTGACGCAGGTGGAGTCGCGCCTGGATCCGCGGACCACGCCGGGCGCGTGGGGCGAGTTCCTGCGGCTGCGCGGCGACCTGCGCGCGCGGCAGACGCGCACGACCGAGGCGTATCACGACATCGCCCAGAGCTCGAGCGTGTTCGAGCTGGTGGGCGAACGCTACCAGGCCGCGGTCAGCCAGATGGCGCTCGCCCGCCTCGCCTCGAAGGCCGGCGCCCGCTCCACCGCCGATCGCCATTACCAGTACGCCGCGCAGGTGTTCCAGTCGCTGGGCGCGACGCGCGACCTCGAACAAGTGCAGGCCGCCATGGCCGCGGCGCAACCTCCGGGCACCGGCGAGTACGTCGGCTCGCCGGCCGACGCCGACGATGCCCTGGTGCGGCGCCTGGTCGATGCGGCGGTGTTACCCGACCTGCTCGCGCGCGAGCTGGCAGCAACGCTGCTCGAAGCGGTCACCGCCGACGTCACGGTGGTGTTCGCGGAGTTGCCCGGCGGCGACGTGCGCCTGATCGCGCAGGCCGGCGCCGACGCCGAGGCCTCGCGCGCCATTGCCAAGCTCGCCCTGCAGGGCGCCACTTACGGCGGCGGCAGCCTGATCGTCGAAGCCATCGGTCGCGAGCCCGATGGCCCTCGCCACGTGGTGATTGCCACGCCGCGCACGCTCGGGCATCCGTTGCTGCGCCGGGTCCGCATGATGGCCGCCGTGGCGCGGCAAGGCTTCGACTTGTGCGGCGTCCGCGATCGGCCGACCGCGGCGGTCGACTCCACCACCGAGCGGCCGCTCGAGCCGCTGCTGCCGGGCTTCCTCTGCGCCAGCGCCGCCATGCATCGCGTGGTCGATCAGATCCAGCGGCTGCAGGGCAACGACCTGACCGTGCTGATCACCGGCGAGAGCGGCACCGGCAAGGAACTGGTGGCGCGGGCCATCCACGTCGGCTCGTCCCGCAACGCCGCCACCTTCCTGCCCTACAACTGCACGACCACGACCCGGGAGCTGGCCGACAGCCAGTTGTTCGGGCATCGGCGCGGATCGTTCACCGGCGCGGTGTCGGATCAACCCGGCCTCATTCGCACCGCCACCGGCGGGACCCTCTTCCTGGACGAAGTCGGCGACTTGCCGCTCGACGTGCAGCCCAAGCTGCTCCGCTTCCTGGAACAGGGCGAGATCATGCCCGTCGGCGAGAACCGCCCGCAGCCGGTGGATGTGCGCGTGCTGGCCGCCACCAACGCCGACCTCGAACAGCGCGTCGCCGAAGGCAAGTTCCGTGAAGACCTCTACTACCGCCTGAGTGTGATCCGCATCCACGTGCCGCCCCTGCGGCAGCGCCGGGAAGAGATTCCGCACCTGACGACGTTCTTCCTGCGCGAGGCGTCGGACCGGCTGGGCAAACCCGACATGCGGTTGAGTCCCGAGGTGCTGGACCTCTTCGCGCAGTACTGGTGGCCGGGCAACGTCCGGCAACTGCGCAACGAGATCCAGCGCGCCGTGGCCATGGCCCCTCCCGCGAGCACGATCGGCCCCGAACACCTGTCGGCGGACCTCACGGCGGCGGCCACGACCCCGCAGTCGGGCTCGGCGAGCGGCTCGCGCGTCTCGCTCCGCGGCGGCCAGACCCTGGCGTCGGTGGTGGACGAGATCGAACGCGATCTGATTCGCGAGATGATGTCCAGGCATCGCGGCAACATCTCCGAGACGGCCCGCGCCCTCGGCCTCACCCGTCGTGGCCTGTACCTCAAGCTGCGCCGGTTGGGCATCGAGGGCGGTCCCGATGTGGCTACTAAGTAGCCAGTCGCACGCATAGGTGGATACCTACTAACCACCACCTCACTGCCCAACTCGCGCCATTTGGCACTCTAGAGTCTGTTACTGGCCGCCATCAGCCGCCTAGCATCCACAGTCTGACCACCTGCACAGATTCGGCGTGGATCTTGGAGTGATTCCGTGCATTGCAAGCCCTTGTTTTTCGCGTGTGATCAATTTCCCTGGAGTTTCCCGTGGCTGATAAACGAAACATGGCGGGAAGGACCGTCCAACGGTCGGCGGAACGCCGGACCATCGCACTGCCGGCCCGGCTGATCTGGAAGGACGCCTCGGGCGCGGTCCGCTTCGCGTCGGTGGTGACGCGAGACGTCAGCGAGGCGGGGGTGTTCGTGGAATGCGATGCGGGCGCGGCCATTCCGCTCTTCCGCCTGGTCCACCTGCAGATCGAGCGCTCGACGCGCGGCGTGGAGACCCTGCCCTCGAGACTACGGGAGGGCCGCGTGCTCTCCGCCGTCTGGCGAGTGGCGCCGTGCCGGCGCTCCACCGGAACACCGTCCGGCTACGCCCTTCGCTTTCTGGTTGAACCGCAGGCCGTTATCGCGGCCCAGGCCGAGCCGCTCGAGGCCATCGCCGTCTGACTACGGCTGCTTGCTCCAGTACCGCGCCAGGCCCTGCCACAACTGATCGAATGGCGCGGCCAGTTCCATCGCCCGGGCTTCATGCTCGGGCATGGCCTTCCTGACCTCTCGACGCATCTGCTCGACAAACACGCGCGTCCGCTCCTCGTCGGTGTTCCCCGCCGTCAGTGAGTGACGCACCGCTTCGGCCTGGGCCGTGAGGGTCTCCCGGAAGCGCGCCAGGTGCGCCTTCGCCGGGGTCACGGCGCCGAAGTGCGTGAGGAACAGCGAGACCGGCTGCCAGGCCTCGATCACGGACAGGCTCTCTCGCCAGGCCGCGAGATCGATGTCCGGCGGCGGTGTTGGCGCAATCAGGTAATCACCGATCACGCGGATGCCACCGGTGTCGCCGACGTAGGCGACGCCGCTGGTCTCATCGAGGTAGCTCACGTGATGCTTCGCGTGCCCCGGCGTATAGGCCACCTGCAGGGTGGTGCCGGCGACGGCCAGGCGCTCCCCGCCTTGCAGCACCGTGACGCTGGCGACGGGCACCGGCAGAAACGCCCCCCACAGCGCGTCCATCTGGTCACCGTAGAGGCGCGTGGCGCTGGCCAGCAGCTTCGCCGGATCCACCATGTGCGGCGCGCCACGCTCGTGCACATGCACGCGAATGGCCGGCACGCGCTCGACGATGGTGCCGGCGGCGCCGGCGTGGTCGAGGTGAATGTGGGTCAGCAGCAGCGCGCGGACATCGCGCAGCGTGAGCCCGCGCTCGCGCAGGCCGGCCTCGAGCGCCGGCAGGCACGACGTCGGACCGGGATCGACCAGCGTGACGCCGTCCGGGCCGGTGAGCACGGCGGCGGCAATCACCCGATCGCTGCCGCGGAAATTGAGGTCGATGAACTCGGTCACGCGTGAAATGACAGGGACTTGGTGACGTCCGCGTAGCGGCCGTCGGGGGTGGCCGGCAGGAACACCTTGCAGTCGTCGAGATCGCCGCCGTAGACGTGCAGCGTGATCGACGCCGCCGAGGGCCGGGCGTTGGCCAGCACGTGATGGTCGGTGGGCGGAATCAGGCAGCCCGCGGAGCCGGTGCCCGCCAGCAATGCCCCAATCGGCGTGACGCGGTAGAAACCGTCGGCTTCCGGCGCGACGCGGTACTGCGTCACCGCAATCTCGCCGTCAACGACGCCTTCGACGCACCACAGGCCGCCATGGTCGTGCACGGCGGTGCCCTGCCCCGGTCCCCACGTCATGACAATGGCGGTGTAGCGCCCGGCCGGGTCGCGATGCAACAGGCGCCGGGCGTAGCCGTCGGGCCGGGCCGCGATGAAACGCGCCGGCAGCGTCAGCGCGCGGGCGCTCAGCATCTGCTCGAGGTCCACCTTCACCGCGGCGGTGATGGCGACCGCGTCGCCGGCCTCGACCGATCGATCGAGCCGCGCCACCAGTTCCTCGAGCCCCAGGCAGTCGGTCGTCACGCCTGTCATTCTACTTCTTCAGGTTGGCCGCAAACAGCTTCAGGATGCGCTTGTACTCATCGGCCCAACTGGTGGCTTCGACGAAGCCGTGGTCATAGAGATTTGTAGGCGGCGTAGAGCAACTGGTCGCGGACCTTCCCGTCCTTGATGGCGCTCTGGCGGAGGTAGCCTTCACGGGTGTAGCCGGCCTTTTCCAGCACGCGGACCGAGGCCCGGTTGTCGGCAAACGGCAGCGCGTAAATGCGGGTCAGTTCGAACCGCTGGAAGGCTTCGGCGGTGACGGCCCGCAGCGCCTCGGTCACAATCCCCTGGCCCCAGGCGGCTTCTCCCAGCCAATAGCCAATCTCGGCCGACACGCGCTCGACGTCCGAATGCAGTTCCACGCCAATGCCGCCGGTGGCCTCACCGTTGACCTCGATGGCCCAGACGGTTGGCGACGACTGTTCGACGATCCAGTCCAGGAACTTGCGGGCGTGGGCGAGCTCGTACGGGAACGGAAACCGATCCCTCAGGTGGACGGACACGTTCCGGTTATTGGCGTGCCGGACCAGGGCATCGAGGTCGGCACTGGTCCAGTGGCGGACCGTGCACCGAGGCAGTTCGAGCCGCATGCTAGCGCCGCGTGACGAGCTCGGGGGGGCCGGCCAGGCCCAGGTTGGCGCGAAGCACCCGGTTGCCGCCGCTGGCCTGGGCTTCGCGCAGGGCGTGGCGCGCCGCCTTGATCAGGTCGAGTTCTTCCCACGCCGACTCCCGCTGGGGCACGGCCGTGGCGGTGGCCACCGAGGCGGTCACCGCCTCCCCCGGCGCTTCTTTGGCCGCCGGCAACTGCAACGCGCAGATGGCGGCGCGGACCTCTTCAGAGATCTTGAACGCGCCAGGGCCGTCGGTGGACGCGAGCACCAGTGCGAACTCGTCGCGGTGGTAGCGGGCCACCAAGTCGCCGGGCCGGCCGACAAGCTCCGCCAGGCAGCGGCCGATCTGCTTGAGGATTTCGTCGCCCGCCTTGCGGCCGAACTGGCGGTTGTAGGAGCGGAAGTGATCAACGTCCACGAAGATCAGCGACAGCGGCAAGCCATCACGCCGCGCGCGCCGCCATTCCCGCTCCAGGAACTCGAGAAACTGCTCGTGGTTCGCCACCGCCGTGAGCGCGTCGTCGGTGCTCAGGCGCTGCAGTTGAAGGCGTGCGGATTCCAGCTCGGTGGTCCGAAGCTCGAGCGCTTTCTCGATCTCGGCCGCCTTCACCGCAAGGCGCCGGCGGCTGAAGTACGCCCAGACGCCGAATGTCGACAGCGCACCGATCAGCGCCGCCGCGAGCCCCCATTCAATTTGCACTCGTCCCTCCGCCCGTGTACGCCGTCTACGGGGTCTTCGCATTCTACCTCGACCACGGTCTTACGCCGGGGAGGAAGACCGAAGCCCGGAATCGGAGGGAATCCGGACCTAGCGCGAGTTCGCGCGGAAAGTGTCGCAGCCGTCGATGCTGCCGCTCGCCAGCCCCTGGCGCAGCCACCGCGCGCGCTGCTCGGAGGTGCCGTGCGTGAAGCTGTCAGGGGCCACGCGTCCACCCGTGAGGCGGTCGTCGCCAATGGCGGCGGCCGCCGCCAGTCCTTCTTCAATGTCGCCCGGATCCAGCGTGTCCCGGCGCGCCGCGTGGTGGCCCCACACGCCGGCGAAGCAGTCGGCCTGCAGTTCCATCTGCACCGACAGGGCGTTGGCGTTGGTCCGGCTGCCCTGCCGCTGGGCCTGCGACACCTGGCGGTTGATGCCCAGCAGGTTCTGCACGTGATGACCGATCTCGTGGGCGACCACGTAGGCCTGCGCGAAGTCGCCGGGCGCGCCGAAGCGCCGATCGAGCTCGCGGAAGAACGATAGATCCAGGTAGACCTTCTGGTCGGCCGGGCAATAAAACGGACCGGTCGAGGCGGAGGCCGACCCGCACGCCGACTGCACGGCGTCTTCGAACAGGACGAGGACCGGCGCCTGGTAGCGCTGGCCGCCGGCCTGGAAGACGCGTGCCCACGTGTCTTCGGTATCGGCCAGCACCACGGCCACGAACTCCGCCGCCGGATCTCCGCTCGGCGCGCCAGTGGGCACCGACTGCGCTTGTTCGGGGTTGGCCTGTTCCACGACCTGGAGCAAGGTCAGCGGGTTGGTGCCGGTCAGCCACGACACGATGAGCACGATGAGGATCATGCCGATGCCGCCGCCACCGACTGCGCCGGCGCCCAGTCCCCTGCGGTCCTCAATGTTGGTACTGCGACGACCACCTTGCCACTTCATACGCTGATGCCATGCGAAATGCGGGCCACATTCGCCACGGATGCCGCAGAATCAACTCAGAGCCGCAGATGACACAGATGACGCAGAATTGAACGGATGGACGACACCCACCTGGTGACCTGCCCGTACTGCGGCGAGGAAGTCGAGATCTACGTCGAGCTGGACGTGCGCGGCAGTTACGTCCAAGACTGCGAAGTGTGCTGCAACCCGTGGACGGTCCGGGTGTCGCGCGAAGACGGTGAGACCTACGTGGAGATTGGCCGCGCCGACGGGTCGGAGTAGTCCGCCGACAATCTACCGGCGGAACACGGCGATGTTGTAGCCCTCGCGCAGGGTCTGCAGGAACCAGCGGACCACGAACGCGGGGATCCCGATGCTCTTCCGATCGACGGCGTACAACGGTATGGACGCCAGGTCCACCAGCGTGTAACCGGCGTCGAGGAACAATCGTTCGGGCTCCTCCACCAGATCGGTGAACGTCGCACCCATCCCCATGATCTTTTCGTGGATCGGGCGGCTGTAGCTCTCGAAGAACTTCCTTCGCATCAGGTCGCAATGCAGGGTGTGATGCGGAAACCGTGACTGCAGCGTCTGCAACAGGGCGGACTTCTGCTCGCGGGTGAGGTACATCAGCACGCCCTCGATCACCACGTGCACGTTCGACGGCTGTCCGACAATTGCCAGCTTGCCGGCGAGCGACTCGCGAACGAAATTCACCGGCACCCGCACCAGCGGGTTCGGCGCCGTCGCGGCGGGCAGCCGGCTTTCCTTGTAGGTTAGGATCTCGGGCTCGTCGAACTCGAACCAGCGGCCGCCCTGGAGCCGGAACGCGCGCGTGTCGAAGCCGGCGCCGATGATGACAACCGTCGCATCCGGATCGGCGGCGAGCTCGCGGCGGAGGTGCGCGTCGATCATCGCGTGCCGGGCCGCGTTGCTGGCGTTGGGAGGCGTGAAGTCCTTGAACTCTTCCCAGACGCGCTGCGCGTCGTCGTTCATGAAGCGCTGCGCGAAGGTGTCGCCGCACATGGGGTTGGCGCCGGCGGCGTCAGCCGCGCGCACGCCCAGCGTGTAATACGCGGTCCGCGAGATCGGGTTGGCCATGCGGACCGAATCTTACACGCGGATGGCATGGGTCGGGATGGCTTGCCAACTGAAGCTCACGTCGATGGGGACGCCCTCCGTCGCGGCTTCGCCGCTATGGAGGGCAACCTTCGCTCTGCATCGGAGCGAAGGTTGGTGCCGGGGGTGGGGATCGAACCCACACGACGCTTGCGCGTCTCAGGATTTTAAGTCCTGTTAGTTTTGTATTTTTGCTAGAGTTTTATGCAATCAACATGAAACTGTGAAAGTAGATGTGTAAGTTCGGTGAGTCGCAGCCCGCCTCCGATACCGGTGATCTGGCTCGCCTTCCGAAGGACTCGCCTGGAAACGACCTCTGAGAGTCACTTGAGGCTGCGCCGGTCGAACCTGATTCGGCTGATTTTGACAACCACCTCGTTCTGCCGCGCCGGGAAGCCATCGGCAAGTACGTAGAAACACATGCGCCTTGTCTCGGCCAAGGTGCCCCCTCCCGTGACCTCGTCGCTTGTCTTGAGATTCCATTCGAGTGTTGTCCGGGCCGTCCCAACAGGGCCGTGGTCGGTCAGGAGGATTGTTCCCTCCTGGAACTTCGACTTCTCGAGCTTGACGTCCATCGTTACCCGGGCCGATGACTCTACCTGCGCCGTCGCGTGCGTGAAGTTCTGCAGGTTGACCGGCTTGCTGTTCTGTACGCACACGCCGGCCCACCCGCCTTCGACCTGACCCGCTCTTGTCTTTTTGACCGTGATCGCCAGCTCGTCCCCGGTGTGCGTGTGGGTCGCCGTCAGGTCACCCTTGTCGTCCCAGAGGCGGCTGATCACAGCCGTCGGAAACGGCGGAATGAGGGACGCCTCTTGAGCCCTGCCGTCCAGCGACACCAGCGCCACCGCCAGGTATGCGAGCGCAAATCGCCGGTTGTTCAGTCGGTTCATGATCATGCTCCTTGCAACGCTGATCAACGGGGTCGGGAGATGGGCGAGGGTTCGCACGCATCGTCAGCCATCCGGTTCAACAACAAATCGAAGTTCGTCCGCCGCTCCGGGGGATAGTTGGTCTCGTCCAGGACTTTCTGTATGAGGGCGGCGTACGGCCTGACGGCGGCGGCAAGGACACAGCGGTCGATCGCCATGTCGCTGACGTACAACATCGCCACGTATTCGTACCAGTTCATGACCCTCGCGATATCGAGGCTGCTGCCTTCGTAATTGATCTGATTGGCCGCGTAGCGCTCCTCCAGCCTCACGAGAGCCTCGCTCACTTCTCCGCCTTTCAGCCTCGCGACCGACTCGATGGTCAGCTGCTGGAATTCGCGGTGCTTGGCGTGCTGGAACTGCCACACAGCAAGCACCGCGACAGAGACGGCCGCCAGTTTGGCCACGGTGTCCACGGCATCGCGGATGTCGCGCCAGCGGGTCGCTGTGGGCGCCCCCGCTGGTTCGACGGGCTGCTCGCCCAACGTCGAGGGCGAATCGGGTGCGGGCGTTCGAGGGACGCTCATGGGTCTCTACGCCGGGACAGAGTCGGCCGCGAAAGATTCAACAACCTCCCAGCCGATCCGCTGATTGATCAGATCGGTCGTGAACTTGTCGAACGGGCCGGGCTTCAGGTTCTGGCCGAATTCCTGATTGAAGGCCACCAGGTCGCCATAGTAGTCCTGGAAACCCTTCCAGCAATCGGACTCGTTCAACTCGGCGGCGTCCCGAAACACGACCTCGGCGTTGGTCAGGCGCGCATGCTCGCGGCGGTACCTGAAGAAGGCCAGTGCCTTTTCGATTCGCTCCGCGCCGAGCAGGATGCCGCCGTGCGCGATCAGCGCCAGAAGCGCTGTCGCCACGCCCTGCGCGGTGAGCAGCTGCTGGATTGCCAACTGGCGCGCCGCCAGGACCGCCGCGAGCGCGGAGGCGCTCGCGAAAATCGGCATCAGCAACACGAAGGTGCACGCCGCGAAGGCCCAGCGGCGGTACATCGGACGGGTCCGCGGGTCACGCAGCAGGGCGCGTCGCGCCCGCCAGAAGCCGATGCCGATCCCAACATCGACGACCAGCACGAGCGCCGGAACCAGCATGCGCATGAAGTTGCGCGCCGCCTCGGAGGCGGGGAACGCAAGCTTGCTGAAATAGTCAGCCGACGCCGCGAAGATGGACAGGTCGATGAAGTACACGGCACCACCGACCACGACAACAAGCGCGGCCTCAACCCAATCGAGCGCGCTGGGGTTGGCAAGCTCCTGATTGGCGCCCTCGTACCGGTGCCGTTCGTTCCTCTTGGCCGTCTCCATCTGTCGGTTGCCGCGGGCGCCGTCGCCGGCCTCCTGAGTCTTTTCGGCCTTGCGCTTGAGCGTCAGCTGCTGCTGACGCCGTGATTCGGGATCGATGCGGTCAGAACGATTGGGCTCTGTTGGCATTGGTGTTCTCCAAGTCGATGATCTTCCTGAACGCACCGACGGGGCTCTCCACGACGGTGAACATGAGTTTGTCGAGGGAGCCGACGGCCTGCGACCCGTTTGAAATGAACAGCGTGGCGCCGCTGGTCAACGGGATCGGCTTGCCGCTCGTGTTGATTCCGTCGCTGCTGAGCACCAGGTAGCGGCTCGAAGTGGTCGAACTGCTGTCGGGTTCCGCGAGGAACGCGTCAACACGCGCGAGCGCCAGCCAGAGCGGAGTCTTTCCGTGATCGGCCTTCTGAGAGAGAAGCGGCGTCACCTTTCCCATGAAGTCATCGAACTCAAGCCGGGCGCGCTTGACGCGTTCGTCGTTCTTCCGGTTCCATTCGGCCAGGCGCTCCTCGTACGCGGCGGCGTCAATGGCCGCGTTGATGGGCGTGTCGTCCGCCTTGGCCGGACGCGGTGACGGCTCGGGCGCGGCGACGGCCCAGCGGTGAAGTGGGTCGCCCGACGGAATACCCACAACGCCGATGCCGATTTCACCGCCGCACCGGACGATCAGTTCAGCCGGCGCCCGAAAGTCGTCGGGCCTCATCTGATAGACGCCGTTCGGCGTCGCGCTCGCGCTCTTGTCTTGCAGAGCTCCGAGCCGGACCGTGTTCGCGCATGCGGCGATCACGGTATTGGGTGACGGCGCGCGAAACGCGTTGGACGATTCACACGCTGTGAGAGACAGCGCCAGGACCAGAGCCGAAACGAGAAGTCTACCCATCGTTCCTCCCTTTCAAAACAGTGCCGGGCTGTGCAAATCGTGCCCGCCCCGTGAGCTCGATTGCATAACGCGGACATCATCTGTACTTCGGGGGACAATGTCAACAAGTCCTTTTGATTCAACAACTTAACAAAGATTGTTGGCGACTGACTGCCCTGAGGCGGGTGGCGGTATACGGGCGGTCAATTAACGATCGACAAATGGTGTTTACCTCTATCATTCGCTGGTCATCGGATTACCGACATTGGTTGCTGGTCTATGGACAAGAACCGAAAGCCCCGTCGTCAGCTCGTCGCTCACATGACGAAGCTTCTCAAGACGCTTGGGCAGAACGCCCAGGGGATGGAAGAAGACTACGGCGTCAACCGCAGGCATATCGAGAAGTTCCGGCAAGACCGCTGGGGAAGCACCAGCCGGGAAGAACTTCAGATCCTGATGAGCTTGGGGGACCAGTATGGCGTCGACTTCCTCACGCTCGAAACGGCTGAGGTGTGGCGGAGCTTCGCCGGCACGACTGCTGCCAGTTTCCTGTCCCGCGACGCGCACGGCATACGCCAGGAGGATACCGATGCGATGGGGTTCCTCTTGAAGGAGGGCATTCATCTGGATGCACCCGATAGCGGCGACATCATCGCGAAAATGAAGACACGAAACTGCGTCATTATCGGCTCTCCCAAGTACAACGATGCCTGCCGCGCGGGGCTTGAGGCGCTGGCGGACAGTTCAAAGCAGCCAAAGGGCGGACTTGGGACTCCGTTCAAGTTCGTCTGGAACGATTGGCAAGCCAGCGACAGGAAGACCCCGTTTTGCGCGTCGGCGGGGGCGAATGGCGCGATCGGAATCGAAGTCCTTATCGAAGACGGCGGCGGCGAGCGGCCGTCGAAACGAAAAGGGAAACAGATCAATCTGTCGCTCGGCGAGTCGAAGGCCGTTTTCCTGAAGGCGGACTTGCCTTTCGGGACGACTGATTACGGATGGGACTACGGCGTCTTCGTCATGTGCCGGAAGCCTTTCGACACGGATGCCGATGTGACGACGGTGATGCTCTGCGGCCTTTCAGGATTCGCGACCAAGGAAATTGCACGGGAACTTAGTCTGGGCCTGCTGTTCCTGCACCCGAAGCACGTCCATGACGGCCGGCCGGTCTGGCGGATTCTCCGTTGCCCGTGGAAAAGGGAGGGACGGTCGGTGACGGCGCATTCGCGCGGACGCCAGTGGATCGACCCCGCGGATGTCAAGGCGGTGAAGGCCGCTGCCGCGGAGTCGCGCCAGCCGCCGCCGGGCCGCACGGGAGAGCCGGACGACGAAGGTGAGTATCTGCGTTGACCCTGCGCCGGTTTATCCTCCCTTAAGGCATCAGAGAGGCGACGCGGTTCACCCTGGAGCACATCGGCGTCGGGGGTTGCCACCGTGGCGCGGTTCGCCCTGTGGCAAGGCGCAAGATTTGCTGTTGGCGGGGTACCGGATGTTCAAAGAAGCGTCCTGAAAATAGCGCCACACGGGGTCACATCAGGGTGACGCACCGACGCGATTTCGCAGGGCACGCCGGACGCTAAAGCAGGAATCGATAGACCAGGATCAGGAAGACGGCGAAGCCGATGGCGCCGCCGGCGCGGACCCACACCGTTGGGCGGTATCCGCCTTCGACGTTGATCGCTCCTGGCAAGAAGGCGCCTGCCGCAGCGCCGGCAATGCCAAGAACGATAATGAAGACCCTCTCCTGAAAGTCTGAAGGGTCCGGAATCGCAATCGCGATTCCTAACAATAAGAGAAGTCCGATGGCGCCGCTCACACTTAGCCCGACCCGATCTCGGCGTGCCACTGTCTTGTCCGAGTGCAAATCGCTCATCAGCCCCTCCTCCCACGTAACCAGCATCTCGACGGCGCTGCGAATCTCCACGGGCAAGAGCTTCAGCTGTTCCTGCAGTTCCTGCAAGCGCTCGGACGGAGTTCTCTTCTTGCCGACGCGCACCATGATTTCTTGTGCCGCGTCTCGTGTTCGTTGCGCGAGGCCGTCGTCAGGACTCACGCGGGCGTCTTGATGATCGGCCGGATGAGGGAGGGATCGACGTCGACATCCTCATCGACGGTCCAATCATGAATCGTCTTGGGTATCGCCCCGATCGACTTGAAGTCACCGATGCCGCCATGCGAGCGGGGCGACTCGACCCGATAGACTTTCGTGATGACGCCGCTTCGCTCCAACTCGTCGAGCGCAAGGGCCAGCTGTTCGGGCGAGGACGGCTTCACCAGCAGGTACAGCTGCTGAAGCGTGTATTCGCGCGCTTCGCCCTTCTTGAGCAGGCCAGCGAGACGATCGCGAACGGAAGACCTGGCCAACTTTATCCAACTCACCTATTGTGAGCCCTCAACTCTGACAGCACGTACTCGTATTCTTTCATGGAACACTGGCTGGTCAGCGCAAACTCGTTATCCTTGCCCGACAGCAGCACGTGGACCCATTTGGGGTCACCGTTCGGCTTCTGGCCGACCTTAAACCAGACGTTCGAGGCATCACAATAGCCTTCGTGTGCGACGAACTGGTCGAGGCTCGACGTCATGCCCTTGTCGGAGAAGAGGTCGCCGTCCTCGCCTGCGCCCGCAGCGGCGACGATGGTGTTGCCGCGACTGTTTTTCAGCGTCGAGTTGGTGTAACGCACGCTGCTCGCGAGCGATCGCCGCTTCTCAAAGAGGTTGTTCCTCGCCGTCGTAATCGGCGCGGGCTTGATTTCGCCGACCGGGAGCAAATGGTTCAACTGAAGCAGCAGTTGCCCGGCCTCGTGAAAGTAGTTCGGCCGCTGGTGGGTCTGAATGCGCACTTCGACGAGTCCGTCAACGTGCAGTTTGACGAGATTAATCGCTCGCCTCTTTTGAATGTCGTACTCGACTCTCATGCGCGTGCCTTCGCGCTTCTCATCGAGACGTTCGAGGTGCTCGCGGGTCGCAACCTGCTTCACAACCAGCGCTTTGGGCTGCGCGTTCGGCGTCAATTCGACGCGTGCTTCTATCCATGTCGGCTGGTCTGCGCCGTCAAGAACGCGCGGCGCGTCTAGAATGTCACCGAAACCTGAATGCTTTATCCCCTGTCGGACCTTGGCGTCATTGACCGACGCTACGGCCCGGCTCTTCGGCGCGCGGTAGAGCATCACGTGCTGGCTGCCATGCTCTTCGGCTTGGGCGAGGAGGTTGCCGAGGTGGTCCGCCGTGATGGTGCCCTTCTCGACCGCCGGGTAGAGGCGCTCACCAACGAACGTTTCCCAATTCGGAGCTGAGAACACGACTTGCCGCTGCCTGAAGAGATCCTTGACCTGGTCGAACGTCGCCATCACCTCCAGTTGCTTAACGATGGCCGGTAGGTCGTTACTGCTGAACGGCATAGTCTCCTTTAGCCTCTTTCCTGCCGCCACCGAAGCCCGGCAGGCATTCTGAAGGGGCGTTCAAAAAAGGTCAACAACCAAGCATGGAACCAATCGGTGGACGCCGGGCTCCTTGGGCCAGATCAGCCCATGTCCGCGTGAGTAGGCTGTGTCAGTCGCCCGCCGTCGTTGCGTCAGCCTCCAGACTGGTGTCGTCATCCATCACGGTGCGATCGGGATGGCCTCTGTGGCTGGAACCTCGCCTCGCAGCATCCTGCCGGTCTCGCCCGCCAGTCTGAGGTACCAATCGCTGGGTAACGCCTGGCCATCAGCGTCCAGCGTTACAAAACCGCATCCAACTGGTGTCTGCGTCTGGGATTCGGCGACCTTGAACATCGCGGTGCCTTCGTCACACTCGTCGAACATCGCGCAGAGGACCGCGGTTGAGCCGGCCTGGACGGCCTCATAAACCTGCCTCCAGTAGAACCTGCCGCCGTGGCGGGGAACTTCGTTCAGCGGCGGCGGCTGGGGCCTGCCATTTCTGGTCTCCACGTTGCGCCACGAGAACCCCGGGAACACGGTCGCCACATATCCGGCGCCGCGCGCGCGGCAATCGCCAATGTCACCGACGAAGACATCGCGGTACCAGGCAACGGCGTCAGCCTCGTTCGTGAACTGATTCACCATCCACGGGCAGATGACGTCGAAGAGCCGAAACACCTCGGCCCAACGGGGATCTTGCGTCCCGAGCTGTCGCCACGTCGTTGGGACGCCTCCCATGATCGTGGCGCGGTAACGCGCGTTGCCGTTCTGCTGAAAGAACCGGAGAATCCGGGTCGCCTGTTCCGGCCCCCCGGGCCTGTTCTCCGCCGCGAGGCCCCACAGCATCAGCAGCGGCTGCCCGTGGTGCCTGAGGTAGCTCGGGCTGTCCGTGATCCGGACCTCGTCGACCAGCCTGACCCAGTCGCGCTGGATGTCCTGAATCAGCGTGGCCTCATTGTGCCCAGTGATGTCGTACGCGATGAAGATGACCCGCCCGTGTTCCTCGGCGGCCTGGCGCACGTGTTCAAGCTGGCGCAGCGTCTTCTGGACATCGACGGGGTTGTTCACGCCCACCGTGAAACGGCCGATCGACACGCCGTCGATTCCGTATTGCTTCATCCAACCGAAGTGCCTGCGAATGGTCTTCGCGTTGTAACTCGAAAACACGCGGGCCGGGGAGCCATCGGGGAACCTGAACTGAGTGTCGAAGAGTTCATCCGCGTCGTAGTCGCGCGTGTCGGGCCACAAATCAACGCGGACGCTTTCCGGGCCTGGCGGCGTGCGCTCGGACCAATGCTGCCAGTCATTCACGACGGAACCATCACCGCGGCATCCGAACCAGCCCTGATACCCCATCAGGAGCTTCTGATCGATGGTGCTCGCATCGACGACGTGGTCGCCAGTGACGGCGATGTCGGCCGCGACGATCGGACCGAACCAACTTACCCCTTCGCGGATCATCTGCCAGTTGGTGTGATAGGACCCGGGAGCCGCCGGCGCCTGAAGCGCGAACTGAAACTCGAAAGTCTCTCCCGGTCGAACGACTGCACCGTCCGGCAGGTCCACGCGCGTGTCGCGCTTGTAGAACGGATCGAAGTCATCGACCGCGCCCAGGCGGCATCCGGCCGCGCGCGTCCACACGTCCGTGCCGGTGTTCCTGAAAGAGATCCTGGCCTCGCCCGCTGCGGCGGTTCCGAGTTCCTGTGGAAACAGCGAGCTGACCAATTCGGCGTTGTCCATTGCGTGCCCGTTTCTTACTGCTTGATCAACGACGTGAGTTTCTCACTCAGCTTGAAGAAGCTGAAACCGATCGCGACGTAACGCCGATCCTGGCGCACATTAAGATTCCAGCCGAACGACAGCTGTAGGGTGTTGTCGAAGAGCGTCACGATCGGACCCGCCGCGATCTCAATCTTGCTCGACTCGGTTCCCTTTGCGAATTTCCCGGTTGCAGGGTCGAAGGCCGGGTCGCTCCAGTCAGTGAACGACACACCGTATCCCAGACCCGGAGCGACAGCCCGCCAGAACGCATTGGTGCGCGAGGTGTAGACCCACCCAAAGCTCACGCCGGGCGCGGGCCGGAAATTGACGTCCTTGACGCCATCCTTCTCGTCCTGCTCCGACACCTTCAACCGCCGCAACAGGAGAAACGAATCTGCGACGCGGCTGTTCCAGCCGAACTCGCCCACCTCCGTGATGTAGTCCATGTCCAACTGATTCCGGATATTGGTGATCTTCAGATAGAGGCGGTCGCCGGGCTGCACGCCAAGGGCGGCCAGGCTGATGAAGGTGCCAGGGGCAGTCTGATCAAGCCCGTAGCCGCTGTCACCCCTGGTGATCTCAATGGTCTTGTCGTGCGTCACCATCGAGTACGTGGGCTTGTCCTTAACTGTCGCCTCTTCGACCGACGTGTAGTTGTCGAGGGGTAGAGGCGTCATCGTGGCCGCCCCTTTCTTCTGGAGCCGTGCCTGCACGCGCAGGGTGACCAGACACCGGGCGGCCTGAATGCGCTGGCACTCCGCCCTTGCCTTGTCGTTATCAACAGCAATCCGGATGGTGCTGCGCCGATCGATGAGGGGTTGCAGCGGTGCATCCGCGCCGCTGCTCTGTGGTGAGGACGCTTCCAGTCCACTCACGAAGGCGGCTGGCGCCAGCGTGCTCGGCACCGGGTCCTGTGCGACGGCCGCTTCGACGGCCGCGAAGGTGGCGAGGGCAACACTCGCGATGACAACAATGGCCGCCCGTCGGTGGGCTGTCATGAGCACATCTCGCTAACCATTGTGTGGATGGCGGCACATTTCACGCTCGGATTTCTCAGGCGGTCAACGACTTCACCGTCCCTCACACCCACGACTTCAATGGTGGCCTTCGTGGACCAGTACTTGAAACCGGGCGCCGTGGTGTCCCCGACCTCTACAACGCGGCTGCGCACCGTGCAGCCGCCCACTGTATTCGCGGACTGAACGCACGCGCGATACTTGTCGACCGTTTCTTCGAGGTCGTGGTCGTCATCCCAGAAGATGTAAACGGTGCCGGTGACGCCGCTTGGAGTGGGTGGCATGAATCGTTCCTCTAAAACGCCGAGTTGATGAGCCGCGCCAGACGCAGCCCCGCTTTCAGGAGTTGCTCGTCGACGACGTCCGCCGTCTGGTCGTAGTACTTCTGCCCCAGTAATCCGCTGCCCAGCCCTTTGTAAGCATGGGTGCGGGCGAGGGTGTGAGCGGCTTCGGCCCAGGCGACGACGGTGCCGGCCTGCTGGGCGCTGACCGGAGGCGCAGTTTCGTCTTCCAGCAGCAGCTCCGTGAACTCCTCCGCCGTCAGGCCGGCCCGGTCGATGATGCCCGCGTCCCAGAGGAGGTGCAGGTTCATCTTCTTGCCGAACCATTTCACCTTCACGTTGTTGCCGCCGCGGTCGTGATTCCGCTCGGCGCAGTGCAGGGGCTGGTGGATGTCTCCGACCAGGTGAGCAAGGAACTTGAGGGCTTCGCGCCGCTCCGCCGTGCTCGCGCCCTGATTGCCGAGAACGCCAAGGAACCGATCGATCCGCACGATGATGCAATCCGAGTGGTCATTCCCCGGGCAATCCGCCGCGCGCGAATAGGAGTTCTTCGAGTACTCGATGTCCACGAAGTGCCAGGGCTTGGTCTCCGGGCGTTCCTGCTTGATCCAGTCCGGCCAGACCGCGGCGTCGTCCAGGGTCCGCACGCGGCCATCCGGGTCGGCAGACAGCAAGGCGGCGACTCCCTTTTTGGCGGCCGGGCTCAGATGCTCCAACGCGATGAGAGCGACAATCCGGTGGCCCTTCTCGCCCCAGGCGAAGGCTGACGATGGGGTCAGGCACCAGCACAGGAGGGCGACGGCGATGAGTCGAGGTCTCGGCATTCGGGGGCCCCGTATCTCTTGTCGTTATTGTTCGGTCCAGGGAACGACGGTTGTCGGCCCCAGCACGACGAAGGCCATCGGGAAATGCACCTCGGTCCACTGCGTGCTGGTGGACCACTTGCCGCCGGGACTGATCTCCCGCAGCATCGCAAAGTAGTCGTAGGTGAAAAAGCCGTGGAGCATGCGAGGGTCGGACGAGCTGGCCTTCTTTCCGGCGAGCCTTCGCTCCAGCCATTCGTCGGCGGCAGTGCCCTCGACCGAGTAGAGCTTGAGCGTGCGGCGCGTTCCGCCGTCCGCGGTCACGCGGGCGATGGCCGTGTGCCCGCCGCCGGTCTTCCGGACCCATTCCTTGGGGACGCTCGCGGCTTCGATGATGGCAAGATTGCCGCACCGGGGGCTCTTCTGCTCGAAGAACTCATACCAGCCTTCGCCGCCCTCGTTATGGAAGCGGACCCACAGCCGCAACGTCTCCAGGCACTGGTCCGCGGAAGCCGGCTGAATGTGCTTCAGCCCCTGGAAACCTACGAAGAACTTCTTGAACTCCAGCGGCGCCAGCGCCGGGTTGCAGCTGATCGCCGTCGCCGGATGAATCTCGAAGATGTGATTGGGATTCGACGGGCCGGCGCTGCCCGAAGCATGCTCGGTGTAGAACCGCGGAAAGCCCGTGACCTCGCAGTCCTTGTTCAGGACTTTCGTGTCGAACAGGTTGCGCCACGCCGCTTTCGTGGACCCGGTCGCGGGCGCCGTCTGGCCCGGCATGAACCGGCACAGGTTTGGCGGTTCAACGACCAGGAACTCCGGGTCGCCTACCGGAAAATCGAGCAGCTCTCCGGCCAGGTGAATCTCGCAATCCTCCGAGGCGCTCTTGACGTCGGAGCGGTGAGACATGCGGATTTTGAAGGTGGGAAGGAATGTCCCCTGCCGGACAATTTCTTCCAGCAATTGGCGCGAAATCGCGAAGTCGTGGGGAGAATCGGGCGCCGGTCCGTCCTGAGCGGAAGCCACGGACCCGCACAGAAGGCAGCCAGCGAGAACGGCGATCCCAAGTCGGCTCATAACGCTCCCTTTTGTCCGAGGATTGGGACAAATCCGATGGGCGTGGGGACCGTACAGGCCAAGGCCTCTACGGGGCGCGCCCGTTCTTTGATATAGACGGACATGGCCGGAATTATTCTCATCAGGAGGTTAATTCCAGGGGCAGGAGTCCTGGTGTGCTGCCGGGCCAGAGATCCACATGTCATTCAGGAATATCGCCAGCTGTACCGCCTCCCAGGCAATGAACTTGACTGCGGCGACAAGCCCGGCGAACAGGATGCTGAAGGTTGCGGCTTGCTCGGTGAATCTCTGGAGTTTCTGCATGAGTGCTCCGGTGGCTTCGCCAGTTCTCCGTTCGTTAGTCCGCACAAACACTGAACCAAGTCTCGTGTTCGATGACCTCGTCTGCTCACCAGCGCGGAATGGGTCGCGCGCGTTTCGGCCGAACCCGTTGTGCCGAACGGAGGTGGGCTCGTCTACCACCTCTGGGTTGCCGCCGATTTCGAACCCGCACTTCTGACCCTTCAGGCCTCTCTTGTTGCCCCCCGATTGCCGCGAGAGTCGAGAATGTCGCTAACACGGAAGATGTCGCCGTTTATAGAGGTCCTTGGGATCAATGGGGGCGCTGGACCCCAGGGCAGCAGCTGGGGGAATTGATGCTGCATGGCTGAAGAACGGCGGGACGCCGTGTCGGGCGCCCCGCCGTTGCTTGCTCAGGCCGCGTTTGCCGCCGCTTCGGCCTCGGCGCAGGCCGCGAGGACCAGGTCGCGGATGCGGTCCTGCGCGGTAGTTTCGGTCACCGGCCGCAGCAGCGCGAAGCTGCGCCGCTCGCCGTTCACGCTGTAGGTGCGGGCCGGGAACGTCACGTTCCGCCCTTCGCCCGTGCGGCGCTCCCACACCGCAAAGCCCAGCAGGCGCAACCCCGCCAGCGGCCCGTCGGTGAACAGAAGCTCCGCGTCGGCGAGCTTCCCCGTGGGGCTGCCCTTGTCGTTCATCATGATCTTGACGCTCAGCGCCGTTGCGGTCGTGTCTTTCTTCGCCATTGTTTTTCTCTCCACGGAACCGCGATGTGTGGTTCCTTCATGGCCAAAGGAACCCGCATCGACGGGCCGGCAGGAGAAGGCCCGAGATCGTGAGCAGCCGGCGAAGCGGCGGACCCATGGCGCGGGCGTGACAGCAGCAACTCCGCTGGCGCGGCGGCGCCGTCCGGCGCTGGTCGCCCGCAGGGCGAAGACGGCTATATACGATCGAAGGCTGGCGAAGAGAACGACCTGTTGCATCGGCGCTCAGGATGATGAAAACAGATCAGGGCCATGGGAGGCGGCGCATGAGCGGGGGCACCAAGGGGGCGCGCGCGGACTGCGTTGTGGAGCGTCGCAGCCCGAAGGAACTGACGGAGGCCGCGTTTGCAGCGGAGCGTGGCGATCGTGCGTGCGGGAGGGCGTCCAGGAAGACGGAGAAACGCGCGGGCTGAAGGATGCGGCAGTGCCCGCGGTTAGTCCTGCGGCGCCTGCTCTCCGGCGAGCCATCGCTCGGCCTCGTCGAACGCGCGAAACACGCTGATGGTCTGCCGCGGCTGCTGGCTGAGCGCTGCATACATCCGCGCCGTGCCGTAGACGGCGTCGGAGCTGGTCACGATGGCGATCGCGCCGCGCGGGCCATGCTTTTGCGCCAGAGCCTCGACACGCGTCGCCAGCTGGCGCACGTCGTCCGCGCTCGGCATCGTCGTCAGGTCGCGTGCGTCGTACAACATGCTGTACGACCAGGCGCCCTCAGCCAGTTGGCGGTCGATGACGGCCAGGACATCCCGGAGCGTCAACGCGCCGCTTGCGGTGACCCGTATCCGGCGTGTCTCATCGTGTCGCTCGTATTCAATCGGCATGGCGGAGGCTCATCGCGCCGCGGTTCACTTCAAGCACTGTACTCTCGCCTGCCGGCTGCCGCATCCGGAACCGCGTCAGAAGTGCCCTGATGCCCGGTGAGCGGGCCTGTCCGCGTCTCAACGACGACGCCGTCCCTTGGGCGGCGCCAACCTGCGCTTGTCGCCCGGTTTGTCCCCCGCCGCCTTGGGCCGCAGCAATCTGTTCAGTGCATCGAGCAATTGTCTCTCGACTTCCGTTCTCCGCACGGGATCAGCGTGACCCATCCTGAAGGCAATTTCGTCGCGGACCTGGCCGCTCTCATCGAAACGGCGGACCACCACTTCCAGCGGGTCTGACGGCCTGTCGCCCTTCCGCACGCTCTCCGATCTTGCTTTCAAGATTGCGACGACGAGATCGATGACGGACTTTGCGAGGCCGACTCCCGCGGCCGCAAGGGCGACGTAAGCCAGTACTTCGGGGCCGCTTTCGTGTTCCTCAAAGGCGAGCCGGTCAGCGGCCAGATCAGCCTGCTGCAACTCCGCGTCAATAAGCGCGTAGGCGTGCGGGGAGTGTTCGCGGTGAAAACAACCCGAAGTGACGCGGACCTTGATCGAGACGGGGACTTCACCCGGCGCGGCGCGCCGCGCCCCGCCGAATGTCTCCATCCGCGCCCGGAACTGATCGCTCCAATTCGCCATCTACTGCTCATTCCCTGGCTTGCCATCAGGGTCATCCCCGAAGGCCCGGCGCCCGCCGACCGATGTTACATAAGTTGCGCGCCCATTGCTCGACCTGCTCACAAGGCAGCTCGCCGCCTTCGCCGCGTGTTCCGGCCGATCCCATTTACAGAGCATCCGGGCGCCGCGCAATCTTGAGGTTTTTCGGCGGTGCCCCCTTGTGCCGCGGACGCAAGTGCGCTTTTCTCAGAGAGAAAGGATTGAAAGGGCGAGAGGCGTGACGGGCTGGATTCCATGCGGCGGCAACTTTATCGAGGCGGATGTGATCCGCTGGAAGGAAGCCGCGTGGGAGAAACGGCGTCGGCGGCGTGGCCGCGCCGTGAATGCCGGCGAGCGGATGGTCGTCGCCGAAGTCCTCCGCGATGGTGGCGATGGATGGGTCGAACTTCTCGTCCGCAGCAATGCCATCCTCAGCGAGAAAAAGGGCTGGCTCCTGAAGCCTCTACCGAAAGACACCCAGGTGCGCCGCAGACGGCGCACCATCGAGCGCGGCAGCCCCGAGCGCCTTTTGTGGAGTGACGAAAGCGCCCGCGCGGCCCTGAGTAGTAAGTTCCTGGGAAACAGATAACCGAAGATGCGGCGAATCGCCGTTACTTGCCCTTCGGCAATTTCACAAACTGGTGCAGCTCAAGATCGAAGGTCTGGGCGATCACTTCGAGATTCCTGAGGCAAATCTCGATCTTCCCCGTCTCCACTTCCGCCAGGTAGCTGCGGTCGATGCCGGACCGCTCCGCCATTTCAAATTGCGTCCAGCCTTTTTCCTTGCGCAGTTCCCGGATGCGTTTCCCGAGCCGCACGCAGATGTCGCTGGACACCCGCCGATGATGGTGTGTAGTCTATGAACGACAAATAGGTTATAACCTACAGACGATCTTGAACCGGCCAGGTCACTCCACCGCGCGCTTCGAGAGGCTTCCATTGATCAAACGACTCCTGGTGTCCGCGCTGGCGCTCGGCGCCGCCGCGTGCGGCGGCGCAACGGCTACTTCACCCACGCCCACGTCACCCACGCCGACCGTTGCAGCGCCCATCCCAACGCCGACCGTGACGCTCTATACGCTGAGCGGGCGCGTGACCGACAGCGCGACCTCGGCGCCGGTCGCGGGCGCCACCGTGTCGGTCACGGACGGCGCCAACGCCGGAAAGTCGGCGGTCACCGATGCGACGGGCAACTACAGCGTCACCGGGTTGCAGCAGGCGGGATTCACCGTCACCGCGACGGCGGGCGCTTACGCCCCGTCGTCCCAGGGTGTGACGCTCACGTCGAACCAGAGCCAGAACTTCACCCTCGCCCAGCGAAGCTTCGCGGGGACATGGAGCGGAACGGCCCTCCAGGAGGGCACCTCCGTTCCGATCCCGATGTCGTTTACGGTGAGCGCCGCGAACACGGTGACGGTGCTGCTGACGGGGATCTGCCAGCGCTCCTTTACGGCGAGCCTGATTTCGCCGACCAACACGGCCTTCCCGCCGGTGCCCATCGCAAATGGCCGCTTCCTGTTCACGTCCAGTCGATTTGTCCGGTCGCTCGCGGGAACCTTCACGTCGGACACCGCCGCTTCCGGCACGACCTCGATCAATCTGGTGGGCGAGAGCGTCTCGGTTGCCCTTTGCAGCGGCACTTACACGCTGACGTGGACGGCCACGAAGCAATAGGCGTCGGTGCAGCGAGACACAGGCAAAGGACATGACGATGATGCGTTTCGTTCTCGCTCTTGGGTTCGGTGTTGCTTGCGTCGCCTGCGGCGGCGGCAAGGCTTCCGCAACAAACCCGACCGCACCGACTCCCACGACCGCGTCCGGCGCCATCACTGCCTTCGTGAGCGGCCTGCAGACGATCGGCGGCACCGCCGCTGCCCGAACCACGGGCACGCCGCCCGCCGCGAATGGCGGACCGACCATAACCGTCGCGGCTGCGAACAGTTCCGCGGCACAGGGCGGTTCCACACTCGTTCGCCTGACGGGAGCGGCACCGTTCAATGTTGTCTACCTGTCTGTCGCGGAGGCTGCGGCCGGCGAGTACTACGCACTCACGCTGCCTGGCTCCACGGCCGACATCTCCCTGGTCATGCAATTCGCTCAGACAATTCCGGCCAGCACGTTCCGCACGTTATTCAATGTGAAGGCGCCTGACGGGCAGGTCGGCAGCGCCTCGTCCTTCTCGAACACCGTGAGCGCCGCCGCAACGTCGGCGCGGCTTGAACTGACCTATTCCCCCGACCCCGCTCCCTGCATGGTTGTCTTGAACCCGGGCTTCTGGTCGTATCGCTGGCCGCAGACGACCTATCTTCGGGAGACAAACGGAATCGGCGTGACGATCACGAGCTGGAGGACCAACTCTTTCGAGAACACTTTTCCGTTCGCGAGCGCTTTCAACGGCTGCGGCACGTCAGGCGCGCGCATCCCGCCCAACGGCTCGGTGTGCCATGGGGGGTTCGCCCTTGCGGAGTTCCCGACCGGCCGCACCTTCACCGAAACGTTTACCGGAACCGATGACCGCGGCAATACGGTCACGGTCACCGGCGGCAGCCGGCACCTCGATTGTCCGTAGCTCTCTCAGAGACTTCTATTGATCCGGTGCGCTGCGAATGCCAGCGCGCGAAGGAAGGTGCCGATGACGCGTTTCACCCTCGCTGTTGTTCTCACGCTGAGTCTCGCCGCCTGTGGCGGCGGCAGCACGACGCCGACGTCGGCAGCATCGCCAACCGTGAGCGCGACACCAACGCCAGCGCCCGCTCCCGCCGCCTGCACCGGCATCACGAGCTTCGCGATGAGCGCCACGGTGGACGGCGCCGGCTGGTGCGCCAACGCGGTCCGGCGCGCGACGTATATTCCATCGAACGGTTACATCCAGGTTGGCGCTTCTGATTCAACGGACCAGTCCGTCACCGACATCGTATTCATGCTGAAGACCGGCGGGCGGCCCGGCACCTACACGGTCGACGATCGCGCCGCGGAACTGTCGGCGCTGGTGACCCGGAAAGTGGGTGCGGCAGGGTTGCAGTCCACCTGGGCCGTCAACTATCCGATGAACGTCCAGGGCATCCTGTCGGGAGGCACGGGCACCGTGACGATCACCGCCATCAGCGCCACGGGCGCGTCGGGAACATTCTCGCTCTCCGCCGTGCCCCTCACGCCGGGCGGCGGCACCACCGGAACGAAGGCGGTCACGAACGGCGCCTTCAACGTGACGTTCTGAATGCCTGTCCGTCGGCAGTCGAGATAGATGCCGCGTTGCCCTTCGCAGGCGATGGCCCGTCGTTTGCGATCCGTTCTGCATGGCTCAACCAGAGAACGCCGTCCGTGCGAACTGTGGCCGATGCGGGAGGCCTTTGTTCGTTGTTCCCGAAACACTCGGCGATGCGCGCACGATCGAATGCGATGGGTGCGGGAAAGGACTACCCGTGCCTGGAACGAACTACCCGTCACGGGGCGAAAAAGGACGCGCCGCAGATCGAGGCGGCGTCGTGACGGACGCACTTACTGAAAGAACTCGCCGTCGTTAGCGGGACGGGCCACCCGCCGCCCGGTCACACGATTGGGTATCTCACCGAGACAGAACCAATGTCAGAGCGCAGAACTCCCGTCAGGAGTCAGGCGACTCCACAGGAACCAGTCGCGGCAGCCGCCTTTTAGTGCTTCCCTTTTCTCTGCGTCAGGGCAGAGGCGGCGGCGCTCTTGGCGGCCTTCGATGAACTCGGCGACCTCAACACTTTGCTTGCCGCTGAAGCGGCCTTCTTGCCGGTGCTTTCGTTGTGAGCCATGGACGGGATTATAGCTTGGGCTGTTGAGGCTGCCGCGCGACTTGCCGGCAATCGGGAAGTCGGAACCGCACCGGCCTTCTTCAGCGACTGGGACCTTTGGGCTTTCCGGGCCGCCAGTGCGGGCGCAGGTGCCGGTCTGGCGGTCGCGGCTTTGACAGAAACCGCGACGAGAAAATATCCGGCATCGGCGGCATGAGTGCGGCGGTGCCTTTCATGAATCGCGAGATGAACGGACGCGCTGCAACCTGATTGAAGAGACGACTGAGCCTCGGTCGTGGCTTCATCAGGAACCGCGAGTAGAACATGTCCGGCATCGGCGGCATGAGCGCGGCGGCGCCTTCCACGACGCGCGAGATGGTCGGGCAAGCCTTGGCAACCTGGTTAAAGAAGCGGCTCAGCTTTGGTCGCAAAAAGCGTGAGCCGCTTATCGTGCGCGCGGTGGTGGTCGTTCGGGACCGTCCCTTGTCCGTTCCTGTTCACGCAGCCTTTCGCGCTCTTCAACTTCTGCCTGAATCTGGCGGGCTGCTTCGTGCTCACGAAGATAGCGTTCGAGTTCCGCCTCGCCTTTGGTGACATGGTCGCGGCGCTGCTGCGCCTGACGCTCGGTCAGGTTCTCGATTTCGAGTTCCTTCGTCTGCTGCAACGTGTCGGCGTAAGCGTCCCGCTCCTGTTTCTGACGCTCCGCGAGTTTCTGTTGTTCGCGCTGCACGTCGGCTTCGCGCTCGGCCACTCTGGCGGGAGAAAGAAAGTCGCGAATGGAATCGATCAAGCCGGTGACGCCTATGGATGCCTTCTCCTGTTCGAGCCGTCGGCGTTGGGCTTCGGCCCGCGCCTTGTGGCTGGCTTCAAGACGTTCGAGCTTCTTGCGGGTGTCCACCTCAAGGGTCTGCCGGAGCTGGCCGAGTTCCGCCGTCTGCTTCTCAACCATCCGGTGCGCCCCTTCGTCATGGCGGGCGACGACGGCCTGGCGGAGCGCTTCCCTCTCAACCTCCCTCTGGGCCTCCCTCTGGGCCTGAACCGGGTCAGGGGCGAGTTCAGGCACTTTGGTGGCGTCTTCTGGCGAAGCCGGAGCCTCGGCTTTCTTCGGCGCTTGCTTTTGAGCTTTGGCTTCCTCGACGTTCGGGAGCGTTTGCGGGTTGATGTCCTTCATGAACGCACGGAGTTCCGCTGCCTTCATGCCGTCGATCTGCCGGCCGAGGCTGTGCACCTGTCCCGCCGGGTCGATGATCACGAAGTCGCGGCGGTCGCCCTTGGCAAGCACATAGCCGTGTTCTTCGAGCGCCGCCTTGAAGGCCTGGGCGTTGTCGGAGGCCTGCTTGAGGGCTGTGATCTGTTCCTTCATCTCCGCGGGACGCAGGCCCGTGCGCTCGCCCTGCTGCCACTCGGCGTGATTGGCTTCGGCGCGCGGGAATTCCGGCTGCTTCTCGCGGTCGCGTTTCGCGTGCTTGCCGGGAACAGGCTCGTGCCCGAACTCCATCTCCAGCTTCTGGCTGGCGCGTTCATGCGCCTGATAGTTCTGGCTGTCGGAGCGCAGCACCATCTCGTCGATGTCCGTGCGTGCCCAGACGACGTGAATATGTTCACGTCCATGTTTCTCGTGCTTGACGACGGCGCGCGGCTGGCCTTCGAGGCCGAGTTCCTTTTCGAGGACTTCGACGGCGCGCTGCCATTGTTCCGGGGTCATGGTGTAGTTCGCGGCGGGGTCGATGTTGGCGTGGTAGAGCCCCTTGAAGCCGCGCGTGCCCTCGACGAGTGTCTGCCAGTCCCGGAATGCTTCGCCCAAATCAGGCGCGGGCGACTGAAGCTCGAGGACTTGAACCTTTTCGTTCGTGTCGCGCCGCTGGAGGTGCCGGGCGAGCTGGGCTGGAGCAGCGCGGCTGGCACCCTTGATGATCATTTGCCCGGTCCGGGGTTCTTGCCGAGGGCCTCGAATATCGCCTTTCGGATATCGAGGTAAGCCGTCAGAGCCTCCGGCAGGTCCTCAAGCTTCGCGGTCTCCTGGGCGTTCAGGGCGCGGGCGATCTGGTTGATGTTGTTCCCGATGCGCCCGACGTGGCCGAGGATTTGGCGCAGGGCCACATGGTCGGCCGGCGGGCGGCGCTGGGCGCGGGCACCTGCATCTCCGAGTAGGGCCGCGCGCGTGAAGGCGCCCAGGGAAAGCCCGGCCCTATCGGCCTTCGCGGCGATGATGTTGAATTCGTCGTCCAGGCAGCGGGACACAATGACCTTGCCCCGACGCCTCTTGTTGCTGCCTGCCATGCCGCTTCCTTTCGCCTTGGTATGCGCCGCAATGACCTGCCCGGTTCATGGGGCGGCACGAGCCCCTGATCGGTCCAGCAGATGCTGGTCCAGGTCCAGGAGGGATACTCCTGGTCGTGGGTCCGGGTGGCGCGAAAGCCCCCGGTCAGGTCCAGGCGGAACGGCCTGGTGGTGCAAGGCAAAGCCTCGCTGCGCGGCATTCATTGCCCCCGCGCAGGGGTCCACGGGGCGCTCTAGCCCCTGGTCCGGAGGGATGCAACGGGAGGACGAAGTCACCTCCCTTGCCAAGCCTAGCCTCGGTATCGAGGCGGTTGTGCGGTTGCACCGCACATGGCTTGCAAAGCACGATAATACGTGCTGCGGCCGTCCTATTTTCCAGAATAGCACCGACTGATTGCTGAAAACTTAACGTCGGTGCGAAGGCGAGTCGATAGGGGAATTGTACCAGATTCGTCGTTAATATGGGTTAACGCCAGCGCCAAATACCCGTCACTTCTGGCCCTCGTCGCACGACTTTCCCGCGCGGTCGTCGCCGTTCGATCTTGTTTGGGGGATGCCTGGTTACGTCGGTCGGCTCGGCACCCGATGCTCTGCCTGAAGTACGACGGCCCTGGCTGCCGGGCGCCAGGGCCGTGAGGCTCTAAAGGCCTCTAATCATTCGATTAATCATTCGATAGGCCTTATAGGTTTGACGAATGATCCCGGCCAAATCATTAATAAATATTTTCAATAAGTGAAGAAAGGTAATCGCGCCCGCGAGCGCGAGGACAGCCTTTTCCACCCATCCCCCAGTGGAGCCCAGAGTTTCCGTCGGGCCTCGCGGGCCCAGTTACGAGGCCAAGCCTCAGCCTACGCCCAACGATGCTAGCGTTCAACCGCCAGACCGCGAGTTGAAGGCAGGCTCGTCGGGAGCTTCCGCGAGCACAGTAGCGTCGGTCTCCACATAGGGGTTCGGGTCGTACGTCAGTGGGGGTTCCCAATAAAGGGAGGGGTGGCCTTCGCGGAGGTAGCCGAAGGCCTTCTGAAGGTTCCAGTAATCGACCGGTCTGACGTATTGGGCGTGGCCGTTGGGCTGGATGGTGATGGCCACGTTCTTCCCGAGGTTCAGGACTTCGTCGGGGTTGAGCAGGAACCGGCCAGTCTCGCTGTGGGTCGTGCTCTCGCTGCTGCTGCCGCCGCCGGGGCCGGCCGAGGTCGAGGCGGCGGTGCTGGTGGTGGTGACCGTCGCTTTGCCGAGCGTGTCGCTCAGGTATTTGGCACTCTCCAGGTCGTTCACGTCGCAGAACCACTTGTAGGCGCAGTTCGAGAGGATGGTGCCTTTCGCCTCGCCGTAGTGGTCCTTGAGCTGGTCGAGGCCCTGCACCACCAGCGCAAAATCCACCCCAAAGCCGCCCATGGTGGCGATGTCTCGCGGCAGGTCGTCGAGCCGGCCGAGGGCCGCGAACTCGTCGATCAGGAACAGGGTCCGGTGCTTGGACACCCGGCGTTGTTTCGGGCGCTTGAACGTGTGCATCGCGGCGGCGATGATGAGCCGCAGCCAGGTCTTCTGCGTGTCCATCCGGTCGGTCGGGATGACCACGTATACGGTGGTCAACTTGGCTGCCAGGTCTTCCATCGAGAACGATGACGTGGCGGTCGCCGCCTTCACCTGCGGGTCGCTCAAGAACTTGGTGCTTTCGCTCAGGTTCGACATCACGCCGCTGTAGGTTTCATCGGCGAGGTCGATGAAGGGCGCGGCCATCTCGCGGATGGCGCCGGAGAAGGCTTCGCTCGCCGCCATCGGGATGAGGTATTCCGCCGTGAACTTCTTGCGCGTGAGACTGACGATCTCCCGCGCACGACCAAGCGTCTTTCGTTCTCCTGGCTGGTCGGCCAGCCAGAGGAACACGGCGGCCAGGACGTTCGACGCGCTTCCCTGCCAGAAGCGGTCTTTCGCGTTCGATGGCGCGGGGCAAATAGCCCCCGCCAATGACTGCGCAATCGCAACAACGTTGGGGTCGTCCCGGTCTAGGATGTCGAGCGGGTTGTAGGTCGCCGTGACGAAGCCGCGGCTCTGGTAGGTCTCGGCGAGTTCGTTCCACGGGTTCAGGATGTGGATGTCCTGCCGCAGCTGGTCGCGGCGGACCCGCGCGGTGATGGCGGCGTTCTCGCCCTTCGGGTCGATGACGAAGGCGGAGCCTTCGTAGCGCAGCAGCGTCGGGACGATCACCCGCGTGCCCTTGCCGGTGCGCGTGCGGGCGACGATCAGCGTGTGGTGCTCGGGCGTCGAGCACACTGGCGCGCCCGGCGCGTCGAGCGGGAGGCGGACCAGTTCCGGCGCGCTGCTCTTACCGAAGAACAGGCCTTTTGTGAGACAGGCATCGTCCAGGACGCTGAGTTCGGTCGGCGCGTAGTGCGCCGTGCCGTAGACGTCGGAGACACGCCGTCCCGGCGTCGGCTTGGTCCCCATCGATCGCAAGACCAGGATCACGACGTAGATTCCGCCGATGACGGCGGCGAAGGTCAGCGCGGCACTCATCCAGCTGGAGATTGCGGCCCAGGTTTGCCTCTGCCTTTCAGCCTTCTCGGCCACCATCCGGTTGTCGGCGGCATGCTTGTAGTCCTTCTCAAACTCGGCCTCGCGTCCGGCCGCACGCCATTTCTTGATCAGTTTTTGAAGGTCAGGCTCAAGTGCTGTTTTTACTGTGTTTACGGTGGAATCGTCGATGTCGCCATCCTGAAACTGACGTGCGGCTTCAAGCATCCCCCAATACAAATCACCGGCTTCGTAGACATCGCGCGCGTAAGCGGCGTCTGAGGTCGGGTTCTCCGGTGTCTTGGCCTTCGGCGCTGGGCGAGGCACTGCGGGAGCACTCGCAACCACCTCCGGCGGCGCCGGCGGTGGCGGTTGTGTCGCCATCTCCCGCGTCAGCCGTGCCAGGTGGGTATCGAAGCGCCTGTCGTACCCGTGGCCTTCGGCCGCGTAAGGGGCGCGGAGCGCCATGATCTCGTCGAGAGCCTTCTGGTCCTCCTCCGCGAATGCCTCCGCCGTGATCTCACCGCGGTCGCGCCGCTGCAGCAGCAGCGCGCGGCGGCGTTGCGCCTCCAGCGCTTTCTGCGTGTCACGCAGGACGCCCTTCATCAGCGCGTCCTGACGGTCGGCTTGTTCGCGTCGCAGTGCATCGGCCTTCGCCTGCCACTGCGGTCGGAGGAGCGCAAGGCGCGCCTCGGTCAGGCCCTTGATCTGGTTATTGACCTGCCTTTGATCGTCGGTTGAGAGCGCTCGGATTTGTTGCTGGAGTGACCTGAGTTCGGCATCGACGGCATTCAACCGCGCCGTCAACTCGTTGCGGTCGATCTCGTTGCCATTCCAGAGCGCTGTGGTCTCCGCACGCCGAACGGTGAGCGTGACGATCTCATCGATGGTCGCCTGCGGAAGCTGCGCGAAAGCGAAAGCCGGAAACAGCCAGACAAGCAGCGCCGCGGATACGAACCGCCATCTGATTCCGAAGCCGCCGCAGGGTTTTCGCGTCACTTGTTGAAGGTCAGCCCGTTTTGGTCAGCGCGTACTATAAGGTGTTCGCGCCGAAGTTCCCGAAGGAATTTACAGCCTGGATTGCTCCGAAGAGCCATCGGCTTCCCGCGAAGCGGGCAGGAGAATCTCAATACAGCGATTGCACACAGCCCGTCCCGGTTTGCAAGGCTGCACAGTTCAGCGTGTGGACTCGAGTCAGCCGTTCTCCCTCTCAAGACTCCCCTTCATCCAATGCCTTTTGAAGATTCCGGTTTCGCACGTCCCGGCGTGTGAAGCCGCAAGCGCAAGGCTCCTTCTCTTCGTTGCGGTCCTACGGATGCGGCTCACGCCAAGGGCCGCGCCCTCCCGTCAAGCATGAAAGGCCTCGGGTGTCGGGGCCTCCAAACGAGGAGGAAGACATGAGAACGATCACACGCAGCGAACTGGCGTATCTGAACAAACACGAACTGGACGGGCTGCTCGCCCTGGTATTGAGGAATATCCACTACGCGCGCGAAGGATCGCCGGAATGGCTCTGCGGACTGGCATCGCTGGATAACATCCGGCAGGAGCAGGCGGCGCGGAACGCAGCGTGGCGCCCGCGTGGGCCGGGCTTCTGAGCCCGCGCGCCCCGTCGCAGCCGGATCGGTTGCGACGGCTTGCGCTTTATAGGAGGGGCTGCCGACCAAGCCGGTCACGCTCCAGCTATGCGGGGAACGTGTAGTAGCATCGGCCCGATCAGTCAGCTACTGGTGGTGGCGAATCACCGGTCGCGACGTCGGCGGCGAACATCCGAATGATGTTCCGCAGGACCAAGACCTCAGACGTGTCACTGCGCGAGGAGTCTTCATGAAGCGGCTTGTACTGTGCTTCGACGGCACTTGGGAAATGCGAGCATCGTTACGTGGGAGGCACAAAGGCTCGTACCCGACGAATGTCGAAAAGATTCAAATCGCAGTATTGCGCCAGGACACGAGCGTCGTGCCCGCCGTTCCTCAGGTCACTGCGTACTACCCTGGCATTGGCACCGGACGCTTATCTCATTACTGGGGTGGGATGACGGGCGCAGGCATCTCTCGAACGATCTGCGAGGCCTATTCCTTCATCGTTGATAACTTCATATTGGAAGAGGACCAGCTGTTCCTGTTCGGTTTCAGTCGCGGCGCTTATACGGCTCGGTCATTGTCAGGTTTCATGCGCTGGTTGGGGGTTCTTCGGAAGCAGGATCTGCGTGGCCTTCCGGAGTTCTACCGGGACTATCGTCGCCCGCCAGGAAAGCGTTCGTCGGCTATAGGCAAGCGGTTGCAGGACATCAGGCAAGGTGACCAGCAGTTCCCGATCAGATTCTTGGGCGTATGGGACACAGTCGGATCGCTCGGAATACCAGTCCCGGTCATCGGTCGCATATTCAACTGGAAGAAGCTGGTCGGTTTCCATGACGTCGCCTTATCGCCCAACGTCAGTCACGCTTATCAGGCGCTGGCCGTGCATGAGCGGAGGTGGAATTTCGCGCCTGACATCTGGTCTTCTAAGTACCCCGGTCAAAAGATGGAGCAGGCATGGTTTCCAGGTACGCACTGCGATGTTGGGGGCGGCAACCAGAATTCTGGTCTCTCGGACATTGCTTTCCGGTGGATGGTGTGTCACGCGGAGCAGTGCGACCTAAGCTTCGATCATACCTACCTCGCAAGAGCGAACCCGAACTGCTGTTCTAGTATCTACAATTCCAGCCAAGGGCAATGGGCAGTGGTTCCGCGGTGGACGCGGACGTTCGGGGCCGGAATGGACGAGTGCCGCCATCGCTCCGTGGATGACCGCATGAACTATATTGCTGCCAATCCTTCCGTGCCGCATCGAAGTAAGTGGCGAGCAGCCGACCACGCGGCAAAGCGACAACTGTTGCCGTGTCGGGCTTGTACAGAGCCTGAACCTCCCTGCGAGGCATGGTAGTCTGCCATCTCTCGTCAGATCAGATTACCCAAGCCCATGAAATATCAACCATATTTCATCCTTCCAGCCGGCAGGGGTGCAGACTAGAGTGCCGGTGACCCTCTCACGGCCTCCGAGCTTTGTATAGCCCCAGACCCGCGCTGTCCCAAACACCCGAACATTGCCGCCTATCTGGGCATGTTCGTAAACACGCGCGTCCTCGAAGACACGGGCATTGCCGTAGATTTGCGCATCACCAGAAACATGAGCCTGCCCAGAAACCCAACAATTGCCTTCATGGCTCAGGTTGGATTCTGACTCGACAAAGCCACCGAAGTCGCCAGCCTTCACCTTGCCGAAATCCCGCAGTGCCCGAATGCGATACAGCGTCACACCGCCAACGATGATCTGCTGGTTCGGCACCAGTTCATACTTCTTCCCCGTTATCGGGGTTTTCGGTTTCGCCCCTACGCGGAACCACTCTTTAAGCGACATTGTGATACACCGTTTGTCGTTAACGTGAAGCACCGGCCTACAGGTTCCACGCCGAGACGTCCAATCACAAATTGTTACAAGGCGAATTAGTTTTCCGTAATTCATCACGCCGCACCTCCCGCAGCCTGTTCGGCTGCAAACATCACGTCCACGTAGTTGACCGGGCCGCCAGCGGCGGCAACGGTCGAAGCCAGGATCGTGCTGCTGAAACACCCGTGTTTCGCAAACGGGAGCGGAACGTCAGTCGGGTAGATGCTCCGCACCTTCAGGTGCGCGACCTCCTCGCCGACGATGGCGGGTGGCAGCCATTGTGGATCGTAGATGACTTCGAGCAGGATGCCGTTCCAGTCGAAGCGGTAGAGTTCGGTGCGCCGTCTCACGGCGCACCTCCCGCTGCGTCCAGCCTGCCGGAAATGCCAATTCCGGCAACGGGCCTGACGCGGAATTCGTCGCGGTCGTGAGCGGCCATCTGGCCCGCCGCGACTTCCTCTTCGAGGTCTTCAAAGAACTCGTCGAGAGCTGCTTTCGCCTCTTTGGCGGTGGCGAATCTTTCGGGGTGCATGACGCCATCGGCCTCGGCGTATGCCCAAGTGTTGACCCAGCCGTAGAACAACGTGTAGTGCTGAACTTCGTATTGCATGTTGACCTCCTGTTGCAGGAGGAAGAGCGCTTACGTGCCCTTCCCCGGTTGCTCGGTTGCCTCTGGCTGAACGGTGGCTGCGGTCTTCGCCTTGGGCGGAAAAGCTGCGTAGCGTTTGCCCGCAATCAGGAACGTGAAGCCCTTGCCCTTCTTGTGAGGGAACGCGGCGCCGATGCGCTTGTTCTCTTTCTTGCCGTCGCTCTCGACGGTGTCGAAGATGTAGAAGGCCGGTATCTGCTTCTCTTTGGTCGTTTCGGTTTGTGTTGTCATCGCTCTTTCTCCTTTTCGTGTTTGAACAAATCCCCTGCGGGATGAGTCCCCGTCCGCCTTGCGCCAGGGCGCGGCGTCCACAGGAAAATTGGGGGAGGTCATGCGCAGCGTGACCTGCTCGGCGAGGGAGCCGATTTTCCTGTTGACGCAAGAAGCGCCCGCGCATGGCAGGGAATCAGACGATGCCGGAGGGATTTGTAGACACGGCCTTGGGAAAGGGCTGACAACGGCGGGAAACGGCCGGGTGCAGATACCGGTCTATCTTCGTGCGTTCACCGTTGAGCACTCAGGCAAGAATGATGGCGCGTCGGCAGACATCGTGAGCAGGAGGTGCGGCATGGCGGTTATTGAAGAAGGACAGCTTCGCGGGTCGTTCAAGGGGTTCCACGATCGGAACACGGTGTTCGAGTTCCACGGGGGCGGGAAGTGGCGGCAGAACGAATACAAGTACGACTACTACTATGCGTATATGCCGGGGGCGAAGGTCGTTGACGACCAGGGCGGCTACCGGCTTGAAGTGGACGGCATGAGCGACAGCGTCGAGGTCGTGCGGGTGCGCTGAAGTTGCGCGGGCGGTTCCCCCGGTGCTCCTCAGCGCGGCGCAGCGGTGGTCAGTTCGAGGGGCGTGCCTTTGCCGGCGTGGCGAAGCGTGAATGAGAAGTCTTCGCGAATGTGGCTCGTACCGGAGCGCACTTCCACGACGACGCGGTATTCGCCTTTGGGCGGGGCCAAGTCCGGGCGCGGGAACTTCGAGTTCCTTGACGCTCGGCTGCGGCAGGTGATTCGCGCACGTTGCGCGTGTGCAGAAGGTTTTCCGTCACGCAATTTGTCTGGAGGAGACAACCTCCAGCAGTGTTTTCTTACGTGATTTCAGTCGAATAGCCAGCGATACATCGACCCGCCTGCTCCGTTAACCAATCTGGGCTTGTACAGTTACGGATAATCATGTAGAGTCATTTCATAACACTGGCAGACATCATCCCGCGTGGGGATGGCTGTCACTTCAACGGAGGTGTTCTAGAGAGAAGGAAGCGAAGCATGACGACGAGTACAAAGAAAGAGATCACAGATGTCCAGGTGAACGTCGGTAAAGACCTGAGCACCGTCACCATCGGCGACTCCAAAGTCGAAGTCAGCGCGGATGGCAAGAAAGTTACCGCCTATACAAAAGACGGTGTTGAAGCGAAAGCCGCTGGCACCGCAGCCACCGCCGAAGAAGGCACCAAGATCAGCATCAGCAAAGATTTCAACGCGATTGTCCTGAACGGCGTCACCATCGAGCAAGCCGCGGACGGTCACCTCGTCATTAGCGCCCCAGGGGTTACCGTCATTCACAAACCAGTTCCTGCAAACGATACCTCCGCGATTGCCCTGCTGGCTGGCCAGAAAATGGCCGATGGCTCCGTTTTCGCGGGCATGACAGCTGACGGCAAACAACAGATCTACGCAATGCCGAATGATCTGGATGTCTGCATGACCTTCAATGACGCTGCAAAAGCAGTCAAGAAACTGAACAACAACAAATCCCTCGGCCACGACGATTGGCACATTCCAAACAAGGAAAATCTGCTCGTCCTGCAAAAGAACCAGAACGAAGGTGCCTTGAAGGGCACCTTTAATACATCCAACAAAGGAAGCGGTTCCGGCTTTCCCTACTGGTACTGGTCGTCCACTGAGGACGGTGCCAACCCGTCCGGCGTGTGGGGTGTCCGGTTCCCGGACGGCGACGAAGGTCGGGACGGTAAGGACAACGGTCGCTTGAGTTGCCGGCCGGTGCGCTTGTTGGATGCGAAGCGGTCTTAGGAGCTTCGCATGCGTCCCAGCGCCGGGGTGAGGATCAACGGTTCCTCGAACCGTTGATCCGTGGAGCCGTCAATCATTTAACTATTCAACCATTCACTTTCTGTCCCCGCGACAGTGCGGTGAAGGCACATGTCGCACAGGGGTCGCCGAGGAAATGTGGGCGTGCCACCTTACAGGCCGGCGGCCAAACGGCCGCCTGAGCGAAGCGAGGATGCAACCGGCATCACCCAGTCGCCGGTTGAAGACGGTGCAGGAAATCAGCCGCCCGCTGCGCGTGGCTGGCGGCTGAGAAGATGGCGCGGTTGTCAGCCTTGAGGACTTCCAGCCAGTTCGCGAGGTAGGACGCGTGGTCCTCACGCGGCTCCAGCGCTAGGTCGAGATCAGCGCAGATGAACGCGGCTCCGAGTTCGGCCACGAGTTCCTCGATGGCGTAGCCTTCGGAGCCGAAGCGCCTGCTGCCGAAGTCTCGCCCGAGGCGCGATTCATGCGCGGTCCAGTGCGTGGTCTCGTGCGCGAGGGTGGCGTAGTAGCTCTCGGCATCGCGGAATGCCTCGAAGGGCGGCAGGACGATACTGTCGGCCGAAGGGCGGTAGAAGGCGCGGGTACCGCCGTGCGACAGGGCTGCACCTGTCGCAGCGAAGAACGCCTCCGCACGCGCGATACGCTCGGGCACGTCGAGACGCGGTGATGCGGGCGCGTTGTAGTGCTCGGGCAGTCCTTCGATCTGCTCGATGTTGAACACGGTGTAGCCCTTGAGGAAGTGAATGTCACGTTCGGTCTCGGCGCCGCTCGCGGCGTCGGTCTCGGTACGCGTGATGCTGTTCGCGTAGACGACCGGCGAACCCTTCTCGCCTTTGCGGACGTGAGCTTTCAGCTCGGTCGCCTGCCGATACGTCATCCAGATCGGCGCGGCGAACCCTTGCTCGGTCGCCGAAGCCCAGAGCGACAGGATGTTGATGCCGGTGTAGGGCTGGCCGTTGTGGCGCAACGGTCGCGTGATGCGCCCGGCGGCGTGTTCGGCGCTCCACGGCCTGACCCAGGGCCGGACGCCGGTTTCGAGCGCGCTCACGATCTTCGCGGTAATGCGCGTGTAGATGTCTTGCCGCGTGGCCGGTTCGTGCCGGGTGTTGTCGGTGGCAGTGCAGGTGTTCATGGTGTCCTCCGTTTTCGCAGTTGACGTTTGCTCTCTCGCCAGAACGGAGAGCAAACTCAACCCGGAGGGAAAACGGAGGACGGCGCGCGGGGACGGCGGGCGTGCCTTCGCTTCCGGAATGCACAGGTTTCCCGTGACAGCTTTGCTGGCGCGGCCTGTGCGGGAGCGAAGGCCTAGATCACGAGCCTGCCGGACACGCGCGCGAAGACCTGCGATTGACGACAAGGCAGAGGAAGAGAGGCCAGCGTGGCGGCCGTCAGGCGGCGGGTTTCCGCTGCACAAACCTGCTGGCGCCCGCGAGACGCTTTTCGGCGAGCTGGCAGTAGCGGGACTCAAGCTCGATGCCGAGATAGCGGCGTCCGGACAGCGCGGCTGCCACGAGGGTGCTGCCGGAGCCGGCGAAGGGGTCAAGAACAACGTCGCCTGGGCGTGAGAAGGTCCTGATGAGCGGTTCGAGAATGCTCACCGCTTTCTCGGTGGGGTGCGAATGGTTGCCGGTGTATTCCCACGGCTGAACGTCGTCGAGCGGTCGGGCGGGTTTCGCCGGGCGGCCCTTGGCGAGCAGATACGCCTGCTCGTGACGGGCGTTCAGGAACCCCGTGCTGGACGCGTAGTTCTTGCGCCAGACCATGTGGCCCACGGGCGTGAAGCCGGCGCGCCTCCAGGCGCCGAAGAACGCATCGACGCGGTTCCAGCCGTAGAACGAAATACAGAAGTTGTCAGGTTTCAGGACGCGGTAAACGTCGTCGAAGGCGCCGAGAACGCTTTCCGGCCGGCTGTCGTTGGCGATGGTCCGGCCGCTGCGGTCCCGGTAGCCGACGAGATAGGGTGGGTCGGTCAGGACGAAGTCAATACTCTCGTCCGCGATGGTCTTGAGGACTCCTGTGCAATCGCCATTGATGATGCGGTTGGCCGTCGATGGGTCTTGTTGAGGGTTGTCGTTGGTGGTGCGGGTGTTCATGGTGCTCTCCTTGTTCGCGGTTGACGTTTGCTCTCTCGCCGGGAACGGAGGGCAAACTCAACGCGGGAGAGACAAACCAGGACGGCGGGCGTGCCTGCGAGCCCACTTGCACTGGCCGTGACAGATTCCGCTGGCGCGGCATGTGCGGGAGCGCAAACTCAAGACAGCCGCTGGTATGCGGCTGAGGCCTGACCCATCAGCGGCCAACGTGAGAACAGCGGCGGCGACATTCCCGTCGCCACACGTCAGGCCGGGGCGCGCCGTGCGCCCCGGCAGAGACGGCTAGTCCGCCTTGCGAACGCACACGCCCTTGACCGTGGCGTCGAGGCCGGTGATCCAGCTCTCAGCCTCGTCGCGGATCGCCTGCGCGTCCTGCAGGTGCTCGTCCGACCGTGCGTCCACGGTGAATACAACAAGCATTGCGTAGGTGATGGTCTTGTTCTGGATGGTCGTTGCCGTCGTAGCCATTCTGTCCTCCTTGAAACCGTGATGTGTGGTTCCTTCACCGACAGAGGAACCCACGGTCACGGTCGGGACAGGGACACGAGGACGGCGTGCGGCGTCGAAGCGGCGGGCCTTTGGCGCGGGCGTGACAGCACGCAATACCGCTGGCGCGACAGTGCCGGACCGCCGCTGGTCGCGCATTCTCAGCGACGATGGCGCGCGCCGTCCGAAGGAGGCGAAGACGGCAGGCCAGGTCAGAATACGTGACAGCATCGTGGTTGGCGTGATCGCTACCCGGTCGGATACCTGCTGCGCAAACGCGCTCGCGCGAAGGGTCGAGGGGATTGAGATAGCGCTTTGCGGCGCACAGGGGCGCCCCCTCGCTGCCCGGAACTCAGGGCTCGCGCCCGGGCGGCGGCTGGGGCGGCGGCGACTGCGGTCGCGGCCATGGCTCCGGCGGATCAATCTTCCGGATTTCCCTGTCCGGCCGCTGCGGCGGAGGCGGCGGTGGCGGCGTCGGTCTTTTCGGCTGCTCAGGCATCTCGGTGTCTCACTTCTCTGGTCGTGGCTCGGGGACAAAGAACACGTGCAACGGGAGCTCCTTCTTGACGGCCTCGAAGCAGCGGCCACGTATGGCTTCATTGACGTGCGTCTCCGACACGTCGGCGATGATGCTCAACTTCCCGTCGAGGATTCCCTTGAGTTCGGCCTGCAAGACGCCGTCATAGCGGCCAAGTTCGTGAATGCGGCGCCGCATGTCCGCGAGCGAGTGCTCCAGTTGCGCCCAACCGGTCGTTTGCGTTTCAAGACAGCGAATCCGCTCGCTCGGGCGCGCGACGCTCTGGTAGAGGGCAATGAACGCCGTCACCGACGCGAGGCCCTTCCAGAGAACGTCGCCCGGGCCGGTGCTGAACAGCCAGAGGCCAGCGACACCCGTGGAGCCTGAGGCCGCCATCAGGAGTTCCCGGACGGTCTGCCATCTCCGCGCACGGCCGAGAACCTGGCGGTAGTAGTACAGGTTCAGCTTCGCCGTGCGGAGTTCGTCGTATACATGCCAGACCGGATGATCATTCATGCGGGAGAGCCCTGTCCTGTCCGTTTGGAAGCGCCCCGTCCTTCCAGAAACAACAGGACTAATGATAAGGCCACGGCCGAAGTCTGCCGCGGGAGTTGTCCCTGTCCAATCCGCGCATGGGGACCGACCGGCAGCGCACCCGGCCCGCTTCAGCGGCGTGCGCTGTGTGATGTTGCCGGGACCGCCTGGCATCGAACTCGATGCATTGAGCGGCGGCGGCACATCCGCGGTTACTTCCTGGATCGAGGTTCTGGCGGTTTGTCTCCGGCGCCGCCAGCGTTCACGCTGCCGGCCAGTGCGCCGGAACCGTCCGCCATCGGCTCCCATCCCGGGATGCCCTGGAGAATGCGCTCGGCATTCTTGGCGGGCGTGATGTGGCCGTAATAATCCTCGATCATCTTGACGGAGGTTCCCATCTGTTTGGCCAGGAAATACACGTCAACCCCCTCCATCAGGCGGAAGGTCGCGTAGGTGTGGCGGAAACAGTAGGAGCTTCGCCGGCTTCCAGACGCGCTGTGAAGCAGGCCGGACTTGGTGAGGAGGTCTTCGATCAGGGAGCCGTAAAGGGTGGAGGCGGATTTGCCGCCACGGGTGGTGAATACGAAATCATCAGGCTTGATGGCCTTGCTGATTGCTTTGATCCGTTCCAGGTATGAAGCGACGTTCTGCGCGGCGATCAGTTCCCGGAACTTGCCTTTGCCGCGCACGTTGATGCAGACGAAGGGGCGCTCCTGCCGGTCGGCGCGGGCGTCGATGTCGCGCCAGCGGAGGTTGCGCGCCTCCATCGTGCGCATGCCCGTGTTCGCCATGACCAGCATGAAGTTGTAGGCCATGTTGCGGTACCAGGCGCTCGCCTCGTGCCGCGCATCCTTGATCCAGCGGCGGGCGAAGGTATGCAGCTCGCGGTACTCCTGCGGCGTGAATTCCTCCCGGCGCGCCTTGTCGGAGACGAGCTTGCCCTTCGGCACCTGCCTTTCGCGGATGTATTGCCTGTCGGCCGCGAAATTCATGATGGCGCGGAAGGTCATCATCTCCTGACGGATGGTGCCATCCCTTGCCGGCGGCGGCGGCTTGGCGTCGCCAGGCTCCGGCGTGCCGGCGTTGGCGCGCGGTCGCCGAGCGCGGGAGGCCTTCTTCCCGGCGTTGTTCTGCTTGCGCCAGAGCGGATAGGACTTCCATTTGTCCTCGGTGACGAGGGTGATCTGAATGTTCCCGACATAGGGAATCAGGTGCAGGCGGATGTAGCCATCGACGATCTTCCAGCGGTTCATCGTGATCTGGCCCGAAGCGGCCACGCCTTTGTGGAACTCTGAATACTCCCGCGCCACTTCGGCAAACGACTTCTCGAAGATCGGGACGTCGTGTTTGACGCGGAAGCGGATGTCGGCGTCATGCTCGAAGGCCTTGTCGCGGGCCTCGCGGATGTCGGAGGTCTTGAGGGAGATCGTTTTGTACCGGTCTTCGTTCGGCACACGCACCCGGCAGTACCAGTTGCGGTGTGTTACGTCCGCTCTGCGGAAGATGATGAGGCCGGTCTTGAGTTCTTGAACATCGACGAGGAAGGACACGCGGGGGCTTTCTTTCTGTGCAGGAAGTGTGTATGAATAATTTGTAACTCCTTGATCTGCCGTATCTGTGAAGAGGTTGTTTAGACGATTTGTAGAGAAGAAAATGTGAGATGTCAATTACTTATGATTGTCTTCCTCTCCCAGAGGGAGAGGGGGGTAATCATAAGGGCTTGAAGTTGTTTTGACATTCTCGCCCATTGTTGCCTGTGCAGGTGCTGTGCAGAAATAATCGGCTTCAGATTTCCAGAACGTCGCACCCCGGCCTGATTCGTCCCCGCAAACTTACACCTCCTCAATCGTGTTGTACAGTGCCGCGCGAGAGGCGCTCAGCGCCTGGCCACCGTGGCCGCATCAGCCATTCGTCGGCGCAGGCTGTGTCAGCGGCGCCGGCCACACAGTCGTCGCCTTTTGGAAGAGTTCCTTGCTACGCTGCGCGATCGTGTCCTCTGCCCATTTGTCGTAGACGTGTAGCTGTTGGTTGATCGGCAGCAGCGAGGCCGTGAGCAGTTTGGACTTCTTCACCGCCCACGCGGCGTTTGACGCATCCGAGTTCAGTTCCTGCGTGAGGATGGTCAGATTGCCCATCGTCTGCAGGGCGGCGTCCCGGCGTCTTGTCGCGACTGCCCTCGGGTCGTCGGCGCTGGCGTCGAACAGCTCCTTGAAGCTGAGCCCGCTCTCCCCGCCTGCCAGGGGCCAGTTCTTGAGCCACGTCTGCGGGAGGATGTGTTCGACGGTCAGAGGGGAATCGATCTGGACCCTCTCGTTTCTATTCGTCAGGTAGGTGTCGTTAAGCCGCGAGAGAACGTGAACCAGCTTGGCATTGTTCAGGTCGTGATAGGTATCGCGCCCCTGCCATGCGCCGAAGAACTGCTCGTCAGTAGGCCAGGCCGATGACTCGCCAGACAGGCTCGACAAGAACGCCTTGACGATCTCGGGGCGGGCACCAACGGCCCGCAAGGATTTTGCGAGGTTCAGGAAGATTCGGTTGTAGGCCTTCGTCGACCAGCCCAGCACGGCTCGCCTGAGCAGGTACGATTCCAGCAGCGTTGAAATCTCATCCCACTGCTCGTCGCCGAGCTTCGCATTCAGCAGAAAGAGAAGCAGCGGGTAGGCTGTGCGAATATCAAAACTCTCCAGAAACGTCGCCAGGCCGAAGATCGCGTCGCCCTTCTGGGGCTCGATGATCCGGCGGAAGTCGTCGCCCTGCCTGGACAGGGTCTCCAACTCCTCGGCAACGCTCTTGAACGGCTTCTCCCGCTCAATCCAGA
>JBAZYO010000014.1:0-165000 GCA_041659285.1 Vicinamibacterales bacterium | reverse complement strand
ACAGCAACACCCGCTCCTGCGACTTGCCGCTCGGGTCCCCGATCATGCCGGTGCCGCCGCCGACCAGCGCAATCGGCGTGTGCCCGAACCGCTGCAGGCGGGCGAGGCCCATCACCGTGAGAAGCGAGCCGACGTGAAGGCTCGACGCGGTCGGGTCGAAGCCGATGTACGCGGTGACCTTCTCTTTCGAGAGCGCGTCCTGCGCGCCATCGGTCGCGTCGAAGTACATCCCCCGCCACTGAAACTCGTCGAACACGCTCATAAGGGACAACTATAACAACCCTTCGACCCGCCAGGAGCGCTCAGGGCAGGCAGGCGGCTATACTGGCGCCGTGGCCGCTCTCACGCGCCGCGACTTCCTTCGATCGGCCACCGTCGTCTCGGCGGGCGCGCTCACCGGAGTGGCCGCATACGGTGTCGCTTACGAGCGCCACCACCTCGAACGCATCGTCCGCGACATCACCGTCCGGGGACTGCCTCCCGCGCTCGATGGCCTGCGCATCGGCATGATCACCGACGTCCACCACAGTTCGGTCGTGCCCGCCGAGGATGTGGCGCGGGCGGTGGCCGTGCTGAAAGAGGCGGCGCCGGACATTGTCGTGCTGGGTGGCGATTACGTGAGCTTTTTCGACCGGCGCTACGCCGGGCCGGTGGCCGAACTGCTGGCGCCACTCGCGGAGGCCCCATTCGGTTCGTTCGCCGTGCTCGGCAATCACGACGATGAGCGTGAAGTGCCTGCCACGCTCACGGCGCGCGGCTTCACCATGTTGAAGGACCAGCGCACGGCGCTGACGGTGCGCGGCGAGCGGTTGGACATTGCCGGCATTCGCTTCTGGACGAGATCGCCTGGCGAGATCGCGGACGTGCTGAAGGGCACCGGCGGCACCACCATCCTGGTGGCACACGACCCGCGGCGGCTGGTGGAGGCGGCGGCGCTCGATGTGCAGTTGGTGCTGTCGGGGCACACGCATGGCGGGCAGGTGATTGTGCCGGCGGTCGGCGCCATTGCCGGTCGCAAGTTCCCGGTACTTGCGGGCTACGCCTTGCGAGAGAACACGTCGTTGTTCGTCAGCAAGGGGGTCGGCACCGTGTATGTTCCGGTGCGCATCAACTGTCCGCCTGATGTGGCGGTGCTGACGCTCAGGCCGGCCCCGCCGGCCTGAGCGTCGCCTGTTGATCAGCGGATACGCCAGCCGTTCACCGGACCGCCATTGAAGAACGCGGCCGGCGTCATGACGCCGTCGGCCTTGAACACCTGCCCATCTTTCATCACGAAGCGGACGCTCTTCAGCACGTTCAGGTCCTCGAGCGGGTTGCCCGGGACGGCGATCAAATCGGCGAAGAAGCCCGCCTTGATGGGCCCGCGCGTGGTCTCGGTTTCGCTCACCCGGTAGCCGTTGATGGTCAACGCGCGCAGGGTGTCGGCGTTCGGGATTCCGGCGTCGATCCACGTCTTCAGGAACTCCAGGCACAGCTCACCGCGGGTCTTGCCGGGGACCCAGTAGTCGGCGTCAGTCGAGAACGTCAGGGGCACCTTGTTCTCGTAGGCGTTCTTGAGGCCGGCGACGGTCCGCTCGTACGCCGGCGCCGAGACCGGGTGGCCCTCGAGGCCCGGGGGCGTTTCGGTGCCGGCGCGCCAGATGCCCTTCTGCGCCATCAGCTTGTGCATCTCGTCGGTGAGCGCCCCCGAGTGCGCGATCGACCAGATGCCCGCCTCGATGGCATTCCTCGCGCCGGGCAGCGTCTGCACGTGGCCTTCGACCTTCATTCCCGACTTCGCGGCCTCGCGAATCACCAGGCGAATTTCGTCGGCCGTGTAGCCGTACGGCTTGCAGTCGACGCAGATCTTGATGACCTTGGCTCCGAACAGGACGTTCTGGCGGATCGCCTTGACGATTTCATCGGGCGTGTCGGCATCGAGGTATTCCGGGTAGACGATGTTGTGGTCCTTCGCCATTTCCGGCGTCGGAAAGAACTGCCCGCCCATGCCGCCGATGATGATGCCGGAGTTGATGATCGTCGGGCCGGGGATCCAGCCCTGCTCGATCGCCTGCCGGAGCGCCGTATCGGCGTAGTTGCCGTTGTTGCCCATGTCGCGGACGATCGTGAATCCGGAGGCGAGCATCTGCATGCCGTTAGAGGCAGCCTGAATCGCGCGAAGCGCGGTCGATTCCTGCACGTAGGTGTAGTAGTAGACGTTGCTCTCGGGCACCGGCTTGTAGGTGAGCGCCAGGTGGTTGTGCGCTTCGACGAGGCCCGGCATCACGGTCATATTCGGCAGGTCAATGACGCGAGCGCCCGGCGGGATCGTGAGGTTCGGACCCACGGCGCGGATGCGGGCACCGTCAATGAGGATCACCTGGTTGGCCAGGATTCGCCCGGCTTCGGGATCGAGCAGCCGGCCCGCGCGAATCGCGGTGACCACGGCCGGTGCCGGCTGCGCCGGCGCCTGTGCGGAGGGGACAGCGGCTGCCAGCAAGCAGGCCAACAGCAGCGATGCGACGTGTCTCATGGATGGCTCCTCACTACGGCGATGGGTGGTTGGTAACCCGATCGAGCATCAGCGCGATTGCCGCGGGATACAGGGCGTGCTCGACGTCGAGGATCCTGGCGGCGAGGGTTTCGGCGGTGTCGCCAGGGACCACGGCGACCTGTGCCTGCAGGACTACCGGCCCCGCATCGAGGTCCTTGTTCACAATATGAACAGTGGCGCCGCTCACGGCCGCGCCGGCGTCCAGCGCCTGTTGCTGCGGGTGCAAACCGGGGTAGTTCGGCAGCAGCGACGGGTGGATGTTGAGGATGCGGTCAGGGAACGCATCCACGAACACGGGGCTGAGCAACCGCATGAAACCGGCAAGGCAGACGAGGGCAACCTGGCGGTCCTTGAGTTCTTTCACCATCGCCCGGTCGTAGTCCTCACGGGTGGCGAACGCCTTGTGACTCAGGACCAGCGTCTCGACGCCAGCCGCGCGAGCGTGCGCCAGCCCCGGCGCATCGGCCTGGTTGGAAATGACGACCGCGATCGCCGCGTCGAGCCGACCGTCGGCGATGGCGTCGATGATGGCCTTGAGGTTGGAGCCCCGCCCCGAAATGAGGACCCCGAGAAAAGCGGTCGGGGATCTTTTCCTAGACGTACTGCACACCTGGTTCACCAGGGACGATGTCGCCGATCACGACGCTGTTCGCCTCACCCGCATCCAACAGGTCCTGGCGGACGACGTCGACGTCCTTCTTGTCTACCACGAGGATCATGCCGATCCCCATGTTCAAGGCGCGACGGAGGTCGTACTCCGGGACGCGGCCGGATTCGCCCAGCCAGCGGAAGAGGGCCGGGACGCGCCACGCCGTGCGGTTGACGCGGGCGGCCGTTCCGGCCGGCAGGACGCGCGGCAGGTTGTCGGTGATGCCGCCGCCGGTGATGTGGGCCATGCCCTTGATCAGGCCGCGGCCGAGCAGCGGCTTGATCACCGGCAGGTACGAACGATGCGGACGCAACAGCGCCTGGCCCACGGTTTCGCCGAGGTCCGGCACATGGCTGTCAACCGTGAGCTTCAGCTCCTCGAACGCGATCATGCGCGCCAGCGAGTAGCCGTTGGTGTGCAGGCCGGCCGACGGCAGGCCGATGAGCACGTCGCCCGCGGCGATGGCGCGCCCGTCGATCAGCCGCGCCCGATCGACGACGCCGACGATGAAGCCGGCGACGTCGTATTCGCCGTCGTTGTAGAACCCGGGCATCTCCGCGGTCTCGCCGCCGAGCAGCGCGCAGCCGTTGTCCTGGCACGCGCGCGCCAGGCCCTGGACGATCTGCTCGGCCACGTCCGGCGACAGGCGGCCGGTCGCCAGGTAATCCAGGAAGAACAGCGGTACCGCGCCCTGCACGAGGATGTCGTTGACGCAGTGGTTGACGAGATCGACGCCGATGGTCCGGTGCTCGTTGGCCATGAAGGCGACCTTGAGCTTGGTGCCGACGCCGTCGGCGCTCGAGACCAGCACCGGTTCCTTCCAGGCCGCGGTGTCGAGCTTGAACAGGCCGCCGAACGACCCGATCTCCGACAGCACGCCGGGTGTGAACGTTGACTTCGCCAGCCGCTTGATGCGGCGCACGGTCTCGTTGCCGGCGTCGATGTCAACGCCTGAACTCTTGTAGTCCATAGGTTTGGGGCTTGGGGCTTGAGACTTGGGGTCAGGCAACACTAGAAATCCAACTTTGTGATCAGTTGCTCGCACAACTTTCGGGTCGGCGAACCATCCGGCGCGGACCAGTAGGCGCGGCGGACGGCGACGAAGAAACGCTCTTCCTCGAGATCCTCTTCGAGCATGTCAAAGGCCTCGGCCAGGATGCCGACGGCCCCGGCCTGGTCGGGATGCGCCTCGAGCGTCTTGAGCATCAACGGCGTGTTGCGCAGCGCCACGAGGCCCAGGGCCAGCGTGACCGGCGCGCGCACGGGATCCTGCGAGGGGATGCCGACGCGAAACAGGATGTCCAGGGCCTCGGCGTTGCCCTGCCGGGCGATGTTGCCGAGCCCGGCGGCCGCGCCCCGGAGCAGGTCCTGGTATCCAGGATAAGTGTCGGCGAACGTGAGCGTCTTCTCCAGGTAGCCGATGTGCGCGGAACAGTTGACGCCCATCAGGCAGATGGCGGCGGCCACGGCCGGCTGCGTTTCCTTGGCCGCGGACCGCTGCAACTCCGCCAGCGTGCCCAACGCGGTCTTGTCGCCAATCTTGCCGAGGGCCGTCGCCGCGTCATCCTGCAGCGGGCCGTCGACCTTCGCAATCTCGGTGAGCTTGGTCACCGCGGCCGCCACCGTGTAGTCGCCGAGCGCCTCAATCACGGTGCTGCGGAAGAAATCGACGCCGCGGCCGGCATCGCGAATGAGGACCTCGGTGACCTTGGGTTCCCTGTGAACGGCCGCCAGCGCGCGAATCAGGGCCGGGCGGACGAACTCGCCTTCCTCCTTGTCGAGCGCCGCCAGCATCTTCGCGGTGAGCGAAGGCTCCGGGTACTGCTCGAAATAGGCGAAGGCGACCTCGCGCAACCGATCGTTGGGCGACACCATGGCCTCTTTCATGGCGTCCACCGTGCGCGGATCGCTGTAGCCGGTCAGCAGCGTCAGCGCCTTGTAGCGGATGTAGCCGTCGGCATGCTCGGCCACCGTTTGCAGCAGCGCCGAGACCACCTGGGCCGCCGGCGAGCGGCGAATCACGCGCCCCGCGCCCATGCGCGTGGCGTAGTCGAGGTCCCCGAGCTTGCCGATGGCCTGGCGAATCTCCTCGGGCGAGGCCGGCGTCGGTCCGCGCTCCTGCGCGAGCAGGGCCGAGCCCCCCATGAAGGAAGCCCCCGCGAGCAGGACCAGCACAATAACCGTCAGCCGCATACCAGAAGCCTGACTGTGTAATCTGCGTTCATCCGCGGCCTAGCCAACCGTTTCGGGCTCTTCTTCCGGCATCGGCTCCGGGCGGCCATCGATCTTGAGCGACAACTGGAGGTAGCCATTGTGATCGCGCGGGAAGGCCACCGGGTACTGGCCGGTGTAACACGAGGTGCAGTACGACGGTCCCTGCCCCTTCACCGAGGCCAGCAGACCGTCGAGGCTGAGGTAGCCGATCGAATCGGCCGCCACGTACTTGCGGATTTCCTCGAGCGTGTGCGTGGCCCCAATCAACTCGCGACGGCGCGGGGTATCGACGCCGTAGAAGCACGGCGAGATCGTGGGCGGGCAGCTGATTCGGAGGTGCACCTCGGCGGCGCCGGAGGCGCGCACCATCTTCACGATCTTGCGGCTGGTGGTGCCGCGCACGAGCGAGTCGTCGATCAGCACCACGCGCTTGCCCGCCAGGATGCTCTTGACGGGGTTCAGCTTCACCTTCACGCCAAAGTGGCGGATCGACTGCGCCGGCTCGATGAACGTCCGCCCGACGTAGTGATTGCGGATCAACCCCATTCGCAGCGGGATCTTCGACTCTTCCGAGAAGCCGATGGCCGCACAGACACCCGAGTCTGGGATCGGCACCACCACGTCGGCATCGACGCCGGTTTCACGCGCGAGCGCGCGCCCGAGCTCGGTGCGGACCTCGTTGACGCTCTGGCCGAACACCTCGCTGTCGGGCCGCGCGAAGTAGACGTGCTCGAAGATGCAGTGTGACAGCGGCGACTTGGGGAAGGGCTTGATCGACCGCAACCCGTGCGGGCCGATGACCAACACTTCGCCGGGCTCGACTTCCCGCTCGTAGGTCGCGCCGATCAGGTCGAGCGCGCACGTCTCCGAGCTCACGACCCAGGCGCCATCAAGCCGGCCGAGCGCCAGCGGCCGGAACCCGTGCGGATCGCGCACGGCAATCATGCTGTCTTTGGTGATTAGCGCGAACGAAAAGGCGCCGGTGAGCTGGGTGACAGACTCGACCAGCGCGTCCTCAACCGACCCGGCCTGCGACCGCGCATACAGGTGCAGCACCACTTCGGTGTCGCTGTTGGTCTGGAAAATCGATCCCGCGCGAACGAGCCGGTCGCGCACTTCGTTGGCATTGACGATGTTGCCGTTGTGGCAGATGCCGACCTGGCCATGAACGCAGTCGATCAGGATGGGTTGGGCGTTCGATAGCTTGCTCTCGCCTGCGGTGGAGTATCGGGTGTGGCCGATGGCGATGGGCCCGCTGAGCGTGGCCAGGGTGGCTGCGTTGAAAATCTCGTTGACGTAGCCCATCTGCCGGACCAGGCGCACGCGCTCGCCGTCGGCCGAGGCAATGCCGGCGCTTTCCTGTCCGCGATGCTGCAGCGCGTAGAGGCCCAGGTAGGCCAGCTTCGACGCTTCCGGGTGTCCGTAGATGCCGAAGACACCGCACTCGTCGCGGAACTTGTCAAACATAGGGTTCTTCCGCCATCTGTGTTATCTGCGTCATCTGCGGCCCTGGTGCACTCGCGTCATCGGCGGCCCATCTTGGTTGCGATCGCCGTTGCCCACGCCTGCTCCGCATCGCCGATCGCCGAGTCGATCACCAGGTCGCCACCGGCGCTAATCTGGATCCGGTCGCCGCCGGTCTTGCCGATCACCGTCGCGGTGATGCCGGCGTTCTTGGCCGCGGCCAACACCGCCTCGAGCCGATTCTCCGGCGTCGACACGACGATGCGCGTCGCCGACTCGCCGAACAGCGTCGCGTTGACGGCGTAGGTCCGGCTAAAGCCGGACACCACAGCTGAGGTAGCGTCCGGCTTCAGCCGGACCTCAGCAACGTCCGCGGTGACGCCAATGCCACCGCTATCGAAGGTGCATTCCGCCAGCGTGACGGCGAGGCCGCCTTCCGAACAATCGTGCGCCGAGTCCACGAGTCCGCCACGGATCAGCTTCAGGATCAGGGTCTGGAGCGCCGCTTCACGCGACAGGTCGAGCGCGGGCGGCTGACCGGCGACCGTGCCATGCATGGTGGCCAGGTATTCGCTGCCGCCAAGTTCCCCTAGATTATCGCCCAGCAACACCACCGGCGCGTCGGCGCGTTTGAACACCCGCGTCGCCGTCTTGGTGGCATCGTCCAGCAGCCCGACCACGCCGAGCACGGGCGTCGGGTAGATGGCGCGGCCTTCGGTTTCGTTGTAGAGGCTGACGTTGCCGCCCGTGATCGGGATGCCCAGCGCGCGGCAGGCGTCGCCGATGCCGCGCACCGCCTCGCCCAGCTGCCACATGATCTCGGGCCGCTCGGGATTGCCGAAGTTGAGGTTGTTGGTGCCGCCAATCGGCTCGCCGCCGGCGCACGCCACGTTGCGCGCCGCTTCGGCCACGGCCAGCATGGCGCCGCGATAGGGATCCAGGTAGCAGTAGCGGCCGTTGCCATCCACCGAGACGGCCAGGCCTTTCGTCGAGCCCTTCACACGCACGACCGCCGAAGACAAGCCGGGCTGCGCAATGGTGTTGGTGCCGACGCTGTGGTCGTACTGTCCGTAGGCCCATCGCTTGCTGGCAATGGTCGGCACGGCCAGCAGTCGCTCGAACGCCGACTGCGCCGGCGGCGCGGCGCCGAGTTCGGCGAGCGACAGGCGCTGCGCGTCCTTCTGCCAGGACGGCTCCTGCATGGGCCGGCGATAGACCGGGGCCTCATCGGTGAGCGCGCGGTTCGGCACATCGGCCACCAGCACGCCGCGCTCGTGGATCTTCAGGCGGGTCCCCTCGATGACTTCGCCGACCTGCACCGCGTGCAGGTCCCACTTCTCGAACACCGCCTCGACTTCGTGCTCGCGACCCTTCTCGACGACCAGCAGCATGCGCTCCTGTGATTCGGAGAGCATGATCTCGTAGGGCGTCATGCCGGTCTCGCGCTGGGGCACGTGCATCACGTCGATGGTCATGCCGACACCGCCGCGGGATCCCATTTCCGAGGTCGCGCACGACAGGCCGGCGGCGCCCATGTCCTGGAGGCCGAGCACCGCGCCGGTCTTCATCACCTCGATGCAGGCTTCCATCAGGAGCTTTTCCATGAACGGATCGCCCACCTGCACCGCCGGACGCTTCTCCGCCGATTTCTCGTCGAACTCCGCCGACGCCATGGTGGCGCCGTGGATGCCGTCGCGGCCGGTCTTGGCGCCGACGTAAAACACCGGGTTGCCGGCGCCCTTGGCGGCGCCCTTGACGATGCCGTCGATGCGGGCGATGCCGAGGCACAACACGTTGACCAGCGGGTTGCCGGCGTAGATCTCGTCGAAGACGATCTCGCCGCCCACGGTGGGAATGCCGATACTGTTGCCGTAGCCGCCGACGCCGGCGACCACGCCCTCGAAGATGCGCCGCGCCAGCGCGGTGTCGAGCGACCCGAACCGCAAGGCGTTGAGCAGCGCGATGGGCCGCGCGCCCATGGTGAAGATGTCGCGGATGATCCCGCCGACGCCGGTCGCGGCACCCTGATAGGGCTCGATGAACGACGGGTGGTTGTGGGATTCGATCTTGAAGACCGCGCACAGCCCGTCGCCGATGTCGACGGCGCCGGCGTTCTCGCCCGGCCCCTGCACCACGCGCGGGCCGGTGGTCGGCAGCGTCTTCAGGTGCACGCGCGAGCTCTTGTAGCTGCAATGCTCCGACCACATCACCGAGAACAGGCCGAGCTCGAGCAGGTTGGGCTCGCGGCCCATCAACTCGAGGATGCGCTCGTACTCGTCCGGCTTGATGCCGTGCCGTTCCAAAACCGCCGCGTCAATGACAGCCACCGGTGCCGTTACCTCGAGAGAGATGCGAGTGCTTTTACCGCCGACGCCAGGATGACGCGGCCGTCCGCGCTCCCCAGCTGCGCTTCCGTGGCTCGTTCGGGATGAGGCATCAGCCCGACCACGTTGCGTTGCCGGTTGCAGATGCCGGCAATGTTGTTGAGCGACCCGTTGATGTTGCTCGCCGGCGACACCTCGCCGGCGGCGTTCGAATAGCGGAACACGACCTGGCGATTGGCCTCGAGCGCGGCGAGGGTCTCGGGGTCGGCGTAGTAGTTGCCTTCGCCGTGCGCCACCGGCATGTGCAGGACCTGCTTCGACGCGCACGCCACCGTGAAGGGCGTGTCGGTCTGCTCGACGCGGACCGGCACCATCTTCGACACGAACTTGATGCGATCGTTACGGACCATGGCGCCGGGCAGCAGCCCGGCCTCGAGCAGCACCTGGAAGCCATTGCAGATGCCGAGGACCGGGCCGCCGCGGTCGGCGAACGCCTTCACCGCCCCCATGATCGGCGAGAAGCGGGCGATGGCGCCGGTGCGCAGGTAATCGCCGTGGGCGAAGCCGCCGGGGAGAATCACCACGTCGGCGCCCTGCAGGTCGGTGTCCTTGTGCCACACCAGCGCGGCGTCTTCCCCGAGCACGTGCGAGGCGGCGTAGAACGCGTCGTAGTCCGAGTTCGACCCGGGAAACACGACGACCGAGAACTTCATTCGAAGACCTCGACGCGATAGCTCTCGATTACCGGGTTGGCGAGCAGCTTGTCGGCCATCTCGGTGACCCGGGCCTTGGCCGTGGCGGCGTCGGCGGCAGCGAGCTCGACCTCGAAGAACTTGCCTTGCCGCACGTCCTGCACGTCCTGGTAGCCGAGCGTGACGAGCGCGTCAGCCACCACGCGGCCCTGTGGATCGAACACCGAGGGTTTCAGGGTCACATAGACACGGGCACGCATTCGTTATCCTCCAAAGACACGTGAAAACACGGTGTCGACGTTGCGGAGCTGCTCCTTCAAGTCGAACGCCTTTTCAATCTCGGCCGCCGGCAGCACCTTGCCGATGTCGTCATCGGCCAGCAGCAGCGGCTTGAAGTCGGTGTGCTCGTGGAACGAGCGCATGGCGTTGCGCTGCACCCACTCGTAGGCCTGCTCGCGCGAGACGCCGTGGCGCGCCAGCTCCAGCAGGACCTGCCCCGAAAACACCACGCCGCGCGAGCGGTTCAGGTTCTCGAGCATGCGCCCGGGATACACCACCATGCCGGTCACGATGCGGGTAAAGCGGCGGAGCATGTGATCGAGGGCGATGAAGCTGTCGGGCAGGATCACGCGCTCGACCGACGAGTGCGAGATGTCGCGTTCGTGCCACAGCGCCACGTTCTCGAAGGCGGCCATGGCGTTGCCGCGCAGCAGGCGGGCCAGGCCGACGATCTGCTCGCAGCCGATCGGGTTGCGCTTGTGCGGCATCGCCGACGAGCCCTTCTGCCCCTTGCCGAACGGCTCTTCGACCTCGCCGATCTCGGTCTTCTGCAGGCCGCGAATCTCGAGCGCGAACTTCTCGAGCGTGGCGGCGGTGATGGCCATCGCGCTCATCAGCTCGGCGTGGCGATCGCGCTGGATCACCTGCGACGACACCGCGTCCGGCTCGAGGCCGAGCCGGCGACAGACCGCCTCCTCGATCGAGGGATCGAGATGCGCAAACGTGCCGACGGCGCCCGAAATCATGCCGACGCGCACGCCGTCGCGCGCCCGCCGCACGCGCTCGACCGAGCGGCCGAGGTCGGCGTACCACAGCGCCAGCTTCAAGCCGAAGGTCATCACCTCGGCATGCACGCCGTGCGTCCGCCCGATCATCGGCGTGTGCTTGTGCTCGGCGGCGCGGATCTTGATGGCCTCGGCAAGTCCCGCCATGTCTTTCAGGATGAGGTCGCAGGCTTCGACCATCTGCAGCGCCTGCGCGGTGTCCACGACGTCGGATGAGGTGAGGCCGAAGTGGAGCCAGCGGGCCGACGGCCCGACCTTCTCGGCCACCGAGGTGGTGAAGGCGATGACGTCGTGCTGGGTGACCTTCTCGATTTCGTCGATGCGTGCGATGTCGAAGGCGCCCTTCGCCCGCAGGTCCCGGGCCGCCTCGACGGGGATGATGCCGGCCTCGGCCATGGCCTCGGCCGCCGCGATTTCCACCTGGAGCCAGCTTTCGTACTTGCGCTGCTCGCTCCAGATGCGACCCATTTCGGGGTTGGTGTAACGCTGAATCATGTCAGCTTCGACCCTCAGCCATCAGCGTTGCGCCCTCATAGTGCCAAGCTGTCCTGTGTAACCTTCAGGCCGTTCACGTTCCCGAGCACGGTAACCGCGAGCGACCCATTGACGAAAAAGCGATCGGCCAGCCTCAGCACGTCCTCTGCCGTCACGCGCTCGATCGACGCCAGCATCTCATCGAGGCCGTCGGTGCGGTCCCGGTACATTTCCTGCCGGGCGAGGTGCGACATCCGGCTCGACGTGCTTTCGAGCCCGAGCATCAGCGAGCCCTTGAGATGATCCTTGGCGCGCCGCAACTCCACCGGGTCGAGGCCACCGGCCTTCATCTGGCGAATCTCGGCGACCACCACGTCGATCAGCTCGGCCACCGCGGAGTTGGAGCAGCCGGCATAAATGCTCAAGGCGCCGGAGTCCTGGTAGGCCGAGAGTCCTGAAAACACCGCGTAGGCCAGCCCGCGCTTCTCGCGGACGTTCTGGAACAGGCGCGAGCTCATGGAACCACCCAGCGTCGTGTTGAGCGCGTAGCCCGCGTAGCGTTCCGGATGGTGCTGCGGGAGGGCCGGCGTGCCGAACACGACGTGGCTCTGTTCGAGCTCCTTCTTCCGGATCTGGATCGTGGACGCGACGACCGGCGCCGTCTGCTCCGCGGCCGGGCCGTGATGCGGAATGTTCGCCAGCGCGCGCTCGAGCAGGCCCTGCACGTTGTCGTGCTCGAGGTTGCCGACCGCGACGACGACGAAGTTCCCGGCGACGTAGGTGTTGGCGAAGTAGCGCTTGAGCGTGGCGCGATCGAGGGCCTGGACGCTGGCCGGCGTGCCGAGAATGGGGCGGCCCAGCGGATGGTCGAACCAGAAGCCTTCCGCGAAGATTTCGTGGACCAGATCGTCGGGGGTGTCCTCGACCATCTTGATCTCTTCGAGAATGACCTTCTTCTCTTTCTCGATGTCCTCTTCGTCGAACAGCGGGTTGCTGATCAGGTCGGCGAGAATCTCGACGGCGAGCGGCAGGTGCTCGTCGAGCACCTTCAGGTAGTAGCCGGCGTATTCCTTCGAGGTGAAGGCGTCGATCTGGCCGCCGATCGAATCCACCTGCTGCGCAATTTCTTCCGCGGATCGCGTGGGCGTGCCCTTGAAGAGCATGTGCTCGACGAAGTGCGCGATGCCCATGTTCTCCGGCGGTTCATGACGCGACCCGCGGGTGAGCCAGATGCCGATGGCCACCGATCGCACGTGCGGCATCCGCTCGGTGGCAAGACGGACACCGTTGGCAAGCACGGCGCGACGGATATTGGGCTCGGACACGTGGGAACCTGCCGCAGATTAAGTGGTTACGGCAGAAAGAGTTACTTCGAGATCATATCACTTGAGCCGCTTTGGGCGCCATTTGCACATTTCGAAGTGAGGGAGATTTCGAAATGCCAACCGCCACCCACGTTCGTCTGCACAAGAGCTTGCTCGCGGCGTCTGAAAAACGTCTGCTGATCTGGATTGCCGAGCGCCTGCCCCGCTGGGTTCACTCCGATCACCTCTCGGCGCTCGGGCTGGCGGCCATGGCCGGCGCCGGCGCGTCCTTCTGGCTCACCCGGTCGGATCCCGTTGCTGGTGCGGGCCTTGTGGCCATCAGTCTGGCCCTCAACTGGTTCGGCGACAGCCTCGACGGCACGGTCGCGCGCGTCCGCAACCAGCTGCGGCCCCGCTACGGCTACTACGTGGACCACGTGATCGACCTGGCCGGCACCGCCATGCTGTTCGCCGGAATTGCCGCGTCGGGACACATGAGCCCGCTCATTGCCGCGCTGGTCGTCGCGGCGTTCTTCCTGGTGTCGGCCGAGGCCTACCTGGCCACCCATGCCCGGGGCATCTTCAAGATGGCGTTTCTCGGCGTCGGGCCGACCGAATTGCGCCTCGTGCTGGCGGCGGGCGCCGTCGCCCTGATCGCCGCTCCCATCGTCAGGCCCTTTGAACTTTTCGAGGTCCGTTTGTTCGATCTCGGAGGTATCTTTGGCATCGCCGGGATGGCCATGACCTTTGTCATCACCAGCGGCGTGAATGCGCGCGCGTTGTACCTCCAGGAGACGACGCGACGATGACGGGAAATGTGTGCCGCGCCATGGTCGTGGCCGGGCTGGCGGCGATCGCCACCACCGCTTCCGCGGACACGCTGGAAGCAATTCTGCAACTGAAAACGGCGCAAGGCTTCGCGCGCTACGTCGCCGCGGTCGAGGCGCGCATCGGCAAGGAGCTGCGCGAACCCGGCCCGTTCCTCGACATCGATCGGCAGCCGGCGGCGCAGCAGGCCAGGACGATGGCGGCGCTGCGCCGGGGCGAGGTTGTGGTGACGCGCGGCGTGGCGCGAGACGACTCGGCGAGCGAGATTGCCATCGAAGGCGGCCTGATCAACCACTGGCGCGGCACCGTGTTCGTTCCCAAGGTGTCGCTGGACCTGCTGCTGAAGGTGCTGCAGGAACCGCAGTCCGACAAGCACAAGCAGGAGGATGTCCTGTCGTCCCGCGTGGTGGCGCGGGATGGGGATTCGCAGAAGGTGTTCCTCCGGCTGCGCCGCACCAAGTTCGTGACGGTGGTCTACGACACCGAGTACGACGTGGACTACCACCGCCTCTCGCCGGATCGCGCCTACAGCAACAGCATCTCGACGCGCATCGTCGAGATCGAGAATGCCGGCACGCCGCAGGAGCGGGCCCTTCCTGAAGGGAACGACCACGGTTACATGTGGCGGCTCAACTCCTACTGGCGCTACCAGCAGGCGGGAGACGGCGTGATCGTGGAGATTGAGTCGCTGACGCTCAGCCGCGACCTGCCGCCCATCATCGGCGCGCTGATCCGCCCGATCGTCAACAGCACGGCCCGCGAGTCGATGACGCGGACGCTGGCCTCGGTTCGCGCCCGTTTCATGCAGTAAGCCAATGGCCGGGCCGCAGATTCAAAACGGCCGCAGATTCAACTTCGCTACACTGGGAGGATGGCGCCAGAGCGCGTGGACCTTGCCGGCATGGAGTTGAGCGACCTCGAGTCGTTCGTCGAGTCGCTCGGCCACAAGCGCTTTCACGCCAAGCAGATCTACCGCTGGATCTGGCGGCGCGGCGTCACCGACTTCGCGCAGATGACGGATCTGGGCCAGGAGCTGCGGGCGGCGCTGGTCGAAAAGGCCACGGTCTCGATCCCGGCCATTGTCAAGCGCGACATCTCTTCAGACGGCACGCAGAAGTTCGTCCTCAAGATGGCGGATGGACGGCTGATCGAGTCGGTGTTCATCCCGGACACGCCCGCGCAGACCTTCTGTGTGTCCACGCAGGTGGGCTGCGCGATGGGCTGCGCGTTCTGCCTCACCGGCAAGATGGGCCTGATTCGCAACCTGTCGGCGGCGGAGATCACCGCACAGGTGCGGCTGCTCGCCCAGTCGCTGGACCTGCTCGACAAGTCGTTCAACATCGTGCTGATGGGCATGGGGGAGCCGCTGCACAACTACGACTCGACGATGAAGGCGTTGCGGATGCTGAACGAGAAGGAAGGCCTGGCGCTCCACCCGAAGCGGGTCACGCTCTCGACCGTGGGCCTGGTGCCGATGATGGACAAGCTGGCCGGCGAAGAGCTGATGCCCAACCTGGCCGTGTCGCTCCACGCCGCCACCGAGGAAACGCGCGCGGCGATCGTGCCCTTGAACAAGAAATACTCGATGCAGGACGTGATCGACGCCTGCAAGCGGTTCCCGCTCAGCAAGCGCCGCCGCATCATGTTCGAGTACGTGATGCTGGCCGGCGTGAACGACTCGCCGCAGGACGCACGCAAGCTGGTGAAGGTGTTGTCGGGCGTCAAGGCCAAGGTCAACCTGCTGCCCCTCAACGCCGCGCCGGGCATCCCGTTCGAGCGGCCATCTGACGAGGCCATCAACACGTTCGCGAAGATCCTGGCCGACCGCGGGCTGAACGTGTCGGTGCGCAAGAGCCGGGGACGCGACATTCGGGCCGCCTGCGGGCAGCTGATTGTCGAAGGACAGGGGGGCAAAGGTGCCAAGAGTGCCTAAGGCGCTATTGGTGCTGCTGGCACTGACCCTGATCGGTTGCGCGGGCGAGCCGCAAACGTGGACGGCGCTCAAGCGACAGCTACCGGACCTCGACTCGGATCAGCGCGAGGCCGCCGTCGAACGCTTCGTGGCCGCGAAGGGCGGCACGCCGGTCATCGAAAACCAGACCCGCCTCGTGTTTTTCGCCAAGGACGTCAACGGGGTCACGCCTCGGGTTGTCGGCGACTTCAACGCCTGGGCCGCGACGCCGCAGGGTTACGACATGGCGATCGGCAAGATGACCCGGATCGACGGCACGAGCTGGTCGTACCTCGAGGGAACCTCGTACACCAACGCGCGCGCGGAGTATGTGTTCTTCTTCGACAAGGACACGGTCGCCGACCCGCTGAACCCGCGCACGGTGCAGGCCTATGCCGGGCCGCGCTCGGAGATCCGCATGCCGTTCTGGGAGGCGCAGCCGGAGGTGGACGACACCGCTCCGGTGCCGGCCGGAGAGCTGATCGCCGAGACGGTGACGTCGCGATCGCTCGGCGGCCCACGCCGCGTGTGGTTCTACCTCCCGCCCGGCTACCCCTCGACTGCGCTCGGGGCAGGCGCCGCCGCCACCGACACGCTGTATCCTGTCATCTACGTGCTCGACGGCGCTAACTACGTCGAGAAGATGGATGTCCCGCGCGTGCTCGACCGGCTGATCGCGCGAAGGGCCATTCCGCCGGTAATCGCGGTGTTCTCGGAGCCCGGCGATCGGCAGGAGGAGTACTCGCGCAACCCGAAGTGGCGCGCCTTCATGTCGTCGGAGCTGGTGCCCTTGGTTGACAAGCGATTCAGGACGTTTCCGGCGCCCGACCACCGCATCATTTTGGGCAGCTCGCTCGCCGGGTATGGCGCCGTGGACCTGGCGGTGGAGTACCCGTCGCTGTTCGGCCTGTGCGCGTCGATCGCGCCGCCGGAACAGGTCGCGTCGCTGATTGCCAACCAGGCAAAGGCGCGCGCGTCGGCGGTGTCGATCCGGTTCTTCGTGCTCGGCGGGGTCTACGACGCCATGATCGACGGCGCCCGCCGCCTCCGCACCACGCTCGACGGCGTCAACGCGCCGGTGGCCTATCTCGAGGTGCCGGAGGGCCACAACACCAACACCTTCCGCAACCACATCGATGATGCGGTCAACGCGCTACTCACGCCTTGATGATTTGTTGATCTCGTGAGTTGGTGATTGGATGATTTTGGTCACGGGATTGGATGATTTTGGTCACGGATTTGATGATTTAAGGGGTGGGTGATTCCGGATAGCCGACAAATCCCCCCAAGTCCCGAAGTCCAAGTCCCTAAATTCCTAAATTCCTAAATTCCTAAATTCCGCAACCCAAATCATCCAATCACCAAATCACGAGATCAACAAATCATCCGGCGCCGATCGCTTTGGCGCCGATGTCGCGCCGGAACTGCATCCCGTCGAAGTGGATCTTGCTCGCCGCCTCGTAGGCGCGGGCGATGGCGATCGCGAACGACGGCGCCGTGGCCACCACGGTGAGCACGCGGCCGCCGGCGGTGACGAGGTCGTTGCCGCGCTGTTTCACGCCGGCGTGAAACACCAACACATCCGGGCAGTCGCGCGCCACCTCGTCCAGGCCGGTGATGACGTCGCCGGAGCGAACGTCGCCGGGATAGCCATGGGCGGCTAACACGACCCCGACCGACACAGATGCCGCCGGATCAACCAGGGCCGCAGATGGCACAGATGACGGCGACTTCAATTCCCCACGGGCTGCGGCCAACAAGACTGGGGCGAGCGGCTCCTTTAACAGGGGAAGCACAACCTGCGCTTCAGGATCGCCGAAGCGGACGTTGAACTCGATCACCTTCGGGCCGGTGGGCGTCAGCATCAGGCCGCAGTAGAGGAACCCGCGGTACGGGGTGCCCTCGGCGGCCATCCCGTTGAGCACGGGCCTGACAATCTCGCGCACGACGCGCTCCTGCAGCGCGGCGCTCATCAGTGGGCTCGGGCAGAACGCGCCCATCCCACCGGTGTTCGGCCCTTCGTCGTTGTCGAAGATCCGCTTGTGGTCCTGCGCCGACAGGAGGGGGACGAAATCCTCGCCGTCGGCGACGACGAAGAACGAGACTTCCGGTCCTGTCAGCATCTCCTCGAGCACGACGCGCGCCCCGGCATCGCCAAAGCTGCGATCGACCATGGCGGCGTGCACGGCGGCTTCGGCCGTCGCGCGATCCGGCGCCACCACCACGCCCTTGCCGGCGGCCAGACCGTCGGCCTTCACCACCAACGCATCACCAAATTCTCCGGAGCGGATCGCGGCCGTTGCTTCTTCCGCGCTCGTGCAGACACGGTAGTGCGCGGTGGGCACGCGGTGGCGCGCCATGAAGTCCTTGGCGAAGGCCTTGCTGGTCTCGAGCTGGGCGGCGGCGCGGGTCGGGCCGAACACGCGCCGGCCTTCGGCGGCCAGCCGGTCGGCGAGCCCGCGTCCGAGCGGAGCTTCCGGGCCCACCACGGTGAGATCGATCCGCTCGCGCTCGACCAGCTGGACCACTGCGTCGATGTCGAGGATGTCGAGGGGAACGGTATTGAAGGGAATAGTCCGGCTGAAGCCGGACGCCACATCGGCGCCGGACTCCACATGCATTCCGGGGTTGCCAGGAGCGCAGAGTAAGTAGTCAACCTGCGGTTCCTGGCCCAGCTTCCAGGACAGGGCGTGCTCGCGCGCGCCGGAGCCAATAACGAGGATGCGCATTGGATTGTTAGGGCGAATGACTTTTACGTGAAGAACCGAGTTGAACAACCCGGCGACTGTATCTGTAAGTAATAGATAACACAGTGTTTATCTGTGCAATCCGTGTCATCGGCTGCCCTGGTTTGTGGTGTGGGCAGGGTCTGTGTTTGTGATAGCCTAGCATACTTGTCCCGTCCGCCAATTGGGCGCCGAGGGGACCCGGATCTCGTGATGTGACGATCCGGATGAATTCTGGTCGAGAGGGGGTGACTACAGATGGCCGAAGTGAAATTGCAGGAAGGTGAGTCGATCGAAAGCGCGTTGCGACGTTTCAAGCGCAAGGTGCAGCAGGAAGACATCATCAAGGACATCAAGAAGCACTCCTTCTACTTGAAGCCCGGTGACAAGCGCCGCGCGAAGCAGGCGCTCGCCCGGAAGCGTAATCGCAAGAAAGCACGACGCGAGAGCGAATAGCCTTACACATTGCCGGCGGCCGCGCGCCGCCGGCAATGTGGTAACATTCGGCACCTTTTTGGGGCGTCTAAACGCCCGTGTTGTAAGGGTTTTCTCGACGCAGGGGAACTAAGCGAATGGAAATCGTCGAACGCACCGTGAACGAGGTGACCGTGCTCGACCTCAAGGGCAAGATGACCCTGGGCGAGGGCGACGAGTTGCTGAAAGACAAGATCAACAGCCTGTTGGCCGCCGGCAAGAAGAAGCTGTTGCTCAATCTCGAAGGCGTGCCTTACATCGACAGCGCGGGCCTCGGCGAAGTGGTGCGCACCTACACCACGGTCAGCCGGCAGGGTGGCAGCCTCAAGCTGCTGAACCTGACCAAGCGGATCGAAGACCTGCTGTCGATCACCAAGTTGCTGACGGTATTCGACACCTTCGATTCGGAGGCGGAAGCCGTCAAGAGCTACAAGTAAGTGGGAACGCGGTCCGAGGTCGCGAATCTGATCGTTTCGCTCCGCCCGGATCAGTGGACCAAGAACCTTATTGTCTTTGCGGCGCTGATTTTTGCCGTTAAATTGCTCGACCCGGCCGCCTTGGCGCTTGCTTCGGCGGCCTTTTTGATTTTTTGCGTGCTCTCCGGGTGCGTCTACCTGATCAACGACGTCTCGGATCGCGAGGCCGATCGCCGGCATCCGCTCAAGCGGCTGCGGCCGATCGCCTCAGGCGCGCTCGGCGCCGGCACCGCCCTCGCGTGGGCGATTGGCCTGAGCGTGGCCGCGTTGGCCGCCGCGTACGCGCTGCGGCCGGTATTTGCGTTGACTGCCGCGGCGTACCTGGCGCTCTTCGTCTTGTACACGCACGTGCTCAAGCATGTCGTGATCCTCGACGTGATGACGATCGCGATAGGCTTCGTGTTGCGGGCCGTGGCAGGTGGTTTGGTAATCGGAGTGCCGATCAGCGACTGGCTGCTGGTCTGCACCATCCTGCTGGCATTGTTCCTGGGCCTGGCCAAGCGGCGGCACGAAATCACCGCGCTGGCCGATGGGGCGTCGGGACACCGGCGAATTCTGGAGGAGTACGATCCGTACTTGCTCGATCAGATGATCGCGATCGTGGCGGCGGCAACACTCGTCGTCTACGTCATCTACTGCGCGAGCCCCGAGACGGCCGAGCGGTTTGGCACCCCGTTGCTGGTGCTGACCACGCCGTTCCCGATCTACGGCATTTTCCGGTACCTGTACCTCGTGCATCGCAAGCACGGCGGCGGCAGCCCCTCGGACATGCTGTTGCGGGATCGCCCGCTGCTAAGTTGCGTGGCGTTGTGGGGCATTGCGGTAGTCCTGATCATCTATCGGCCGTACGCGTCGTAACTGGCACGTGACGCGTTCAAAAGTCGCCATACTCAAGACTTCGCCCGCGACGGTCCTCCGGGACACGCACGCGGTGATGAACCTCGCCGGCTACCAGGACGTCATCGCCAAGGACGCCGATACCGCGCTCAAGGTCAACATCTCGTGGCATTTCTTCTTCCCCGGCTGCTCGACCACGCCGTGGCAGCTGGACGGCGTCATCCGCGCGATGAAGCAGGACGGCTACGACCCGTCGCTGATCCATGCCTGCCACAACCGCACCGTGGTGATCGACGCCCACCTGGGCGAAGCCGAGAACAAGCAGCTGCCGGTGGTGCGGGCCCACGGCATCCGCAACGTCCACCTCTACGAAGGCAACGAACCCTGGATCAACGTCCGTGACGCCGTCGGCAGCGAGCTCGCCGACCGGTTCCTCTGCCTGAACCAGGTCTACCCCGACGGCTTCATGATCCCGAAGCGCTTCATCGGGGAGAACATCATCCACCTCCCGACCGTGAAGACCCACGTCTTCACGACGACGACGGGGGCGATGAAGAACGCGTTTGGCGGGCTCCTGAACGAGCGCCGCCACTGGACCCACCCGGTGATCCACGAGACCCTCGTCGACCTGCTGATGATCCAGAAGAAGATCCACCGCGGCGTGTTCGCCGTGATGGACGGCACCTTCGCCGGCGACGGCCCCGGGCCGCGCTGCATGGTGCCGCACGTCAAGAACGTGATGCTGGCCAGTTCGGACCAGGTCGCCATCGACGCGGTGGCGGCCAAGCTGATGGGCATGGACCCGATGTCGATCAAGTACATCCGGCTGGCGCACGACCGCGGCCTCGGCTGCGGCGACCCGCGCGACCTCGAGATCGTCGGCGACCTCGAGGCGGCGAAGGAAAACTGGCAGTTCACCGGTCCCTTCAAGAACATGACCTTCGCCTCGAAGATGCAGCACCACATCTACTGGGGGCCGCTGCGCAAACCGATCGAGTGGTCGTTGAAAACGGTGCTCGCGCCCTGGGCCTACATCGCCAGCGTGATTTACCACGACAGCTTCTGGTACCCGATGAACGCCGAGCGCCAGATGCGCGAGGCGCTGGCCAGCCCGTGGGGGCGCCTGTTCGAGAACTGGGAGAAGCTGACTCCCGATGCCAATGGCTTTCCGCAGGTGGGCGAGTCGCCCGCCGCGATCACGCGTGCCGGCATGCACGCATTCAAGCAGTCACTCGGCATCCTCGGCACCTGCATCGCAGAAGCACCCGAGTTTGCCAGCCGGAAGCGGCGGCAGCAGCCGAAGTCCGTGTCCTGAGGTCCTAAGTCGATGAGCGAGTTCACTATTCGTTCCGAGTCGGTCGACGTCGAGCAGATCATGAAGCAGATCCGCCAGCGCATTCTCGAGAAGCGCGGCGCCGACTACACCGAAGAGCAAATCCGCGAGCTGGCGTCGGTGCGCCTCGAGAAGTTCCTCGAGCCGCGCAACCTCCGCTCCGACCTGCTCGAGCAGTTCCGCAAGAGCCGGCCGGCGGTCAACACCGAGCCGGCGCCGATCACGCCGCCCTACACCGCCGACGAGGCGGACATCTTCGCCACGCACCGCGGCATCCTGCGCCTGATGCGCAAGATCTTCAACCCGCTGCTGAAGCTGATGTTCAACCCGAATCCCCTGCTGCACGTGATCCACAAGCAGGCGGAATTCAACGTCATGCTGCTCAAGCGCGAGTCGCGCCGCAAGATCGAGTTCGACCGCTCGCGCGCCGAGTGGAACGCGCTCTACTACGAGGTGCTCCACAACCTCGTGCTCGAAACCACCCGCATGGGCATCGAAGCGCAGAACCTGCGCATGCGCGTCGAGTCGCTGTCGAGCCGGCTCGATTTCAGCGAGCGCCGCGTCCGCGCCCTCGAAGGCGTCGTGCAATACCGGCCCGAGGTGATCAACGCGCCGATCCGCCGCGAGCGTGACCGCGATGACGACGAGCCGGCCGCCGCGCCGGCGACGGGTGGCTCACTCGAGGGCTTCGTGCCCACCGGAACCGGACCGCAGGGCCAGGGCCCGCAGCCGGGCCAGGGCGACGGCAGCCGCAAGCGCCGGCGCCGGCGTCGCGGACGCCGCGGCGGGGCGGAGGGAGTCGCGGCCGGGGCGGCGGGTGCGTCAGGTGCATCAAGTGCCGCGGGCGCGGCAGGTGACGATGCCGGTGGCGCCGACGACGACGCCGACGAAGGTCCGGAAGACTTCGACGCGCAAGATACTCAAGAAACGGTGGAGGCAGCACCTGATGCGTCCGCCTCCGCTCGCGAAAACTCTGGCGAGCTACGGCGAGACCTCGACGACCTGTCCGCCGAAGCTTCAGCGAAGGCGGAAGCGGCCTCCGGCCGTGAAGTCGGGCCCGATGCCCCCGCTTCCTCCGACGACAACGGCAAGCAGTGAAGGTCGCGGTCGTCGTCCAGCGGTACGGCGCCGATATCAACGGCGGCGCCGAGCAGCATGCACGCTACGTGGCGGAGCACCTGGCGAAACACGTCCAGGTCGAGGTGTTGACCACGTGCGCGCATCGCGATTACATCTCGTGGAAGAACGAGCTGCCGGCAGGCAAGGAGATGGTGAACGGGATTCCCGTGCACCGCTTCCCGGTGGCGGTCGAACGCGACCCCGTTGACTTCGCGAAGTGGTCCAACAAGGTCTTCACGCAGGCCCACTCACTCCGTGACGAACTGGCGTGGCTCGACGCCGAGGGCCCGACCAGCCCGGCGCTGATCAACCACATCAAGGCCCACGAAGCGGACTACGACTTCTTCATCTTTTTCAGCTTCCGCTATCACCACTCGTTCCATGGCGCCCGCGCCGTGGCGTCGAAGGCAATCCTGGTGCCGACCGCGGAGCGCGACGGCGCCCTCGGCCTCGGTCTGTTCCCGCCGGTGTTCCGCGGCGTTCGCGCGTTCATGTACAACTCGTTCGAGGAGCGCGCGCTGATCCAGGGCGTATCGGGCAACCAGTCGGTGCCGGGCGTGGTGGTCGGCATCGGCTCGGAAATCCCCGAGCGGTCGAACGCCGGGCGGTTTCGGCAGAAGTTCGACATGCGCGATCGCTTCGCGATCTACGTCGGCCGCATCGACGAGAACAAGGGCTGCGTCGAGCTGTTCGAGTTCTTCGAGCATTACAGCGCCGCCCTGGTCGATGGCATGCACCTCGTGCTGGTCGGCACGCCGCACGTGCCGATTCCCAAGCACCCGCGCATTCACCACCTCGGCTTCCTCGAGGATCAGGACAAGTACGATGCGATGGCCGCCGCCGAGCTGCTGATCATGCCGTCGTACCTGGAGAGCCTGTCGATGGTCGCGCTCGAGGCGTGGGCCATGGGCAAGCCGGTGCTCGCCAACGCCAAGTGCGACGTGCTGCAGGGCCAGTGCCTGCGCAGCAACGCGGGGCTCTTCTACGAGAACTTCCAGGAGTTCGCGGAAACGCTGCGCGCCATTGACGCGGGCCCGAGCCTGCAGGCCGCCCTCGGCCGCAACGGCCGCGCGTTCTTCGAGCGCCATTACGCCTGGCCGGTGATCGAAAAGAAGTACGTGGACATGCTGCAGCAGCTGTCCAAGGAGACACCGTCGCGGACGATGGAGCCGATGGCCGGGTGGTTTGCGCGCCGCCGGCGCTCGCTCCCTCCGGCAGACGGCGTGGTCCAACAACTGCCCGCGGGACCGTATCGGGAACCCAAGGCCGAAGCCGCACGGCCGTCACCGGTGGTCCGGCAGCAGCCGGCGATCGAACGCCCGCCCGTTGCGCAGGAGCCCCGGTTCCAGCCGCGCGGCGACCGCCGCGATCAGCGCCGCGATCAGCGAGGCCCGCGGCCCGAGGGGCGCCGGACGGATCAGCGCCGGGATGGCGCGCCAGGCAGGCCCAGGACCGGTGCGCCGCAGGCCCAACCTACCGGCTCGGCTCAGGGCAAGGCGCCACGGCCCGAGGGCGGCCGGCCCCAGGGCGGCAATCAATCACGGCCCGAGGGCGGCAAGCCTAACGACGCTGCCCAAGGCAAACCGAACGATTCTGCCCAGGGCAAGCCCAACGGCAACCGCGGCCGTGATAACCGGCGCGGCGGGCGTCCGCAGCGGCGCCGGCGGCCCGGCGGCGGCAATGGTGGCAATGGCGGGAACAGCAGCGGCACCGGCGGCGGAGGCGCGGCGAGGTAGATGGCCATCGCCATCCACCAGGTACTCGCCACGCTGGGCTACGGCGATGCCATCGGCCACGAGGTGCTGGGTATCCAGCGCGTGCTGCGCGCGGCCGGCTACGAGTCGGAGATCTTCGTCCAGACTGCCGATCACCGGCTCGAGGACCTGACGCTCGACTACCGCGACCTGCCCGCCGCGAGCCATCCCGACAACATCCTGATCCACCACTTCTCGATCGGATCGCGGGCCTCGCGCGTCGCCTACGCGCTGCCGGACCGCATGGCGCTGGTGTACCACAACATCACGCCGCCGGAGTACTTCGTGGACGTGCACAAGATGCTCGTCAAGTTGTGCTACCTCGGGCGCCGCGAGCTCGGCTTCTACAAGGACCGCTGCGACCTCGCGCTGGGCGATTCCGAATACAACCGCCAGGAGCTCGAGGCGATCGGCTTCCCGGTGACCGGCGTGCTGCCGGTGGTGCCCGACTTCTCCCACCTCGCCGGCCCCGCCAATTACATGCAGGCGAAGCAGTACGACGATGGCTGGGTCAACGTGTTGTTCGTGGGCCGCGTGATCCCGAACAAGCGCATCGAAGACGTGATCCGCTGCTTCCATGCCTACAAGCAGTGGTTCAACCCGCGCTCACGGCTGCTGCTGGTGGGCTCGTACGGCGGCTTCGAGAAGTACCTGGCGATGGTGCAGCAGTTCATTGTCGACATCGGCGCCGAGGACGTGCACTTCCTCGGCCACGTCGCCAACGAGGAGCTGACCGCGTATTACGAACTCGCCGACGTGTTCCTGTGCGCGAGCGAGCACGAGGGCTTCTGCGTGCCGCTGGTCGAGTCGTTCCACATGGGCGTGCCGGTGCTGGCCTACGCGGCGACCGCGGTGCCGGCGACCATGGACGGCGCCGGCGTGCTCTACACCGACAAGAATCCGCTGCACGTCGCCGCGCTGATCGACGCCATCACCAGCGACCGCGACCTGCAGGATCGGATCATCGACGGCCAGTTCGCCGCGCTCGAACGCCTGGAGGCCAAGGACTTCGGCGGCACGCTGCTCAAGTTCGTTGATCAGCTGCTCGCCACGCCCCGCCGGCCGCATCCGCCGGTGGCGTTCGACTTCTGGGACCACGTCAGGCTCCAGGAAGAGCTGGAAGAGATTTGGCTGTATCGACCGTCTGCGTTCAAGGCACTGCCTGAGGAATGACGGGGCGATGCGGGACTTGGCGATTTCGTGACTTGGTGATGTGGTGATTGTGAATCAGTGGGTCCCGGCTGCCCATAAGGGCGACGCCATCGGCGACTCGGCTCGCCGGGTGCGGGGACTGCTGCGCGGGCTGGGGCACGAGTCTGAGATCTACGCCATGACCATGGACGACGACCTGCGCGGCGACGTGCGCGAATGGACGGATCCGGCGGCGAAGCGTGGCGATCTCACCATCTTTCACTTCGCCCTGGTCTCGCCGATGACGGCAGAGTTCGCGCGGTTGCCGCGCGGGCGCGTGCTTCAGTACCACAACGTGACACCGGCGCACTTCTTTGCGCCCTACGATCCGAACGTCTTCCGGTTGTGCGCGCTCAGCCGCGAAGACCTGCGGACGCTGGCCGGGCACACTGACGTGGCGCTGGGCGATTCGGAATACAACCGCCAGGAACTGGAAGACATGGGGTTCACCAACACGGGCGTGTTCCCCATCGCCATCGACACGCAGAAGATCGCCAACGCCCCCAGGGTGCCGACCCTCGAGCACATGCTCACCGACGGCCCCCTGCTCAACTTCCTGTTCGTGGGCCGCATCGCGCCCAACAAGAAGATTGAGGACCACATCCGCATGGCGGAGCACTACAAGCGCTACGTCGACACCGCCTACCGCTTCATCTTCGTCGGCAGGACCGACGGCATTCCGCGCTACTACAACATGATCCGGCAGCTGGTGCACGAGTACGAGATGCCGAAAGACCGCTTCATCTTCACCGGGCCGGTAACGGAAGACGACCTGGCCACCTACTACCGCACGGCGCACGTCTACATCTCGCTTTCGGAGCACGAGGGGTTCTGCGTGCCCCTGCTCGAGGCGATGTCGGCGGACGTGCCGGTGCTCGCCTATGCCTCCACCGCCGTGCCCGACACGCTGGGCGGGGCCGGTGTGCAGTTTGCGCCGAAAGACCTCGAATACGCCGCCGAGCTCCTCGGGGAGCTCGCCTACAACGACACGCTCAGGGCTCAAGTGATTGCCGGACAGCGCGCCCGCCTGAACGATTTTGGCGACGCCCGGATCCGCCGCGAGCTCGAAAGGCTGACATCGTGAAGATTGCATTCATCGTCCAGCGCTACGGCGCCGAGATTCTTGGTGGCTCCGAGTATCACTGCCGGCTGATTGCCGAGCGGCTCGCGGCCAAGCACGAGGTGGAGGTCCTGACCACCTGCGCGCGCGACTACATCACCTGGGAGAACGAGTATCCCGAGGGCAACGACCGCATCCGCGGCGTCACGGTGCGGCGGTTCAAGAACGCCCACACCCGCGACATCAACGCCTTCAACCAGTACTCGGACTGGATTTTCCACCACCCGCACACGCGAGACGACGAGATGTCGTGGCTCGAGCAGCAGGGGCCGTGGTGCCCGGCGCTGATCGAGTACCTCAACAAGCACCACCGGCACTACGACGCGCTGATCTTCTTCACCTACCTGTACGCGCCGACCGTGCTGGGCCTCGAGATCGACCCGGCGCGCAGCATCCTGGTGCCGACCGCGCACGACGAGCCGGCGATTCACCTCGGCATCTATCGCGAGATGTTCGCCAAGCCCTCGGCGGTGGCCTTCAACACCGAGGTCGAGAAGAATTTCCTGAAGACCACCTTCGAGTTCCGCTCGGCGGCCGAAGAGACCGTGGGCTGCGGCGTCGACCTGCTGCAGGACGCGGCCCAAGCGGACGAACCCGAGCCGGAAGACGACGACGAGATCCACAAGCGGCTGCCGCAGCACCTGCGGGCGCGCGGCGCGCAGTTCCGCCGGCGCCATCGCCTGCAGGGCCAGTTCCTGCTCTACGGCGGCCGCATCGACGCCGGCAAGGGCTGCGAGGAGCTGATCGAGTACTTCACCAGCTACAAGGAGCAGGGCGGCGAGGCCGCGCTGACGCTGATGGGCGTCAAGCTGATGCAGCTGCCCGAAGTGCCGTGGGTCCGCTTCGCCGGGCTGCTCTCGGAACGCGAGCGCCTCCAGGCCCTCGAAGCCGCCACCATCGTCGTGGTGCCGTCGCCGTTCGAGAGCCTGTCGCTGCTGGCGCTCGAAGCCATGGCGGTGGGCACGCCGATCCTGTGCAACGCCCGGTCGGAAGTGCTGGTGGAGCACTGCGTGAACAGCAACGCCGGACTCTTCTACGCCAACCGCGAGGAGTTCCTGGAGTGCACCAAGCTGCTCCTGGCCGACGAGCGCATGCGCGAGCGCATGGGCCGCAACGGCAAGGAGTACATCAAGCGGAACTATCGCTGGGATGTGATCATGTCCAAGTACGATCGCCTGATCGGGTCGCTGCGCCGGTGATCGCCGTAGTGCTGGCCATCGCCCTGGCGTTGCAGTTCGGCCGCCTGGCGATGGTGCGGAGTCCGGTTGATGCCGGTCTCAATCACGCGGCGGCGATTTGACCGCGCGAAACTTCTCCAGCGTCTCAGCGCCCTTGGCCGCGTACCAGTCCCGCCACTGTTGCGGAACGTCGGGCAGGCTTTCGTCCGTGATCTCGCGCAGCGCGCGATACGCGTACATCCGAACGCCGTCGCGGAGGGACTGGTCATCGACCATCGCGAGCAGTCCCGGAATGGCCAGCATCCGCTGGGCGCGCGTCAGCATGCCGCAGTGCGCCACGCCACAGCCGCCGCCATCAATCTGGACGGTGGACGAAGGGTCGTGATGAAAGGCCGCCACCAGGTCGGCCACCGAGTCGTCCGTCCCGAGATTGGCGATGGCCGCGTAGGCCTGGTAGCGCACCAGGTCGTGCTCGGAACGCGCGAGCGCGCGGAGCTCGTTGTGGATGCGATGGGTCTCGACGCCGCGGTTCCCCAGCAGTCCGAGGGTGTAGATCTCCGACCGCGCATCCTTCGGGCCGGCGGCAATGCGCACGAGCAACTGGTCCACCTGGGCCGCGGTCTTTGCCATGTTCATGGCCGCCAGCTCGATCTCGATGGCCGCGGCGCGGACGCGAAGATCCGCGCCGTTGCGGGCGACGTCCAACAATGTCTCCATCGCGGGGCTGGTCGTGATCACGCCGCGCCAACCCTTCACGCGGGCCCTGACCTCGTCGGTCGCGCCCGCCTGATGCGAGATGGCGTATTGCAGGAGTCGCTCTGCCTGCTGCTGTGGCGGCAGCGCCTCGACGATCTCCCGCTCCACTTCTGACAGTTTTTCCGTCGTGCCGTCTATCTTGTTGCCGGGCACGGGAAGCTTCTGCCCGACGATTTCATTGGGCAGACTCTGGGCCGCGATTGGGGTCGCGGGCAACAAGGCCGTCAGAATCAGCGCACGCAGAATCGTCGTCATGGAACCGCGCGTTTGGCTGGTGCAAGTCCAATGCCGACAACTCTCCCCGCATGAGACCTGACGTCATCGCGGCCGGTGACGCACTCTGGGACACCGCCCACAGTTTTGTGAGTGACAGGAGATCAGAAGATCCGGAGAACCTGCGGCGCAATGGCCATCTTCTTGCAATTGTCCACGACGGTAGCGGTTCTGCCGGGTTCGGCTTCCGATTCCCGGCGTTGCGCTTCCGAGTTACGGCAATCCGCGGACGAAAGCCCCCAACCCTCCACCGTCCGCTCGTTCTGAACTGCGTTCACCAGAGGCTCGATGCTTACAGGGATCCGTTGTGTTCGAACAGTCGTGGCCGCCATTGTCTCGACCGTCGTCGTCTCGACCGTCGTCGTGTCAACCGCCGCCCAAGAGGTGAACGACGAGAAGAACTTCGACATCGGCGCCACCGTAACGCTGCAAGGCTGTGTGATCCGCGGCGAGCGGGACGGCACGTTTGTCTTCAGCCGCGTCACGGTGTGGCCGGTCGCCGACTCACCAAACGGTAGGTACGGTCCCTACCACTTCTGGCTCGAGAACGCGGCGTCGAGACTTGCGGATCACGTGGGAGAGACGATCCAGGTAACAGGCATCATCGCCAATCTGACAGAGTCGGAGGTTGAACGCGAACCGGGCGGCTGGCACGGCGGCTTTCGGGTGGCCATCGAGTTGCCGAGCAGTGACGTCCTCACGTCGCCAGGCAACGCCGGCATTCCTTCGGGCCAGCTCGGCAACCACGAAGACATGAAGATCACCCTACTCAAGGTCAGGATTGAATCACTGTTGACGGTGATGAAGACCTGCCTGCCGCGGATGCGGTAGCCGTCAGATCCGACGGGCGCCGGCGGCGGTTACTCGGGTTCGCCGACGATCTCGAGTTCGTCGCCGTTCTCGGTGGGCCCCGGTTCGGGCTCGTTCCCAGCGGCCGACGCCTTCTTCCGCCGCGGGCGGATGTCGTAGCGCTTGATCATCTCGTTGAGGGTGGTCGGCTTGATGCGCAGCAGTTCGGCCGCGCGCTTCTGCACGCCGCCGGCGGCTTCCAGCGCGGATTCGATCCACTGGCGTTCGTAGGCCACCGTCACTTCCTTCAGCGAGACGCCTTCGACCGGCATCACCACGTGGGGAATCTGGAACGACGGGCTCTTGCGCACCTGGTCGGGGATCAGCTCGGTGCCGATGCGCTGCCCGGTGGCGAGCACCACCGCCCGCTCGATCACGTTCTCGAGCTCGCGGACGTTGCCCGGCCAGTCGTATTCCATCATCAGGTCGAGCGCCTCGGGCGCCACCTCGATGTTCTTGCGGCCGTTTTCCTCGCCGTACTTCTCGAGGAAATGCTGCACCAGCAGCGGGATGTCGTCGCGGCGCTCGCGCAGCGACGGCAGGTGGATGCTGATCACGTGGAGCCGGTAGTAGAGGTCCTCGCGGAAGCGGCCCTCCTCCATTTCGTGCTTCAGGTCAACGTTGGTCGCCGCGACAATGCGCACGTCAACCTTGATCGTCTCCATGCCGCCCAGGCGCATGAACTCCCGCTCCTGCATCACGCGCAGCAGCTTGGCCTGGGTCTCGATCGGGATGTTGCCGATCTCGTCGAAGAAGATGGTGCCCTTGTCGGCCAGGTCGAACAGGCCTTTCTTCGGATACACGGCGCCGGTGAACGCGCCCTTGACGTGCCCGAACAGGGTGGATTCCAGCAGATCCGGCGGCAGGTTGCCGGAATTGACGGTCACGAACGCGCGATCGCTGCGCGCCGAGTTCTGGTGAATGGCCCGCGCCACCAGTTCCTTGCCGGTGCCGCTCTCGCCGGTGATCAGGATGGTGGAGCGGCTCGGCGCGGCCTGGATGATCAGGTCGAACACCTGCTTCATCCGGCTGCTCTTGCCGATGATCCCCGAGAACTTGTGGTAGCGCGCCTGCAGGTTCTGCTTCAGGGCGACGTTCTCGGCCACCAGCTGCCGGCGCTCGACCGCGTTGCGCAGCACCACCAGCACTTCATCGTTCTTGAACGGCTTGGTGATGTAGTCGAACGCGCCCTTCTTCATCGCGGCAATGGCGCTTTCCATCGAGGCGTAGGCGGTGACCATCAGCACGGGCAGTTCGTCGTCGTGCTTCTTGAGCTCATCGAGCACCTGCATGCCGTCGATGCCGGGCATCATCACGTCGACGATCACGGCGTCGAACGGCAGCGACTTCGCCAGCTCCAGGCCCTCGTGGCCGCCGGATGCCAGGCGCACGCTGTAGCCCTCGCGCTCCAGGAGCGTGCCGAGGATGTCCCTCATCACCTCTTCATCGTCGATGACGAGCACTGAGGCATTACGTCGCATGGTTATTGTCCTGCTCGCTGCTGCAAGGGCACCGCGGCGGCGGGGCCGTCGGGAGCGGCCGCGAAACGCAGTTCGAAGCGCGTGCCGGCGCCCGGCGTGCTGTCACACTGGATGGTCGCTTCGTGCTCGCGCACGATGCCGTAGCTGATCGACAGGCCGAGCCCGGTGCCCTGGCCAATCGCCTTGGTGGTGAAGAAGGGGTCGTAGATGCGGGCCAGGTGCTCCGGCGCGATGCCGCTGCCGGTGTCTGATACGTCGGCCACCACTTCCCGGCCATCGGCGCGGGTCGAAATGGTGAGCCACCCACCGCTGCTCATCGCGTCGCGGGCGTTGAGGAAAAGGTTGAGGAACACCTGCTGCAGCTTGAACTCGAAGCCGATCACGCGGACCGGCTCGGGCGTGAGCTCGCGGCGCACCTTGATGCTGCCCTTCTCGAACTGGTGCTCGAGCAGCGACAGCACGTCGTTGATAACCACGTTTAGATCGACGACGGTGCGCTCGGATTGTTCCGCGGCGTTCGGCCGCGACAGGTTCAGCAGGCCGTTGACGATGCGGGCGGCGCGGAAGGTCTGCTTCTCGATCTTCTCGAGCACCGGCGTGCGCGGATCCGCCGGGTCGGCATTCTCGAGCAGCATCTGGGTGTAGCTCGAAATCCCGGTCAGTGGCGTGTTGACCTCGTGCGCCACGCCCGCCGCCAGCAGGCCGAGCGACGCCATCTTTTCCGAGATCCGCAGCTGTTCTTCCATCTGCGAGCGCTCGGTGATGTCTTCGAGGATCACGATGGTGCCGGCCTGCGAGCTGCCGGCCACGGTCTGGAGCGGCACCGTGGTGATGTTGACCAGCATGCGCTGATCGCCGTCGGCGCGGCGGGCCACCATCGGCACCCGAAAGATCGTGTTGCCGCCCGGATAGTCGCGGCGGGCCGCGTTCAGGATGTCGATGACGTGCGAATCGAAGAGCTGATCCAGTTGCTGGCCGAGCACGTTGGTCCGCTTGGGCCCGTAGAGGCGCTCGAGAGCGGCGTTCCAGCGCACGACGTGATCCCCTGGTCCCACCACCAGCAGGCCATCGTCGAGCGACTCGAGGATGTTCTCGTTGAAGGCGTGGAGCCGGTCCAGCTCCGATGCCTTGAGGTGCAACTGGCGATAGAGGCGGCCGTTCTCGATCGCGGATGCCGCCTGCGCGGCGACCGCGGTCACCAGCGCGGTATCTTCGCTGCTGAGCGGCTCGCCGCTGGCGCGGCGGCCCAGCGCCAGCACGGCAATGGCCGAGTCCTTGGTCACGCAGGGCACGAAGTAGAAGATCCCGGCGTCGCGCCAGAACTCGACCTCCTCGGCGGTGTAGCGCGTAGCGGCCAGCGGGTCATCGAGCCGGACGGTGTGCGCGGCGTGAAGGCGCGAGCCGACGCCAGACCCCGCCAGCAGGCGCGGCGGGGCCGACTCGAAGCCTTCCTGGCCAATGACCTCGAAGTCGCCGGCGTCGTTCGCCAGCAGGAAGGCCATGCGGTCCAGCTCGATGGTCTCTTTCACGCGCGTGACCAGGCGGTCCGCCAGGCGGTTGAGGTCGAGGTCGCTGTTCAACTCGCGCGCAAAGCTGACCAGGGCGCGGCGGTAGTCGTAGCGGTCGCGGTAGAAGGCGCGGTCAATGGCCTTCTGTAAGCCGTCTTTTACCGGCTTGGCGAGCAGGATGACCACCACGGTGGCCAGGAACGCGATCACCCAGCGGTGCTCCACTTCGCCGCCGCTGAGCAGGTCGCCGCCCGACGCGCGCAGGATCGTCACGTAGATGGCGACGATGGCGGCGACGGCCGAGGTGTAGATCAGCAGGCGCTTGAGGATGATCTCGACGTCCATCAGGCGGTAGCGGATGATGGCCGACGCGAACGCGAGCGGAACAAAGCCGAGCGGGATCGCCGACAGATCCATCGGGATCGACGGATCCACGCCAAGCGCGAAGGGGATGGCGTAGCCCAGCGCGAACGGGACCGCGCCCAGCGCGGTGCCCCACACGATCCAGCGCAACTGGCGTTTCACGGTGACCGAACGCGCGCGCGACAGCGCGCGCAGCAGCACGGCAAGACCGGCCGCGCCAAACCCGACCAGGTAGAAGTACTCGAGACGATCCAGCAGCGAGATCACCCGGACGAAATACTCGGGGTCCACGCCCGAACGCAGCACCGCCAGCGCGCGCGTGGATCCCAGTACCGCTCCGGGCAGGTAGATGGCGGGCAGCCAGCGCGCCAGCAGCGCGGAGTAACCGGGGATGTGCGGCCGCTCGGGGAAAACCAGCGCGAAGTGCAGGAACAACGGCGGCAGCACGAGCACCGCGATGGCGTCGCCCCAGTAGAACACCCAGTCCACGCGATCGAGCCGGCCGCTGAACGAGAAGGTGAACACGCCGAAGAAGGCGACGGAGAGCCAGAAGAAATGCAGTGTCGCCTGATCGGTTGGCCGGCGCGCGCGCACCGCAGCACCGACCAGCAACGTGAAGATGCCAACGGCCGCGAGCACGTAGTAGAACAAGCCCGTGCCGGCCGGCATGGGCGCGAGCGAGACGGTCGCGACTTGCCGGGAGCCGAGTCGCAGCAGCGTGTAGGAATGCAGCGCGCCGGCGTTCGACTGGTGCTGCAGGTCGAGCACGTCCTGGCGCCCGTCAACCGGGCGGTTGTCGATGGCGAGCAGGACGTCGCCCGGCCGGACGCCGGCGCGGCTGGCCGCCGACGGCGAGGCGACTTCCGCCGCCACCACGCCGACCGCGCGCTCGACCCAGAGCACGCCGTCTTCAACTTCGTTGGAGGTCGCGCGGAAGATGACGTTGGTCAGACCGAGCGCCAGCAAGCCGAGCGTCACCGCAACCGGCAAGGCTGTTTGCCGCCACTCGCGCCACCAGGAGTCCCGGTCGGAAACGGACATGGCCGTCGTTGGTTCAGTAGTGCCTAACAAGACAGGTCGATCCGCCAGAACAAAAGCAAACCCCATACCACGAGCCCGGCTTGCGACTGTCGGCTAACTCATTGATAAATAAGGGCTAATCCACTGGCACCATCACCCGATTCAACACTTATCCAAGCGTCCGGTGGATCGATCCAAAACTTAGTATGTGCCGAATTTGGCTGAAAATGTCAGCGGGGCCTCGGGCCGAGGCCTTTCCTAGAACTTGACGGTGAGGCCGCCGACAATCCGCTTCGGCGGACGGATGACGAGGAGTTCGTCGTAGGCGGACGCGTTGGCGAGGGATTCGTGGAAGAGGTTGCGGACGCCGACCAGCATCTCCCACTGCGACGCGCCGAAGTTCATGAACGGCAGCGCCTGATTCACTTGCAGATCGAAGCGCGCGTCGAAGCCGGGGCCCTTGTTTCTATCGCCGGACGCGAAGCCGCTGTTCACCTTGTAGATCACCACGATGCGCGTGGCGGTCATGGGGATTTCGGTCTGCAGCGAGGTGGTGACGTCGTGGATGCGCTCGTTGGCCGCGCGCACCGCCGAGGGCACCCAGCGCGTGAGTACTGCGTACTCAACCGGCGTGCTCCGGGCCTGCCAATTGGCGTGACTCACGGAGTAATCCACCGAGCCGCGGACGTTCTCGAACAGCGCGTGCGTGACGGTGACGCCGACGCCGCGAACGTTGGCGTCGCCGGCGGCACCCACGAAGTAGTGGCCGAGCGCGGCGGCGGCGCTGTCGTTCTTGCGCAGGCCGAACACGGTCACCGTCTGATCGTCGATGCGCTGCTCGAACGCGCGCACGCCGATGGTGGCGCCGTTGAGCACGCGATCCACGCCCACTTCGTAGTTCTGCAGTTGCTGTGTGCGGACGCCCGCCTGCGAAATCGGCGAGAAGGTTCGCTGCGGCGGCAGGTAGGCGGCGCTGGTCGGCGGCAGGAACTCTTCCGCGCCCGGCGCGCTCACGTCGCGCGACGCCGAGAAGCGCACGCGCAGGTTCTTGGTGGGCGAGATCGTCGCCGACAGGCGCGGGCTGAACAGCGACGGCCCTTCCTGCAGGTAGTCGTAATGCGCGTAGTTGGCGCCGTAACTCACGGAGAGATAGCGGGAGACCTCCCACTCATCGTAGGCGAACACCGAGCCGACGTTGCGCGCCGTGTCGGACACCGCCATCATCGCCGCGGTGTTGCCACCTTCGTAGCGCTGGAGGCTGTAGGACATCCCCACCTGGTAGCGGTGCGGCACCTGCGCGGTCACCACGTAGCTGCCGGCGAGCATCCACGAGCTGAGGTCGCTCTGGTTCATCGCCGCGCGCACCGCCCAGTCGCCATGCGTGCCGACTGGCGCGCCAAGCGAGAAGAACGCGACGCTGCTCGTGCGCTCCAGTTGCAGAAGCTGCAGCGGGTTGTCGAATGCGCCCGTCGTGAGCAGGTTGACCTGCCCGCCGAGCGACAAGTCGGAGAAGAGTGCCGTCGCCGCCTTGGCCGAGCTGCCCATCGCGCGTCCCAGGAACTGGAACGAATCGGTGATGAACCAGTCATCGTCTTGCGGGATGCCGGCCCTGGCCTCGGCCTCGCGCAACACGCCGCGTTTCATGTGGCGGAGGCGCCACGCAAAATCGCTTTCGCCGCGGCCTTCCTTTTTCGGGCTGGCCTCAGACGGCGCGCCAATCGCGGTGGTGGCGACGGCGGCATCCGTAATACGCGGCGCGCCGGCCGTGGCCTCCCGGCGCAGCATGAACGAGGAGGCGCTGCGCGCGGCGGGCCGGACGTTGACCATCGTGCTGCGCGGCGCCTGGAAGCCCTGGAGATGCGCGCGCAGCAGGTACGGTCCGGGTGGCAACTGCTTGAGCGTGAACTGGCCGGTCTTGTCGGACACGGCGAACGCGGTGGTGCTGCCGAGCGCGGAAATAACCACGCCGTCGAGCGGCTTGCCGGCCTCGTCCACGACCGAGCCTTCGATGTGGCCGGTGTCGGCGGCGGCGATGTTGGTGACGCGCTCGAAGGCGCCCTGGGCCAGGGCAGGGGTCGAGTGCAATGCCGTCAGGCAGAGCATCAATGCCGGTGCGATTAGGCGACGGGGGGTGCCCATCAGAAGTAGCGGCCCGCCCCCGAAAGATACGGGGGCGGGCGATTTGCCTAGTCTACGCCTTCGACGGAAGCCTGTATAGACGCTCCACCTTCGCCAACAGGCTTCGGTGGGACAGGCTGTTGGCGTTCGTCCCTAGCCTTTGACGGTGAACTTGATGTCGCGGGTCAGGGTCTTTTTGGCGGCCTTATCGGTGATCTTGATAGCCAGGCGGTATTGGCCCTCACCGAACGACGCCAGCGGGACCGAAATGCCGCCGGGAACCGGGAATTTGGCCGGATCGAACTGGGGTGGCAGGTTGGTGGCGTTCACCTCCTGCGGGTTGGTCTTGTTGAAGAACTTCTCGGCGCCCGCCTCGGTCTTGTGAAACTCGTACTCGAGGCTCAGGTTGGGCTTGCCGGTGGTGTCGAGGCCCGAGTTGTAGACCTGGAAGAAGATCGACAGCTCTTCAGACTTCTTGAATTCCATGTCGGGCGCGGGCAGCAGTTCCTGCGCGCCGAACACGAACGGACGCTCGCGCGCCTCTTCCGGGGCAAGCGGCGCGGTCAGGATGTTGACCTTGTCGGCCACCAGGATCGTGCTGGTGTTGAGCTCGGCGTTGTAGAAGTCCGGCACCGTGACCTGGGTCTTCAGCACGCCCATTTTCGCCACGGTGTTCTTCGGGGCCTTCTCAGGCAGGCGTTCCTTGAACGCGACGTAGACGTCGTAGGTGCCGGCGGTAGCCATGAACACGCGGTTCAACTTGACGTTGTCACCGGCAAGCTGCGCCGCGGGCACGAAGTGGATGTCGTCCCACGGGTACTCGACCTTCTTCGCCTTCGGGTCGGGCACGGCCGCCGGGTTCACCACGCGAATGTAGAGCGCGGCGTCCGTCTTGGGCGCGTTGGTCACGCTCAGCACGAAGGGCACGAACGTACGCGCTTCCTGCGACTTCATGAAGAGGGGCTCGAGCGACATGGTGATGTCAGTCGGCGCAGGCTGGCCGGCCATCGCGCCGTCCACGAGCTTCACGACCTGCTCGATTTCCTGCTGCTCCTGCTTGCTGCGCTTCTTCTCGTCCTTCTTCGGAGCCTGCTGGGCCACGGCAAAAGTTGCCGACACTACCAGCGCGACTGCCACGGCCGTTGCACGCCGAAATACCATCATCAGTTCCCCCTCAAAACTTGCGTTCCCGATCACTAGATCATAGGAGGGCGGCCGCCGCCAAGTCAACCACGCTAAATCGTTATTACAGTAGAGGTTTAGCGCCAAACAAAGACATCCGATGATATCGTGCAGGAGGCTGCCATCTATGCTGCGTGACGACTATGCTGCGTGACGACGTTCTGGTAATCGTGCTGGCGGGCGGGGCCGGCGAGCGCCTGGCCCCACTCACGAGAGACCGCGCCAAACCGGCGGTCTACTTCGGCGGTCCCTACCGCATCATCGACTTCGTCCTGAGCAACTGCATCAACTCAGGACTGCGCCACGTTTTTATCGCCACGCAGTACAAGTCGCTCTCGCTCAACCGGCACATCCGGCAGGGCTGGACCGTCGTCTCGGAGGAGCTGGGCGAGTTCATCGAGATTCTGCCGCCGCAGAAGCGCGTCGGCGAGCAGTGGTACCAAGGAACCGCCGACGCCGTCTACCAGAACCTCTACTCCATCGTCCGTGAAACGCCCAAGTACGTCGTGGTGCTCGCCGGCGACCACGTCTACAAGATGGACTACCAGAAGATGCTGCGGTTCCACCTGGACCAGGAGGCGGATGTCACGCTCGCGGCCATCGAGGTGCCCGTCGAAGACGGCAAGCGGTTCGGCATTGTCGCGGTGGATGAACACCACCAGGTGACGGGGTTCCTCGAGAAGCCGGACAACCCGCCGGCAATGCCGGGACATCCCGGGCTGGCGCTGGCTTCCATGGGCATCTACGTCTTCACCAGCGACGTGCTCATCAAGGCGCTCGAGGCAGACGCGGCCAAGCCGGACAGCCAGCACGACTTCGGCAAGAACATCATTCCGGCGCTGATCGGCGAGGGCCGGACCTACGCGTATCCCTTCTACGACGAGAACAAGAAGGCCGCGAAATACTGGCGCGACATCGGCACCCTCGACGCCTATTACGAGGCGCAGATGGACCTGTGCCACGTCAACCCCGAGTTCAACATGTACGACCCGGAGTGGCCGTTGCGCACCTACATGCCGCAGGCGCCGCCGGCGAAGTTCGTGTTCGCCGAAGACTGGCGGCGCGGTGAAGCGCAGGACTCGCTGATCTCGCAGGGCTGCATCGTGTCGGGCAGCCGCATCCACGGCAGCATCCTGTGCCCCAACGTGCGCGTGCACAGCTTCTGCAGCATCGAGCAGTCAATCCTGATGCCGGGCGTCCGCGTCGGCCGCCACGCGCGGATTAGCAAGGCCATCATCGACCGCGACGTGGACATCCCGCGCGGCGCGATGATCGGGTTCAACGCGGAAGAGGATCGCCGGCGCCACACCGTCTCTGAGGGCGGCGTCGTGGTCGTCGCGCCAGGTGAAGAGCCGTACGTGGCGCCCATCACCGAAGAAGCGCTGCGGCTTGAAGCAGAAGCCGACCGCCGTGGGTAGAATGGGGATTGCGGACGTTAACCACTGAGAACACGGCTCTCCGTGTCCTCCGTGGTTTCCGCACGTGGACAGCACAACTATGAAGATTACTGATGTTCGTGGCCGCGAGATTCTCGACTCCCGCGGGAATCCAACCGTTGAAGTAGACGTGACGCTGGAGGGCGGGGCGCGCGGGCGCGCGGGCGTGCCGTCGGGCGCCTCCACCGGCGAGCGCGAGGCGCTTGAACTGCGCGACGGCGACAAGTCGCGCTACCTCGGCAAGGGCGTCCGCAAGGCCGTGGCCAATGTCAACGGCGAGATCCTGCCGGCCATCAAGGGCAAGACCTTTACCCAGCGGTCGCTGGACGAGGCCATGATCGCGCTCGACGGCACCGACGCGAAGAGCCGGCTCGGCGCCAACGCGCTGCTCGGCGTCTCGATGGCCGCCCTCAAGGCCGACGCGGCGCAGCAGGGCAAGCCCCTCTACGCGCACATCGCCGACCTCGCCGGCAACAGGGGCGGCTACACGCTGCCGGTGCCGATGATGAACATCCTGAACGGCGGTGCGCACGCCGACTCCAACGTGGACTTCCAGGAATTCATGGTCATGCCCGTGGGGTTCACGTCGTTCAGCGAGGGGCTGCGCTGCGGCGCGGAGATCTTCCACGCGCTGCGATCGATCCTCAAGAGCCGGGGCCTGGCGACCGGCGTCGGCGACGAAGGCGGCTTTGCGCCCAGCCTCAAATCGAACCGCGAAGCGCTCGAGCTGGTGCTCGAAGCCGTGGGCAAGGCCGGCGCCAAGGCCGGCGACAACGTGTTCCTGGCGCTCGACGTCGCCGCCAGTGAGTTCTGGTCAGGAAACGGCTACGAATTCAAGAAGTCCGGCGAGCCGGCGCGGGATTCCCAGGGCATGGTGGACCTCTACGTGGACTGGTGCCGGCAGTATCCGATCATCTCGATCGAAGACGGCTGCGCCGAGCAGGACTGGCACGGCTGGGCGCTGCTGACCAGGGCGCTCGGCGACAAGATCCAGATCGTCGGCGACGATATCTTCGTGACCAACCCGGCGATCCTCGAGAAGGGCATCGAAAAAGGGGTCGGTAACGCGCTGCTGGTAAAGGTCAATCAGATCGGGACGGTCACCGAAACGCTGGACGCCATGGCGATGGCGGCGGCGGCCGGCTACCGTTGCGTCGTCTCGCACCGCTCGGGCGAAACCGAGGATTCGACCATCGCCGACCTCGCGGTGGGCACCGCCGCGGGACAGATCAAGACCGGCTCGGCCTCACGCAGCGACCGCATCGCGAAATACAATCAGCTCCTTCGCATTGAAGAAGAGCTGGGCAGCGCGGCGAAGTACGCCGGGCGCGCGGCGATCAAGCAGCTCAAGTAAGAACGTCGGCCGTAGACAGCCATGCATAAACTCGTTCTGCTCCGTCACGGTGAATCAACCTGGAACAAGGAAAACCGGTTCACCGGGTGGACCGATGTTGACCTGAGCGACCGGGGACGCGAAGAAGCACGTGCGGCCGGCCAGCTGCTCAAGCACGAGGGCTTCGCGTTCGACCTGGTGTTCACCTCGGTCCTGAAGCGAGCGATTCGCACCGCCAATATCGTGCTCGACGAGCTCGATCAGTTGTGGCTCCCGGTGCAGCGGAGCTGGCGGTTGAACGAACGCCACTACGGCGCGCTGCAGGGCCTGAACAAGGCTCAGACCGCGGCGCAGCACGGCGAGGCCCAGGTCAAGGTCTGGCGCCGCGCCTACGACATCGCGCCGCCGCCGCTCACGCTGGACGACCCGCGGCATCCCTTGCACGATCCGCGCTACAAGGACCTGGCGCCGTCGGACCTGCCGCTCACCGAGTCGCTCAAAGACACGGTCGCGCGCTTCCTGCCCTATTGGCACGAGGCGATGGCGCCGGAAATCAAGGCCGGCAAGCGCCTGCTGATCGCCGCCCACGGCAACTCACTGCGCGCGCTGGTGAAGTACCTCGACCACGTCTCTGACAGCGACATCGTCGAGCTGAACATCCCCACCGGGATTCCGCTGGTCTACGAATTGGATGCGGAACTGAAGCCGCTGAAGAATTACTACCTGGGGGACGCCGAGGCGGCCCGCCTGGCGGCCGAGGCCGTCGCGAAGCAGGGATCAGGACCCAAGCCCTGATCCCCGATCCCTGATCCCTGATCCCTGATCCCTAATTCGTCTCTTCGACCTTGGCTTCTTCCGCGGCAATCCGCAGGGAGCGGAGGAAGCGGCGGTCGTTCACGGTCATGTCGAACGGTTTGCGTGGCACGAGCGCCTTCGAAGTGGCGGCCACCTTCGCGGGCACCGCCGCGCCTTCGCCCTGGGGCTGCCCGCGGTTGACGAATCCCACGACGGCCTCGAGATTCACTTTCATCTCGTAACCGGCGGCACGCGCCCGCTCACGGCAGGCTTCAACCTCTGCACTTTCGGAAACAGCGGCGGCAATGGAGTCGGCCAGCTCTCGCGCGAACCGGTTTACCACGTCATCCATAGGACGGCTCCCTCCCGTGGGGCAAACCTCCAGGTTCACCCGAAGTACGCCAATCGGCTGGGACCGTCGGCATGTGCCAATGTGAGGCCCACCGGGCGGGGGGCGGACATCGGCGAAAAGTCGTCATCAGGTGGGACGATTCAGTTGGGAAATTCTCGGTCATTCTATGAAGGGGTGGGGGTCGTGTCAAGGGTAGAACACCATAAGTTGTGTTTTTCCTGTAACTTGGGCGGATGACCCCCGGGAGCGCGTAAAATGCGGACGATGCGTTCTTACGCCGCCAAAGGCGACCTCTCCGACTTCGACCCAGACCGCGACCTTGGCTTCCCGGGCGAGTTTCCGTTCACCCGCGGCATTCAGCCGACGATGTACCGGGGACGGCTGTGGACGATGCGGCAGTACGCGGGGTTCGGGACCGCGGCGGAATCGAACCAGCGCTATCGCTACCTGCTCTCCCAAGGCGTGAACGGGCTGAGCGTCGCGTTCGACCTGCCCACGCAGATTGGCTACGACTCGGATCACCTGCTCGCGGCCGGCGAGGTCGGCCGCGTCGGCGTCGCCATCGATTCGATCGAAGACATGGCCACGCTCTTCGACGGCATCCCGCTCGACAAGGTCTCGACCTCGATGACCATCAACGCCACGGCCATCATCCTGCTGGCGCTGTATGTCGCGGTGGGCAAGCGCCAGGGCGTGGCGCCGAAGCAGTTGTCGGGCACCATCCAGAACGACATCCTCAAGGAATACATCGCCCGCGGCACCTACATCTACCCGCCGCACCAGTCGCTGCGCGTGGTCACCGACATTTTCGCGTTCTGCGAGCGCGAGGTACCGCAGTGGAACACCATCTCGATCAGCGGGTATCACATCCGCGAAGCGGGCTCCACGGCCGTGCAGGAGGTGGCGTTTACCTTCGCCAACGCCATCGCCTACGTGCAGGCCGCGCTCGACGCCGGGCTCGACGTCAACTCGTTCGGGCAGCGGCTGTCGTTCTTCTTCAACGCCCACAACGACTTTCTCGAGGAGGTCGCCAAGTTCCGGGCGGCACGGCGCCTGTGGGCGCGGATCATGAAAGAGCGGTTCGGCGCCACCAACCCGCGCGCCCAGCAGCTCCGGTTCCACACGCAGACCGCCGGCAGCACGCTCACCGCGCAACAGCCCGACAACAACATCGTCCGCGTCGCCATCCAGGCGCTATCGGCGGTGCTGGGCGGCACGCAGTCGCTCCACACCAACGGCCGCGACGAGGCGCTGGCGCTGCCCACCGAGGATGCCGCGCGCATCGCACTCCGCACGCAGCAGATCATCGGCTTCGAGTCGGGCGTCGCCAACACCGTTGACCCGTTCGCCGGCTCGTATCACATCGAAAAGCTGACCAACGACATCGAGAGCGGCGCGCGCGAGCTGATTGCGCGCATCGAAGGCGTCGGTGGGACGCTGGCGGCCATCGAGGCCGGCTACATCCAGCGGCAGGTCCAGGAATCGGCCTACAAGGCGCAAATCGCCATCGATGCCGGTGAAGCCGTGGTGGTGGGCGTGAACCGCTACCAGACCGACGAGTCGTCCAGCATCGAGGTGTTCCGGGTGGATCCGCAACTGGAGCGGCAACAGACCACGCGCGTGCAGGCGCTGCGCGCGGCGCGCGATCAGGGGCGCTGGAAGGCGGCGCTGGCCGAGGTCGGCCGGGCCGCCCAATCCACCGACAACCTGGTGCCGCCGATCATCGCCGCCGTGGAGTCGCAGGCCACCGTCGGAGAGATTGCCGATACACTTCGCGGGGTGTTCGGTGAGTATCGCGAAGTGAGCCTGGATTAGGGGACAGACCCCTCGCCTATGAATCGTCCCTCGGGGTCAGACCCCTTGCTGTCGGTTGAGAACCTGACGACCGTCTTCGACGTGCGCCCTCACCCGGTCGTTGCGGTAAACGACGTGTCGTTCGAGATCCGCACGGGCGAAACGCTCGGGCTGGTCGGCGAGTCGGGCAGCGGCAAGTCCGTCACCGCGTTCTCGATCATCGGCCTGGTGCAGCCGCCGGGCCGCGTCGCCGGTGGACGCGTCATGTTCCAGGGCCGCGACCTGGCCCGCCTGCCCGAAGCCGAGATGCGGCAGGTGCGGGGCGCCGGTATCGGCTTCGTGTTCCAGGAACCGATGGCCGCCCTGAACCCGGTAATGCGCGTGGGCGCCCACATCGCCGAGGCGCTGGTCGTGCACGGCCTGGCCTCGAAGGCTGATGCGCGCGGCCGCGCCGTCGAGTTGCTCCGCGCGGTGAAGATCACCGATCCCGAAAAGCGCGTGGACGACTACCCGCACCAGCTCTCGGGCGGCATGCGCCAGCGCGTGATGATGGCCGTGGCCCTCGCCTGCAAGCCGCCGCTCGTGATTGCCGACGAGCCGACGACGGCGCTGGATGTGACGGTGCAGGCGCAGATCCTCGACCTGCTGCGCGACATGAAGAAGCAATTCGACCTGTCGCTGCTGCTCATCACCCACGACCTCGGCGTGATCGCCGAAACCGCGGATCGCGTCGCCGTGATGTACGCCGGCCGCATTGTCGAACAAGGCGCGGTGCGCGAGATCTTCCACCACCCGAAGCATCCCTACACGCGCGGGCTGCTGGCGTCCATTCCGGGCGGCGCGGCCGGCTCGCGGCTGCAGGCCATTGAAGGCACGGTCCCGAACCTCGCATCGCTGCCGCCGGGCTGTGCCTTCGCGCCGCGCTGCGGCGACCACATGGCCGTGTGCGACACGGCCTTCCCCCCGCGAACAACGGTCAGCGACGAACACTCCGTGCGCTGCTACCTGAACGGGGGGCAGCCATGACGCCGCTGGTTGAGGTCCGCCACCTGGTCAAGCACTTCGAGCGCGGCGGCGGCCTGTTCCGCGCCAAGACCGTGGTCAAGGCGGTGGACGATGTGAGCTTCGTGGTGAATGAGGGGGAGACGTTCGCGCTGGTCGGCGAGTCCGGCAGCGGCAAGAGCACCACGGGGCGGTGCATGTTGCGGCTGGTGGAGCCGACCTCGGGTGAGGTGCTCTTCCGGGGTCGAAACGTGCTGGGCTACTCGGGCGCCGAGATGCGCGCGGCCCGGCGCGACATGCAGATGGTCTTCCAGGACCCCTTCTCGTCGCTCAATCCCCGCATGCGCGCCTTCACCATCGTCGAGGAGCCGCTGGTCATTCACGCGATCGGCTCGAAGGCGGACCGCCGCGCTCGGGTGGCTGATCTGTTCAGGCTGGTCGGCCTCGACCCGGCGCACCTCGAGCGCTATCCGCACGAGTTCAGCGGCGGCCAGCGCCAGCGCATCGGCCTGGCGCGCGCGCTCGCGCTGAACCCGTCGTTCATCATCGCCGACGAGCCGGTGTCGGCGCTGGATGTCTCGATCCAGGCGCAGGTGATCAACCTGCTGATGGACCTGCAGGAACAGCTCAAGCTCACCTACCTGTTCATTGCACACGACCTGCGGCTGGTGCGTCACATCTCGACGCGCGTGGCCGTAATGTATCTGGGACGGATCGTCGAAATGGGCGACACCACGCAGATCTTCGCGAACGCGCAGCACGCCTACACCAAGGCGCTGTTGTCGGCGGTGCCGGCCACCGACCCGGATGCCCCGCGGGCGCGGATTGAACTCGATACCACTCTGGTGTCGCACGACGCCCCGCTTCGGCAGGTCTCGGAAGGGCATTTCGCCGCAGTGTAAGGGAGCGAGGATGGCGACGCGGTCCCTCGTCACGGCCATCGCGTTCCTCCTGGCTGCGCTCCTTCACGCGCAAGCCTCACCAGATGTCGATGCGGTGCTCGAACGTCTCGACGCCTACCTCGACACCTACGAGAGCCAGCTCAGTGCCGTCGTGGCGGATGAGCGGCTGATCCAGGAAACCGAGGGGCGGTTTCAGTCGAAGCAGCGGCGTCGGCTCGATTCGGATGTCGCGTTCCTGCGGCTGCCGGGCAACCGCGAATGGCTCGGCTTCCGCAGCGTCACAATGATCGACGGCGAGCCGCTCGTCGGCGGCCAGTCACTCACCGAACTACTGACGATTACGACAGCCGACGCCATGGCGCAAGCGAAGCTGCTCGTCGAAGCCAGTTCCAAACACAACCTGGGGAACCCGAGGACCGTCAATATCCCAAACCTGCCGCTAGAGATGCTGGGCGGCAAGTACCGTCATCGCTACGCCATCACCGTTGACGGTCGCACGAAGGTGCGCGGCCACGCCGTGGACGTGCTCGAGCTGGTCGAACTCGGACCGCCGCCCATCGTCTACAACGGCGGCTACGATTTGCAGAGCCGACTTCGCGCGTGGATCGACGCGCAGACCGGCGCGCTGTGGCGGGCCGAGGTCGTGATGAAGGGAAAGGCGGAGACGCGCAAACCGTCGAAGGTCCGGGTGGAGTTTGCGGAGGACCGCAACCTCAAGGTCCTGGTGCCGATCGAGATGCGGGAAGAGTTCAGTGTCACCAATGGCAGCGGCCGCGGCGTCGCCACCTACTCCAACTTCCGCCGCTTCCAGACCTCGGCTAGGATTGTGCCGCCACCACCATGAAGGCCCTCACCGCTCTCCTGTTCGGTGCGTTGGTCGCTGGTCAGGCGCCGGATGCCAACGTCGTCCGGGATCGCCTGGACGCATACCTCCTGAAGTACGAACCCGAGCTGAGCACGCTGGTCGCCGAAGAGCTGCTGATCCAACGTGACGGGCCGTCACACGACGCGTTCAGAATGACGGCACTGCCGACCAAGGATCGGCGGCTTGTCTCCGAGGTCGCGTTCATCAGCCTGCCGGGCGGTGTCGGCTGGCTCGGTATTCGCCGCGCGTTGAGACTTAACGGCAACGACCTGCCCGACGCCGGACCGTCGCTCGGCGTGCTGCTGACCGACGCCGACCAGGGCGACTACGACCAAGCGCGCCTGCTGCTCGCCGAAAGTGCGCGCCTCAACCTGGGGCTGCCGCGCACGACCAACCTGCCCAACCTGCCGCTCGAGTTCCTGCATCCCCGGAACCGGCGCCGCTTCACCCATCGCATCGATGGCACCGAGAAGCTTCGCGGCCTGGAGACGACGCGCCTTGTCCTGAACGAGGCCGCGTCGCCGACGATGATCCAGCGGCCCGAGGGCGGGGACATGACGAGCCTGGTCACCGCCTGGGTCGAGACGACGACCGGCCGGCTGATTCGCGCGCAGGTCAAGACGCGCGACGCCCGCATTGGCGTGCCGGTGTTCGACGCGGTGGTGTGGGTGGACTTCAGGCCGGACCAAGCACTCGGGCTGCTCGTGCCATTCGAGATGAAGGAAGAGTTCTACGCCGGTCGCTTCCGTGAGGGCACGGGCGTGGCGAAGTATTCGAAGTACCGGAAGTTCCAGTCCTCGGGACGCATTGTGCCTCCCCCGCCGGCGCCATGAAGCTCTCGATCGTCGCCGCGCTCGCGGCCCTCACCGCGCTGCAATCGCCGAGCGCCCGGGACGTGGCCGATCGCCTGCACACCTACCTTCTGGCCTACGAACCCAAGTTGAGCGAACTGATCGCGGACGAACAGATGGATCAGCACGATGTGCCGGAGCGCGAAGGCAGGCCCGGCGCTGATGCGTTTGTCAACCGCACGCTGCGATCAGAAGTGGCATTCGTGGCGCTTCCGGGCGGGGCTGGCTGGCTCGGGTTCCGGCGCGTGATGAAGGTCGGAAGTGAAGCGATCTCGGACTTGTCGGGGTCGCTTAGCGACGTTCTTCCTGCGGGACCGCACAGCGATTATGCGAAGGCCCGCATCATGCTGGCCGACAGCGCCCGGTTCAACCTCGGCGCGCCGCGCACGACGAACCTGCCGAACCTGCCGCTGGAGCTCCTGCATCCGCGCCATGCCCGTCGGTTCACGGTAAGCATCGCTGGCAAGGAGCGTGTGCGCGGGAAGAACTCGACAAAGCTCGTCTTCGTCGAATCGGTGGCGCCAACAATCATCCAAGGGGTGGACGGTGGCGATATGCGCAGTATCGTCACGGCGTGGGTGGAGACGACTAACGGACGGCTCTGGCGTGCCGACGTCGTCACCCGCGACACACGCGAACACGCGGCCGCGTTCGACGCTGTCGTCTCGGTCGATTTCAGGGAACACGAGGCGCTGGGCTTGCTGGTCCCAACCGCGATGAGAGAGAAGTTCTTTTCGGGCCTCGAGCGCCGGGCGTGGGGAACCGCCAGGTATTCCAACTACCGCCGCTTCCAGACCTCGGCGAGAATCGTTCCCTGATCTACGCCGGTGCCGCGGTGTGGGCGTGCGGTTCCTGCTTCACGTCTTTCGCGACCTCGCCGTCACGGATGGCGATGACGCGGTGCGCGTAGCCGGCGATGTCGGCCTCGTGCGTAACCAGGATGATGGTGTTGCCGGCCTCATGCAGCCGCGCGAACAGGGCCATGATCTCGACGCCGGTCTTCGAGTCGAGGTTGCCGGTCGGCTCGTCGGCCAGCAGGATCGACGGGTTGTTGACGAGCGCGCGGGCGATGGCGACGCGCTGGCGCTGGCCGCCCGACAGCTCGTTCGGCTTGTGGTTCATGCGGTGCGTCAGCTCGACCCTCTCGATCGCGGCCTTCGCCTGTTCGAGCCGCGCCTGTTTCGACATGCCGGCGTAGACGAGCGGCAGCTCGACGTTGTGGAGGGCCGAGGCGCGGGGCAGCAGGTTGAAGGTCTGGAACACGAACCCGATCTCTTCGTTGCGAATGCGGGCCAGCTCGTTGTCGTTCATCTCGCTGACCATCTTGCCGTTGAGGAGGTAGGTGCCCTTGCTCGGCGTATCGAGGCAGCCGATCAGGTTCATCAGCGTGGACTTGCCGGAGCCGGAGGGCCCCATGATGGCCACGTATTCGCCGCGTTCGATGGAGATGGAGACACCACGCAGGGCGTGGATCTCCTCGTCGCCCATGACGTAGGTTTTCCACAGGTCGCGGGTTTCAATCAGCGGCATAAATGAAGTGTATCAATGGTAGACGCAGATCTTTCCGACCAGGTTCCGGACCGTCTCCGATACGTCGTCCGGCATCAGGTAGGTCCAGTCGCCGGAGTTCACCGCCACCACCACGAGTTCGCCTGGGGCTTCCGCCGGCTGGCGCTGGCGCGCTGCCGACTCCATGGCCTTGAGCAGCTCGCGCCTCGGCGACAGGTGCGTGCCGAACAGCAGAACCACGACCGGCGACTTGCCGGCATGGACCCGCGAGCGGGCCGCCGCCTGCCAGGCATCGGCGACGGCGGTCGCGTCAACGACACCGATGGCCGACACCAACACTCGCGGCGGGTGGCTGCCCAGGAAGCGCGGCTTGGCCACCGGCACCAGCGCCGCGTCGAACCCGCGGACCGCCGGCGTCTCGACCGGCCCGAACACCGCTTCCACACTGCCGCGGACGCGCCCGGCAATGGCCCGCTTGAGGATCAGATCGCGGCCGGCGCGCTCGCTCTCGAACAGCCGCTTGCCGGTCGGCTGTGGCGGCGTGTACGCGTCCTCATCGGCAGGCGGTGCTTCGACCGGGGGGGCGGGGGGCGCGACCGGCGATTGCGAGGGGGGGGCCTGGCTGACCGCCGGTGGCGGCCCGAAGCCGGCCACGCTCGCGTCGTACTCCTCGCGCATCCTCGGATCGGTCAGCGTCTTGTAGGCGACCGTGAGTTCCGCGGCGCGCGTGGCGGCCATCTCCTGGAACTCCGGACCCAGGTGAACCACCTTGTCGGGGTGGTAACGGGCAATCTCGCGGCGGAACGCCTTCTTGATGGTGTCGGCATCGGCGCCTGGCTCGATGCTCAACAGCTCGTAGTGGGTTTTCACGGAGGTAACCCAAGGCTAACCTAACCGCCTCCGTCTGGCTACGACGGCTGGCGCCGTCAGCGTCAGGGCATGCCCTTCTTGAACTCGGTGACGTTGGTGATATTGGCCGCCGGCAGCTCGCGCGCCGGGCGCCGCTCGCGCAACCGCCGTTCGCTGCGGGCCTCGGTGCCGCGCGCGCAATACGGGCAGAACGTCCACCCCTGCTGCAGGCTGCGGCCGCACCCAGGGCAGGCGCCGCTCAGCCGGCGACCGCAATTCGGGCAAGCCACGAAATCCAGCGCCACCGGGCCGCTGCAGCCCGGGCACACGCTGCGCATTTCGCGGACTTCCGTGACCACGCGCAGCAGTTCCTCGGCGGTGGTCACGCCCGCCTTGACCTTGGCCAGCGCGTCGTCGCCGAGCGCGAGCATGCCGGTGGACTGCGCCACTTCGCGCACGGAGTCTTCGGACGCCCGCTGCGCAATCATCCGGCGGATGCGGTCGGTGACCTTCATTACCTCGTAGATGCCGATGCGGCCCTTGTAGCCGGTGTGATGGCACGCGTCGCAGCCGACCGGGCGGTAGAACGGGATGTTGGCGGCTTCCGCTTCGGTGATGTTCAACGCGCGCAGGGTGTCAGGCGGCGGCGTGTACTGGCGCCGGCAGGCGGGACACAGCCGGCGGACCAGGCGCTGCGCCACCACGCCGATGGTCGCCGAGGCGATCACGTAGGGCTCGACGCCGATGTCGGTCAGGCGCGTCACCGCCGACGGCGCGTCGTCGGTGTGCAGGGTGGTGAGCACGAGGTGGCCGGTCTGCGCCGCCTGCATCGCGATGCGCGCGGTGTCGTTGTCGCGGATTTCGCCGACCAGGATCACGTCGGGGTCCTGGCGCAGGATCGATCGCAGCGCGCTGGCGAAGGTCAGCTTGATCTTCTCGTTGACCTGGGTCTGGTTGATGCCGGGGAGCTGGTATTCGATCGGGTCTTCGATGGTGATGATGTTGGTGCGCTCCGACTGCACCGACATCAGCGCCGAGCAGAGCGTGGTGGTCTTGCCGCTGCCGGTCGGGCCGACCACCAGGATCATCCCGTGCTGGAACTTGAGGAAGCCGCGGAGGTCGTTGAGCGCCGCGGCCGAGAAGCCCAGTTCCTCGAGCGGCGGCACGCCGCGGTTCTGGTCGAGCACGCGGAGCACCATCTTCTCGCCGTGCAGCGTGCGGAGCGTGGAGGCGCGGAAGTCGACGTCCTTGCCGTCTTCAGTGGCGACGCGGACGCGGCCGTCCTGCGGCAGGCGCTTCTCCGCGATATCCATGCCCGCCATGATCTTGAGGCGCGCGATCAGCCCTTCGTGGACCCACTTGGGCAGGTCCATCACTTCCTTCAGCAGGCCGTCGAGGCGGTGCCGGATCAGCACGCCTTTTTCCATCGGCTCGACGTGGACGTCGCTGGCGCCGGCCTTGATCGCGCTCTTCACGACCAGGTCGACGAGGTCGATGATCGGCGCGGCCTCGCTGCGTTCCTTCAGCCCGGCAATCGGCTCGAAGCCGTCGTCGTCGGGCCGGCGCATCAGCGACGACTCGGCGGCGGACTTGGTGTCGCGCGGGCCCTGGCGCACCAGCGGCATCTGCGCCTGCGTGGTGCTGCCGGTGGTCCGCATCAAGGCCTTGTCGGGATAGCCCGCGGCAATGGCTTCGAGAATGTCGGCGCGGGTCGCCACGACCTGCTTGATGCGATAGCCGGTCTGGAACTCCAGGTCCTGCACGAGGCTGAACAGCAGGGGGTCCGCCATGGCCACGGTCAGGAGGTTCTTGTCCAGGCGCACGGCGACGCACGAACGCTTCAGCGCCACCTCTTTCGCGATCAACGTGACGGTCGGCGTGTCGGGCGGGTTCTCGGCGAGATTGAGGTACGGGAAGCCGAGCTGATAAGCGAGGGCCTTGGCAATCTGCCGCTCGGTGGCGAGGTTCAGGCGCACGAGTACCGCGCCGAGCCTTTCGCCCGTGCGTTTGTGCTCAGAGAGCGCGGACTGCAGGTCCTCTTCGGTGATGAGGCCCGCCTGAATCAGGCACTCACCCAGTTTCTTGCGCATCTGCCCCTTGGAGCCGGCCCGGTATCGATCCGTCAGGCCAGACTCTGATCATAGGAACCGCCGGCAGGCGACGCAACCACCCCCGCCGCGCCATTTGCGGCGAGGCCGTGCAGTTCCGCGCACACGCCGACAGGCCCTGGAACATCCCCTAAGTCTTTCGGCCAAGAGAGGTTGCCGCCATAGGGGCATCTGGAGTTACCCTTTGCAACAGGCAACCCGCTTGGAAACCAACGACGACGGCACCAGCGCCAAACCGGGGATCGGCGTCGATCTCCGCCGGCACGTGGCACACCACCTCACCGACCGCCGCGACGTGATCGTCGCCGATACCGTGGCCACGTTCCCGCTGACCAGCGGGTCGCGCCGGTTGGACGCGGATTATTGCGGCCGGCTCGGCAACCTCATCGTGCGCCTGCTCTGCGAGGCGGTGACCGAAGGCCGGCTCGACGCGCGCGACTCGGGCGTCAGCGAGCTGGCGACGATCATCGACGAACGCGAGATGTCGCCCGAACAACTCTTCATGTTCGTCCACATCGCGATGGACACCGGCATTGACGAGCTGTCGCTCGACCAGCGCGTCGGCGCCAGCACCGAGCCCTGGCCGCAGGCGGCGCAGATCGTGCGGCGCGCGGCGTTCGACCTGCTCGCGGCGTGGACTACACGCACCGTCTACATGCCGCTGCGTTCGTCGATTGAGGACGCCCTGACGACGCTGCACACGCGCCCCGTGCTCGACGCCGTGCTGCCGAAGGAATGCTGCCGCGCCGAACGCTTCGAGCACTGGCTGTCGATGATGCTGATCGACGTGGACGACCTGTCGGGCATCAACCGCGCACACGGCTATGGCGTCGGCGACCGCATTCTCGAGCGGATGGGCATCCTGCTGCGCGCCTACTTCCGGCAGCACGACTGGGTCGTCCGCTATGCCGAAGACACCATTGCCGTGCTGCTGCCCGAGACGACGCCGGGCGACGCGCTGACCCTGGCCGACCGGACCCGGGTGATGGTCGAGGATCGGCTGACGTTCCGCGACTACCGCACCGACCAGCGGGCGGTGGTCACGGTCAGCGTCGCGGTGACCAGCGCGCGGGCGCTCGAAGGCGAGCCGATCGACCACGTGCGCTTCCAGGCCGAGGCCGAAGCGGCGCTCGAACGCGCCAAGGTCAGCGGCCGCAATCGCGTCGAGCAGGTGGAACTGCTGCCGCGGTTGATCTCGATCGAGGAAGCCACGGCGCGCCTCGGCACCACGCGCGAAGGCATCGAGCAGCTGGTCGCCGACGGCAAGCTCGATCCGGTGAAGGCCGGACGCCACGTGCGCCTCGAGCGCGACACCGTCGAGGCGCTGGCGCGCGCGGCGGAATCCGGCGCCAGCCGCTGAGCTAGGCGCGCAGGTAGTCGCCCTTCCAGTGCTTGATCTGCAGCTTGATGGCTTTCTGGCTGGTCAGCTTGCCGGCGAACACGTCGCGAACCAGTTCGGCAAGCTCCGCGTCACCGGCGAAGCGCAGCGCGACCAGTTGCTGCGGGGTCAGCTCGGTCATGCGCGCCACCAGATCGGCCGGGAGCAGCTCGCGCATGCGGGCATACATCTCGAATCGGATCACGCGGTCCTGGACCTTGAGCGCCATGCCGCGGGCGGTCAGGGCCAGCATCACCAGCGCGAGCGCGAGCAAGAGCGCGAATCCCGTCGATCGGTTCGGGTTGGCCCACACGTGCCGTCCCTCGTTGATCACGTGAATCAACAGCACGGGCATCACGAAGAAGTGGAACGGCGGATAGAACCGGGTGTGGTTCTTGTAGTTCTGCGCTGCTTGGGCCATGCGACTCTCCTCAGCGCGCATTCTATCCGGGTTCGCCGCGGCCAACCGTCGCGGTGACAATGGCCGCCCTGCCCCGCGCCGTTCAACCGGTTGCTAGCGCTCGCCGGGCGGCCGGCGATCCAACGGCTTCAACGCGACCGTGAAGCTGAACGGCACCCGCGCCGGGTTGAAGCACAACTTGTCATCGCACGCCTGGTAATCGAGCGAGCCGGTGATCGTCACCGATGGCAGGGCGGCCAGCTGCTTCTGCGCCGCTGGCGTGGCCAGCAGGGTCAGGTCGCGCCGCAGGCGAAACGGCTTCATGAACACTTCAACGCGCTCGTCGAGCGGCTTGAAATGATAGATCTCGGAAGCCGGGTAAACCGTGTCGTGGGTCCGCAGCCACGGCTGCGGGTCAATCGTGACCTGCACGACCCGGTAGGTGTGTTTCCCGGGCGCATACAGGTGCATGCCACGCTTCGGCGATGCGTTGACCGCGATCGACAGGCGTTCGCCCGGTGCCGCGGTGGTGTCGCTGATCGTCGCGGTCAGCGTGAGGTGCGCCGTGTCGGCCTTGACCGTGCCGCCGCCAAGACCCGCGCCGAGCGTGGTCAGGATGGTCGCGGTCGTGTAGCGCTCCTGGTAGGCGTCTTCGAAGAACCGCGACACCACCACGCCCTTGCGATCGACGATGAACGTGCCCGGATGCGGTATGCCAAACGACGTCGACTTCGGATCGACGGTTTGATTGAGCAAGCCGTACTGCTTGATGATGGCGGAGCCCGGGTCGGAGATCATCGGGAACGTGATACTGCGCGACGCCGAGAAACGCTGGTGCGTATCGGTGCTGTCGTAGCTGATCGCGATCAGGCCCAGGCCCTGCCGGGTAATGTCAGCGTAGCGGCTTTGCAGCTCCACGAGCTGCGTTTTGCAGTACGGTCACCAATCGGCGGAGCGGAAGAACACCAGCATGGCGCCCTTCGGCCCCATGGCCGCGGCCAGGCTTTGCGGCTTGCCGAACTGGTCGGTGCCGGAAAACGCCGGCACAACGGCGCCCACTTGCGGACCAATTTTCGAGGTGTCGACGGCCGGCGGTGCTTGTGCGGCAAGGCCGGCAGCAGCCAACACGATCGTGACCACGGCGATCGCGGAGCGGGTTTTCATCATCACCTAAGACGCCTCCAGACGCTGCAGGTTACACACAGGTCGTTACCAACGGTGAAAATAGCGCCGCACCCAGTGGTCAAGCGAGATGGCGCCTGGGCCTCGCGACAACAGGAACACGAGAATCGATGCCCACGTCAGGTGCTCGACCCACGCCTGGGGATACACCAAGGTCTGGATCACGGCGATCATGCCCAGGAATGGCAACGTGGCGATGCGCGTGGCGAGGCCGAGAAACAGCAGGGTCGAAAAGGTCAGCTCGTTGAAGGTCGCCATGCTGGCGGCGAGCGCGGGGTCCAGCAGGGGCACCTTGTATTCGTCGCGAAACAGCAACGCCGTCAGTTCCGGCGAGCGATACTTCAGCAGGCCCGCATTGAAGAATACGGCGCCAACGGCGACCCGCATCACGAGCTGTATCACCGCAAGCGGGATGCGCTCGAGACGCGCGACCACCGCGTCGAAAACCTTCACGATCATGATTCCGTTCCTTCCACCCTGGTCACGGCGCCGATCACCAGCGCCTGACTGAACATTGCGGCGAGCGCCACACCGGGATCGAATCGGGGATCGACCTGCCAGGCCCGTTCCGCGGCCACGCCGATCGGCCGGCCGCGCCAGATGGCGTCGCGGAAGGTCCAGTCGCCCTCGGTCAATTGGTTGAGCTGGACCTCGCCCCGCCTGCCCCGGCCCTCGATCCACACGGCCTGCTCACGCAGCGTGGTCTGCTCGGGCGCCGCGTTCCTGAGAAAGATCGCCAGCAATTCGTCGATGGGCCACGCGGCGTGCCAGTAATGCGTGCCCCCTTGCAGGACCAGCGCGGTGTCGGCAAGGTCGTCGGCATCCAGGGCCGCCAGGGTGGCGGCACCCAGGGCGGACCCATCGACCGACACCGATAGCCGGCCGAAGTGCCACTCGAGATCGGCAAATGGTTCGACATAAGTAATGCGGTCCACGACAGGTTGGGCGCCAAGGAAGGCTGGAAACGCAGCGCCGTACTCGGCAAGGCACGGCGCACTCGGCGGAACGACGCCAACAAACTTCGCCGCAGCCGCTTCAACCGGGCCGCTGCCCAGCAACCACGTGGTGGCTGGAAACCGGCCCATCAGGATCGCGACCAGGCTTGCGCGATAGTGCCTGAGGTGAATAGCCATGCGCCGCGTGGCGTCGCGCGGGCCCGCGTCGATCAGTGACGCCATCGAGCCTGCATCGCCGGCGATGATGGCGTTGCGCACACGGCGCTGCACCTCAGCAAGTGGCGGCATGACCGGCCTCACTCTGGAGCGACCGGCGCGCCACGTCGTCGGCGACCGCCGCCTCGTTCAACAGGGTGGCGAGCATCGGGATGTCGTTGTCCCACTCGATCAATGTCGGGAGCGCGCCGAAACGAGCCACGGCGTAGGCATACAGCTCCCACACCGGCGCGGCGATCGGCGAGGCATGCGTATCGACGATGACCTCGTGGCCGGGGGCGGCATCGTCGGCCTCGACCGTGAACCCGCCGAGATGCAGCTCACCGATCGCCGCGGCCGGCAACCCGTCGAGGTAGCGCCGGGCGTCGTAGCCCATGTTGTGCGCGCTCAGGTAGACGTTGCTGACGTCGCACAGCAGGCGGCATCCGGTTCGCCGGACCAATTCGTTCAGGAATTGCCCTTCGGTCATGGTCGACCCGGTGTATCCGAGGTAACAGGACGGGTTCTCGATCAGCAGTGCGCGGCCCAGGCCGTCCTGGACCTGGTCGACGTGGCGGCTGACGATGGCCAGCGTCTCGTCCGTGTAGGGCAAAGGCAACAGGTCGTTCAGGTACTCGCCCTGGTGCGTGGACCAGGCCAGGTGACCCGACACCAGGACGGGATCGATGCGATCGATGAACCCCCGCAGGCGCCGCAGGTGCGCGCGATCGACGCCGTGAGCACTGCCCACAGAGAGTCCAACCGTGTGCACCGAGATGGGATACTCCGCGGCCAGCTGCTGCAGCAGCTCGGTGGCGTGCGGATTGGCGAGAAAGTTCTCGGGATGGATCTCGAACCAGCCCGCGGACGGTCGGGTGGCCACCGCCTCTTCGATGTGCGGCAACCTCAACCCGATACCGGATCGTGTCAGGACGCGAGGACTCGAGGACATGACGATGGCCACCTGTCGATTCGCCTACTTGGCGGTTTTGCTGCCACCGACGATGCGCTCGCAGTAGCCCTCGGGCACGAAGAGCCACGCCTTGGTGTCGCCGGCGCGCTTGGACGAGCCACCGCACGAGTTGTTGCCGGTCGAGGCGCAGTCGTTGGCGCCAGCCTTGGCGATGCCGTAGCACTTCTCGGCCTTGAACGAAGGCATCTCGGCGGGTCTTTGCGCCGACAGGAAGCTGGGTGCCGCAATGGCGGCGGCGAAAGCGGCGGCGATAACGAATCGTGTCTGCATGACGTGTTGTGCTCCTTGGTGGAAGCCCGTCCGGGCACATCCCGGCGGCCCCACGTTGAAGTAAGTGCGCCGAGTGCGCCGGACATTACAGCCCTTCGTCCCGCTTGACTATGATGAGGCGTGGCCGATCTGGACGAGTCGTTGCTGGCGCGATTGCGCGCCCGGGATCCGGACGCGCTGCGGATGGTGGCCGAGGCGCATGGCCGCCGGATCTATCGCGCCGCCAGGGGCATGGGCCATTCCGCCGCCGACGCCGAAGATCTCGCGCAGGAGGTGTTCGTGGCCTTTCTCGGATCGCTGGACCGCTTCGAAGGCCGGGCCCAGATTGGCACGTGGCTCTTCGGCATCCTGCACCACAAGTCGCTCGAGCGGCGCCGCGCGGTGCGCCGCGAGGAGTTGAGCGACCCGATCGACGAGCTGTTCGAGGCGCAGTTCGATGACCGAGGGCACTGGCGGCAATCGCCATTCGCGGCCGACCACCTCGTGCACGCCGAACAGGTCGGGACCGCAATTGCCGGCTGCCTGGAAGTGCTGCCCGATCTGCAACGCGAGGTGTTTCACCTGCGCCAGGTGGAGGAGCTGCCGGCCGAGGCGGTCAGTAAGATAACCGGGCAGTCGATCACACACATTGGAGTGTTGCTGCATCGAGCGCGCGTGCGGTTGCGCGCGTGTCTTCAGGAAGAGGGCTGGGGTCGCTGACGTGATGACCTGTAAAGAGGTGTCGACACTGATCGCCAAAGGTGAGCTGGCGGAGGCATCGCTCGCGCGGCGCCTCGCGGTGCGGTTGCACTTGGCGATGTGCCGCAGGTGCCGCGCCTTCCAGCGCCAGCTCGAGGCCATCTCCCAGGCGGCGCGCTCGCGAGCGGCCCATCAAGGGCCGGGGCACGAGTTCGAGGCCAGGCTGACCCAGCGGCTGCGCGACGGCGGACCGCGCACCGACTGAGGCGGGCCCGCCGGGTTCGCCATGCGCCTGACGAATTGATGCGGAAACCGTGAGGTCAGGTGGTTGGGCCTCCCCTTGCGGCTTCCGCCCCGAAAGATTGGCCTTTGAGGGGTGCCAGGGACACGTCTTGGTCGTATGACCGAAAATCGGCCGTCCCGTGCTATAATCCTGACTCCGCTTCACTAGGGAATCCGTCTCGGCCTCCAGGAGGTTTGCACTGAACCTGTCCATCCGAAACGTCTGCATCTTCGTCATGAGCCTGGCGGTCCTGTGGTCGCAGCCGCTCGAGTCCAGCCCAGCGCCCGTCGCCATCCCCGGCATGGTCTCGCGCACGGTCGAGCTCGTGCGCCGCATCCCGGTCCGGGACACGCAGGCGCCCGTCGGCTCGGCGTTCGTCGAATCGGTGCGGCGCCTGGACCCAGTGCGGCGCGAACGCGCGGTCCTGCAGGAGATCCTCCACGGCAACGTCCCGAACTTCCTGCGGCAGCTCGTCCCCGTCACGCTGACGTACGCGCAGCGCGGGCGGATGCTCTCCGCCACCGTTTTCGTCATGCCGGACTACCTGGCCATCGGCGCCGACGACGACTTCTTGCGCATCCCGATGAACCTGGAGACGGCCACGACGATCGCGGCGCAGTTCGGCTTCGTCCTGCCGACCCGGCGCGTCGTCGATGCCATCAACGCGCAGGCCGAGCATCATCTTCAGCCGCAGCCCCTGCCGCCCGGTCCACAGATGACCTCGACCGAGTACTACCAGCGGCACAACGAGTTGATCGAGGCGCAGGCACGGACCCTCGGTGTGACGCGCGGAACGCTCGTTGCCGGTCACAAGAAGGATGTCGTCATCTCGAACCTCCTCGCGCGGACGCCAGGGCGCATCGCGATCTACGGCTGGCACCGGCCCGGCGGAGCACCGATTCAGCCGCTGAGCACGGTGCACGGCGCCTGCTACGAGGACTACAGCCACGGCATCCGGCTGATGAGCGACATGGCCTGGCAGGAGGGGACCTTCCGTCCAATTCGCGAGATTCTGCAGGATCCGGCGGCGGTGGCGGTGCTCAGCGACGAAGGGCTGATGGCCGCGACGCTGACGACGTTCACTCAAGGGTTTTGCAGCAGCGAAACCCGAGGTGATAATTAGCGTGGCTGCGCGCGTCCATCACGCGGCTGCCGTGCCAGTAGGGCGCGCGCCAGCGGCACCAGTCCTCGTGCGCGCGCACGGTGTCGAACACGAACCAGCTCCCCTTCATCTCCGTGTAGCCTAGTTCGCGGCTGCCCCGGCTCGCCATCTGCTCCGGCGCGAGCGGCAAATTCATGTGCTCGGCCGCGTTGCCGTTGAGGTCGTACACGCCGAGCGGGCTCTCGCAGGCCGGGAAGGCGCCGGCCGGGAACGTGTTCGAGCCGCACTTGTTCCACCCCTCGCCGACGCAGCCGGGGCTCTTCTGACTGGACGTACCGCAGATCCCTTTCTGGTACGCGGCGCCGTAACTCCACCGCTTCGTCGGCGCAGATGATCGGTTGTTGGCGGCGCGCATCCGGCGAATCGCCACGTCCGGCGCCACGCCGGCGGCGAGATCGAAGCGGTAGTCAGGCGGCTCGAGGCTGCCGTCGCATGCCCCCTCCCATTCGTGTGCGTCGCAGAGCCGCTTGCCCATCGCCGTGCAGATCTGGGCCGCCTCGCGCGCCTTCACCCACACGACCGGATACTCGCAGGGAATGTCCGGGAACTCGAATTGATCGATGCAGGCCTTCGCGTCCTCCGCGCGCTCGGTCGCCGGGTCGTAGAGGGGCGCCATGTACTTCGCCTGGCAGATCCGTTCGTACGCCACGCTCTCGTAACTGACGCCCTGAGCGCGCTGTGTGGCCTGACAGGCCTCGGTCGTGATCGGGTGGCGGGCCACCGCGGGATTCCCCTGGCCGATGTAACCGGACGCGGTGAAGATGCGCCGGACCTCGGCCATCTGGGCATCGGACAGTCGATGGACGTTCTGCAGGCGGCGCAGCATCGGCTCGTTCTGCTCGCGCAGGGACACGACACCGGCCATCGCGGCCGATGCCACGGCGACGAGCAAGCCGATGAGCACGCGCGCAGCCTTCACCCTCATCGGTGCCCACTTGGTCCGTCACGCCGCATGACGTAGAAGAAGTCGCGATTGTCCGGGTAGCCCACGAAGCGGACCTTCAGGCGCCCCTTGGACGCGTGCGGGGCATCCACCTCCTGCATCCCGGTCATGAGGTACTCGACGGTCACCGCGGCGCCGCCCGGCCGATACAGGGCGAGGTAGGTGTGCTCGAGCGCGTTCATGTCCAGCAGCATCGCGTGATCGCACCCGTAGGCCTGGAACACGCGCGCCATCGCGGACGGCGTCGCGGACGAGAACACGGCGTACACGAGGTACCGCTTGCCGCCCAGACGCTGGATGCCTGCACCCGACCGCATCGACCGCAGCTTGCGATCCTGCGAACCGGACCAGTTGCCTGCCCCCCATTGCGGCACGAAGCGTCCGGGAACCGGCGCCTTGAGCGCCGGGTCGAACTCGACGAGGGGCACGCCGTTCTGGCGGGCGTGCCTGATGCGCGGCAGGAGACCGGCGTCCGACTGCTGCCAGGTCTTCATCTCCACGGTCCCGTCGTCGAGCACCAGGATGGTCGAGAGCCCTGGCTGCAGGCGGCTGAAGACGATGCCATTCTCGATGAAGCCGTAGTGGCTGCTGCCATTCACGAGCGACAGCTCGCCGTAAAGGAACGCGCCGTGCGTGCGCTTGAAGCCGGCCGTGAACGTGGCCACCGTACGGCCGGTATCCTCGGGGGCGACGAGACCGGTGGAGACAAGGGGTGCCGCGTCGCTGATGCCGTCGGGCCCCGGCAGCCGCGCGTCGCGCATCTTCGCCAGCATGTGGTCGGACCAGCCGAGTGCAGGATGCACCGTGCCGCGCGCGTAGCCGAGGTCGAAGCGGGCCAGATCGAACGCAATCAAGTAGGCAAGCGACGATGACTCGACGCGGTCCAGCGGCTGCGCGGAGCGCCCTTGCCGCAGCAGCTGCGGGTCGATGAAGCGCGGCTCGATCACGCTGACGAACGTGCCCGGGACCGCCGTGGCGTACCAGCCGCCGGGCACCAGGCTACCGCCGTTGGTCGCGACCAGACTGATGCCGAGGCCGGGTGCGGTGACGAGACGATCGGCCAGCGCAGGATCGACCCGCGCAGGTGCAGGGCCGGCCTGGTTCGCACGCACGGCGGCGGCGGCGGCGGCATCCGTCGTGTCGGTCCCCATCTCGCGGTTCGCGTCCGACAGGAGCTGGTGGCCGAGCCCAATCATTGCCTCGCCTCCCCAGACACGGTCGCGGAAGAACTCGGTGGCCGCCTCGAGGCCGGTGCGGTGGCCGGCCGCTGGACTCCGGAGGTAGACACGCCCCTCGCACACCGGGCTGTAAATCAAGCGGGCCAGGCGCGCCTGCTCGAGGCTGCCTGGAACCCGGCTGCCGAAGAGATCGCACGCCACGCGCCCGGCATCGTCATCGATGAAGAGGCCGGACGGGTACTGCGGATCGAGCACCAGGCGGCGCGTATGCGGCTTCGGGTTCTCGAGGTGGTAGGCGCGCGGCGGCGAGCCGTCGTTCCAGGTGACCGTGAGCAGATACCAGCTGTTGATGCCCGGGTGCAGGTTCAGGAGGGTGGCCGAGCCTTCGCGCCCCGCACCCGAGATGATGCGGATGGTGCTGGAGCGGCGAAGCGGCTGCAGGTCGAGCACGGACAGCAGCGCGGCCTGACCCCCCGCGCTCGTTGGGGAATATCCCGCGACGTGCACAGCCGCCCCCCCCATCGCAGCAACCACGAGTAGCAGGGCGGCCATGGATGAGTGACGCCGCCTGCGTCGATTCGGCATGATCTCGTGCGCCTTCGCGGCGCACGTCCCCTTCTGCAGTAACAACCTGCAAACCGGATGCCACGGACGCACAGCGCCTGGTGACTATTCCTGCGACTCGTATTGCTCCTTGAGCCTCGCCACTACGGCCGGATCGGCCAGGGTCGTGGTGTCGCCGAGCGCCTTGCCTTCGGCGATGTCACGCAGCAGGCGGCGCATGATCTTGCCGGAGCGCGTCTTCGGCAGATCCGCCGCGAAGATGATGTCGTCGGGCCGGGCGATGGCGCCGATCTTGTGCGCCACGTGCTTCTTCAACTCGTCGGCCAGCGCCTCCGACGGGTGCGTGCCTTCCTTCACGGTGACGAAGGCCGCCATTGCCTGGCCCTTGATCTCGTGCGTGCGGCCGACGACGGCCGCCTCGGCCACCTTCGGGTGGTCCACGAGCGCCGACTCCACTTCCATGGTGCCGATGCGATGCCCCGCCACGTTGAGCACGTCGTCCACGCGGCCCAGCAGCCAGTAGTACCCTTCGTCGTCTTTTTTGGCGCCGTCGCCGGTGAAGTAGACGTCTTTCCCCCAGCGCGACCAGTACTGCGTGACGTAACGATCGTGGTCGCCGTAGATGGTCCGCAGCATCGACGGCCAGGGCTTGGTGATGGCGAGCAGGCCGCCGCCCACGTCGATGCGCTCGCCCTTGTCCTTGAGAATCTCGGCGCTGATGCCCGGAAACGCTTGCGTCGCCGAGCCCGGTTTGGTCCGGGTGATGCCCGGCAGCGGCGTGATCATGATGGCGCCGGTCTCGGTCTGCCACCAGGTATCGACGATGGGGCAACGGGAGCCGCCGATGTGGAGGTGATACCAGATCCACGCTTCGGGGTTGATCGGCTCGCCCACCGATCCCAGCAGGCGCAGCGACGACAGGTTGTGCTTCGCCGGCCAGTCGGTGCCCCACTTCATGAACGCGCGAATCGCGGTCGGGGCAGTGTAGAACACGGTCACGCCGTAGCGCTCGATGATCTGCCAGAGCCGATCCTTCTCGGGCCAGTCGGGTCCGCCTTCGTACATCACGACTGTCGCGCCGGTGGCGAGCGGACCGTAGACGACGTAGCTGTGGCCGGTGACCCAGCCGATGTCGGCCGTGCACCAATACACGTCCTCGTCCTTCAGGTCGAAGACCAGCTTGGTGGTGGCGTAGACGCCGGTGAGGTAGCCGCCGGTGGTGTGGACAATCCCTTTCGGCTTGCCGGTGGTGCCGGACGTGTAGAGGACATAGAGCATGTCCTCCGAGTCCATCGGCTCCGGCTCGCAGTCGTAGGACGCCTCCTGCATCAGGCGGTGGTACCAGTGGTCGCGGCCTTCCTTGACGTGGATTGGCAGCGGCGACCCGTGCAGGCGCTGCACGATCACCACGTGCCTGATCGACGGCGTGTCCAGGAGCGCTTCGTCGGCCATCTGCTTGAGCGGCACGATGCCGCCGCGGCGCCAGCCGCCGTCGGCGGTAACCAGCACGGTGCAGGCGGAGTCGTTGATGCGGTCGCGCAACGATTCCGCGCTGAAGCCGCCGAACACCACGGAGTGGACCGCGCCAATGCGCGTGCAGGCGAGCATGGCGATGGCCAGCTCGGGGATCAGCGGCAGGTAGAGCGCGACCCGGTCGCCCTTCTTCACGCCGAGCGACTTGAGGACGTTGGCGAACTGGCAGGTCTGGCGGTAGAGGTCGAAATAGGTCAGCGTGCGGCGATCGCCAGGCTCGCCTTCCCAGATGAACGCGGCCTTGTTGCGCCGCCACGATCGCACGTGCCGATCGAGGCAGTTGGCGCTGACGTTGATCTTGCCGTCAACGAACCACTTGGCGTCGGGCGGGTTCCAGTCGAGCACCTTGGACCACGGCTTGATCCACTCCAGTTCGTTCGCGAAGCCTTCCCAGAACGCCTCGGGATCCATCGCGGCCCGCGCATAAATCTCGGGGTCGTTCACCACCGCCTGGTCACGGAAGGCGTCAGCGGGCGGAAAGCTGCGATGTTCCTGGAGGAGGGCCTCAATCTCGGGGGAAACCGGCTCGGACATGCGCCGAGTATACGACTACCGCACCTGTGCGCCGAACCAGCGGAAGCGTTTCGGCCGGAGCCGGAGGAGCTGGAGGGACGAGGCGGCGGATTCGATCATGCCCGGCTCGATCCGGTGCGACCCCATCACCGCGCCTTCCTGCAGGGCGCGCTCGCACAGCAGGTTGACGAGGCGCGGCACCCCGCCCGACAGGCCGTAGATCACGTCCAGGGCGCGCGTGGAGAACGTGACGGCCATGCCGCCGGCAATCGCCAGGCGGTGGTGCACGTAGCGTTCGCACTCGTCGCGCTCGAGCGGCAGCAGCCGCGCCCGCGTCGCCAGCCGCTGGTCGAGGGCACGCGGCAACGGCGGGCCGCCCACCACCGACGGCTGGCCGGCGAGCACGATCTGCAGCACCTTGTCGCGATTGGATTCGAGCGCGGCCAGTGCCACGATCTGCTCGACCGTGGCGGCCGGCAGGCTGTGCGCCTCGTCGATGATCAGCACCGCGCCGTCCTGGTACGACCGCAGGCGCGCCAGGAACTGGTCGAGCATCCCTACCAACTCCGCGCGGCTGGCGCCCACCAGGCAGCCGGCCTGCACGTCCTCCCTGGCCACCGCACCCAGGTCCTGCAGCAGGAGCCGCAGCAGGTCCTCCGGCGACAACAGCGAGTTGCCCACCAGCGCCGCGCGCGTCTTGCGTTCGAGCAACTGGACGAAGGTCCGGCACAGCGTGGTCTTGCCGACGCCCAGGTCGCCCAGCAGCAACAGCAGGCTTTCGCGCCGGGCAATGCCGGCCGACAGCCCGTCGAAGGCGCGGCTGTGCGACCGGCTCCTGAAGTAGTACTTCGGGTCCGGTGTCAGGCTGAACGGCCGCTCGGCGAAGCCGAAAAACGCCTCGTAGGGCGGCTTGGACGGATCCATGGCAGAACGAGTTATCGGGCCCAGCCGGGCGCGGGAACAGGCCTAGTGACGCTCTTCGCCGGGGATGGGCGGCGCCGGGAACGAATCCGACGTGAAGCTCGGGATGTGCGGCGGCGGAGGTGGCGGCGGGGCGTTCTTGCGGAACATCAGCGCCCCGAACAGCCCGCCGATCATGCCGAACAGCGTGCTGACGCACAGCATGACGAAGAACCCGAAGATGAGGCCGAGCCCGACGGCGGGGCCCGACGACAGGCGTTCGAGGAGGGCACGCGCCTCGGGCGCCATGTCGGAGGCATTGCTCAGCGCGCGCTGCAGCATCTGGCCCTGGAACGGCGCCAGCGCGGCGCTGATCGGAATGGAGAGCACCAGCCACACGAACGTGCCGACCACGCCGGCCAGCAGCCCGACGACGGCGCCGTCGCCCACCCCGATCGGCTCGGGGTGGTTCTGCTGCATCAGGTAGGCGGCGAGCGCCCCGCCAAAGAGAATCCACGCGCAGCAGCAGTTGGCGACGTTGATGACCGGCAGTGCGGAGAGCACGCCAATCGCCAGGCCGCCTAACAGCGCCGGTTGGGTCTTTGACGGGGTCATGGTTCACGGCGCCCCTACAAGGGGCGCCCTGCGTTCGCGCTAATCGTAATCCTCAACGAGGTGCGTGACCATCTCTTCACCCTTCAGGTAACGAAGCGTGTTCTTCAGCTTCATCAGCTGAATGAAGAGGTCGTGTTCCGGGTAGAGGTCCTTGGCGTGCATCGGCGCCTTGTAGTAGAACGACAGCCATTCCTGGATGCCGCCCAGGCCGGCGCGCTTCGCCAGGTCGAGGAACAACGCCGAGTCGAGCACGATCGGCGCCGCCAGGATCGAGTCGCGGCACAGGAAGTTGATCTTGAGCTGCATCGGGTAACCGAGCCAGCCGACGATGTCGATGTTGTCCCAGCCCTCTTTGTTGTCGCCGCGCGGCGGGTAGTAGTTGATGCGGACGACGTGCGAGATGTCCTTGTAGAGGTCGGGGTAGAGGTGCGGCTGGAAGATGTAGTCGAGCGCCGACTTCTTGCTTTCTTCCTTGGTCTTGAACGACTCCGGATCGTCCAGCACCTCGCCGTCGCGGTTGCCGAGGATGTTGGTGGAGTACCAGCCCTTGACGCCGAGCAGGCGCGCCTTCAGGCCGGGCGCGATGATCGTCTTGATCAGCGTCTGCCCGGTCTTCATGTCGTTGCCGCAGATCGGCGCGCCGGTCTTCGCGGCCAGTTCCAGCATGGCGGGAATGTCGGCGGTGAGATTGGGCGCGGCGTTGGCGAACGGAATGCCTTCCTTGAGCGCGGCGTAGGCGTAGACCATGCTCGACGGGATCGTGTCGTCGCTCAGCTCGAGGCCCTTCTCGAACGAGGCCAGCGACTGGTGCACCGGGCCTTCCTTCATGAACACTTCGGTGCTGCCGCACCACACCATCACCAGGCGGGCGCAGTTGTGCTTCTCTTTGAAGCCCCGGATGTCGGCAATCAGCTGATCGGCGAGGTCCTTCTTGTTCTTGCCCTTCTTGACGTTGGGGCCCGACAGGCGCTTGACGTAGCGCTGATCGAACACCGCCGACATCGGCTTGATCGCCTCGAGCTCGGGGCGGATCGAATCCAGCAACTGGCGGTCGAGCACGCCGGCCGTGCAGGCCGCGGCGTAGCAGTCTTCTTCGAAGATGTCCCAGCCGCCGAACACGATGTCGTTGAGGTCGGCCAGCGGCACGAATTCGTTGATCTTGGGGGAGCGGCGATCGGCGCGCTTGCCGAGGCGGATCGTGCCCATTTGGGTGAGGGAGCCAATGGGCTTTGCGAGGCCCTTGCGGATGGCGATGACGCCGGCGATCGTGGTGGTGCTGACCGCGCCGAGCCCAACGAGCAGGATGCCCAGTTTGCCCTGGGCTGGAGCGATTTCTAGGGGTTGTTTCACCTTGGAAATATATCACGCCCCCTTTCGTCGGACTTTCGCCATAAAAGCGAATATCCGTGCGCAGTCACCTATCATGGAGTCACATGATCGGCATTTTTCTCCGCCTGCTCAAGGGCGGCCGGACGCGCGCGATGGATCCGCTGCAGGTGTCGATGACCGGCGTGCGCATGGGGGAACGATTCCTCCAGGTCGGCTGCAGCGATCGCGCGCTGCTCTCGGGGCTGGCCGCCAGGGTCGGCCTGAGCGGCGCCGCCGCCGTCGCCACGTTCGACGAGGCCTCCGCCCGGCGCGCGAGCGGGGTCGGCGCGAAGGTCGGGGCGCTGATTGAGGTGCGCCCCGTCGAGGGACGCGCCCTGCCCTTCGACAGCGACCACTTCGACATGATTGTCATCGACGACACCAGCGGCAGCTTTGCCGCCATCGACGAACCGGCGCGCCTCGATTACCTGCGCGACGCCTGCCGCATTGTTCGCCAGGGCGGCCGCATCGAAGTGGTGGAAGGACTGGGCGGCGGCGGGATGCTGCACGGCGCCGTGAGGCGGCCGCAGGGCTACGACCTGTTGCGCGACCTGACCGCGGCCGGCTTCAAGCCGTCGCGGCTGCTCGCCGAAAAAGACGGCTTCCGCTTTCTCGAAGGCCTCCGCCCCAACTCATAGGTGCGTCGTCGTCGGCGGGTCTTCGTTCAGCTCGATGATGAACCAGCTCTTGACGTGACCGAACTCGATTTCGTCGCCGTCGGCCAGCACGGTTGGCCCGGCGATCGGCTGGTTCTGCACCGACGTGCCGTTCTTGCTGTTGAGATCCTCGATCTGCGCCTGCGCGTCCTCGATCGTGATGCGGGCGTGCGCCCGCGACACGCTCGAATCGTTGATGCACACCGTGGATTCGGGGTCGCGGCCGATCGAGTTGGCTCCGTTCGCCAGCCCGTAACGACGATGGCCAATGCGGAGGCTCATGATCATGGCGTCGGCTATTTCACCCGGGCCAGCTTCCGGACGATGTGGCCGCCCGGCTGGCCGGTGAGCGTGGTGCCCGGAACAGTTTCACCCACGTAGATATTGCCCTCCGCATCCACCGCCACGCCCTCCGCGACCGCGTCATCCACCTTGTACTTGACCGAGCCGTCTTTGGCGCTGCCGATGAACACGCCCTTCTTGACGTTGTAGTCCACTACATAAAGGGTGTCGTCGGGGGTGATGTAGATACCGCTCGGCGTGCCGAACTGGGTCCACTGATCGATGAAGGCGCCGTCCTGATCGAAGATCTGGATGCGGTTGTTCGAGCGGTCGCCGACCAGCACGCGGCCGCGCGAGTCGATCACGAGCGTGTGCGGCAGGTTGAACTCGCCGGGCCCGCTGCCCTTCTTGCCCCAGGCCTTGATGAAGGTGCCGTCCTTGGAAAACTTCACGATGCGCGAGTTGAAGTGGCCGTCGGCGACGAAGATGTCGCCGTTCTCGGCCACCGCGACGTCACACGGCCCGCCGAACGTGTCGGGACCTTCACCCCGCACGGCCTTTGTGCCCAACGTCATCAGCAACGTGCCGTCGCGGCTGTACTTGAACACCTGCTGGCCGAGGCCGTTGCGGGCCTGTCCGTCGGTGATCCAGAGATAGCCGAATCGATCGACGCGGATGCCGTGGGGCCACGCGAACAGCTTCTCGCCCCACGTCTTCAAGATCGTGCCGTCGCGATCCAGTTCGACAATGGGCGTCTCGGCCCGATGGAAGGCGAAGATCCTGCCGCCGGCGTCGATGGCCATGCCGGGCACTTCGCCCCACGTGGCGCCGCCAGGCAGCGTGCCCCAGCCGGGGATCAGACGATAGGGCGGAGCCGCCGGCTCCTGCATCAGGAGCGACGCGGGGGAGAGCAGCCACATCGTGGCGAGCACGGCCAGGGTCGGTCGGCGCATTTCGCGGATGTTAGCGCAGGACGGAGCGGCTTGGGGCTTGAGGCTTGAGGCTTGGCTGCCTACAAGAGTAGACACCCGTCCCCAAAGCACCACAGATGGCTGGGACCGGTTCCGCAAAGATTTCGTGAAAACGGGCCGAAAAGACCGATCATGTGGCTAGCGTCTCCGGCGGCCGCAACGGCAAGGCTTTTGCCATTACACCAGTCGCAGCCATGCTTGGAATCCTTCCTGCCGACGTCTACACGGCCCGCGACATCGCGGAGGCGGCCGGGGTGTCTGAAGCCCGGGTGCGGGCACTCGTCGCCCGCGGTGAAATCCGTTCGGTGGCCGCGCAGCTCCCGATTGGCGGACAGGCAGAGCTGGCCGAGTTCGTCGCGCAGGACGAGGCTGTCCGCGCCGTCCGCGCGCTGAAGGCCGGCACCACCGTCAGCGTGGCCGGCGAGTTGGGCCTGGGCCGCGAACTGTTCGCGCAAGGCACGCGCGCGCACCGCTCGACCACCGTTCCGCTGATCGTCTCGACGAGTCTGCACGGGATCGCGGTCGCGGCCATCCTCTTCGTGGCGAGCCTCGGCTTTGCCGTCGCCGACGAGCGCACGGAACCGTTGAAGGCTCCGGAGCCAATCCGGATGGTGTTCCTCGTCTCACCCGGTCCCGGCGGCGGTGGCGGTGGCGGCGGGTTGTTGATGAAGAAGCCGGCGCCGAAGGCGGCACGCAAGGGCATCGAGCGGATCAGCAGTCCGCTGCCGGCGCGCAAGTTGCCGCCGCCCATGCGGCCCACACCGAAACCGCCTGAGCCGCCGCCGCCGCCGCTTGAAGCCAAGCAGCTGCCGCCGGTAATGGCGCCCATTGCGACCAAGGCCGCGGATGTGGAGACGCGCGAAGGCGTGCTCGCGAACGTGCCCGAGACGCCGCCGAGCCAGGGGCCCGGCGCGGGTGGTGGCGCCGGCACGGGCCGCGGCACGGGCCTTGGCCAAGGCGAGGGGAGCGGCATCGGCGATGGATCCGGTGGCGGCACCGGCGGCGGCCCCTTCCGCCCCGGCAGCGGCGTCGAGCCGCCGCGCCTGCTGCGCGAAGTGAAAGCCGACTACTCAGACGAGGCGCGGCGCGCGAACATCGAAGGCGAAGTCGAACTCGAGATCGTCGTACGGCGCGACGGCACAGTGGGTGATGTGAAGGTGCTGCGCGGGCTGCGCGGCGGCTTGAACGAGCGCGCGGTGCAGGCGGTCCGCCAGTGGCGCTTCGCGCCGGGGCGCATGAAGGGCGTGCCGGTTGATGTCGTCGTGCAAGTCGGAGTCGAGTTCCGGTTGCGATAGGCAGGCTTGCTATGGAAACAGTCCTATTGGGCATCACGATCATATCGCTGGTCGTCGCGCTCGCGATGAGCGTGACGGCGTGGCGGCTTGCGCGCGACGAGAAGCAGCGGTCCGCGGCACGCGTGGCCGCGTTGTCTATCGCTGCCTCGGCTGATGGCAGCCCCATCGGCTTCCAGGCGCGCCCGGCGGCCGTTGAACGGACCGTTGAACGACCGGCGCCGAAAGCGCCGTGGGCGCCGGCACCGCTGACCATGGAGACGCCGGCGAGATCCGCGCCCGTCGCAGTGCCCCCGGTTCCGGAAATGCCGCTCAATGTCGCGTCGGCGCCGCGAGTGCTGTCGCACTCCTCCGGCTTCCTTGGCGCGGCCACCGAGCAACCGCAGGCCGGCGGCGGACGCCAGCGTTCGCTCGCCGTGGCGGCCGCGATGTTGTTGGTGGGCCTGCTTGGCGGCCTGGCGTGGATGATGTCGGGACCGCGCGGAACCAGCGCGGCGGCAGTGGGCCCCAACAGCCCGCTCGAACTGGTGTCGCTCCGTCACGATCGGCAGAATCAGAAGCTGGCGGTGTCGGGCCTGGTCCGCAACCCGGCCACCGGCCAGCCGGTCGAGCACCTGTTGGCGGTGGTGTTCCTGTTCGATCGGCAGGGCGCGTTCGTGACCAGCGCGAAGGCCAATGTCGACTTCCTGAAGATCGGCGCCGGCGACGAGTCGCCGTTCGTGGTGACGCTGGATGCGCCGGCCACGGTGACGCGCTATCGCGTAAGCTTCCGGACAGATGAGGGCGTCGTCCCGCACATCGATCGGCGCGGCGCCACGCCGCTGGCCGCCGAAGGCGAGCAGCCCGTCAGCGTGTTGTTGAAGTGAGGGCTAGCGCTATGAAGAACCAGTCCGGACCACGCGCGTGGATGCTGGCCACCGGCCTGCTGGCGCTGGTGAGCGTGAGCGTGCTGGCCCAGCAACCTGACGGCTTCCGGTTCAAGAGCGGCGTCGAGTTGATCAACGTGACGGCCACCGTCACCGACCGGTCCGGCCGCTTCGCCGCCCGCCTGACCAAGGACGACTTCATCATCTACGAAGACAACAAGCCGGTCGAGGTCACGCACTTCAGTGCCGACCGCACGCCGGTGAGCCTCGGCATTGTCGTTGACAGCAGCGGCAGCATGGTCGGCGAGAAGTGGTCGGCGGCGGTGAGCTCGATCGATCGCTTCTTCCGGATGATGAACGACGAGCTCGACGAGTTTTTCCTGTATCGCTTCAGCGCCAACGCCGATCTCGTGCTCGACTGGACCAACGACCGCGATCGGCTGGCGACGATGCTGGGCCGCATCCATCCCAATGGCGGCACGGCGATGTACGATGCCGCGGTTGAGGCCGTGCCGATGGCGCAGAGCGGCCAGAACCGCAAGAAGGCGGTGGTCATCATCTCCGACGGCAACGACACCAGCAGCCGCACCGACATCGCCGACGTGAAACGCGTGATCCGTGAGACCGAAGTGCTGGTCTACGCCGTCGGCATCGACGGCCAGGGCCAGCCGACCTTCCAGCGCCAGACCCCGCCCATTCAGCAGCCGCGGCTGCCGATTCCGTTCCCGTTTCCCGGTGGCGGCAGGCGCATGCCCATGCCGCAGCCGCAGTATCCGCCTCCGGGCGGCGGCGGGCGCGGCGGCACCTACTCGGTTGGCGGCGGCGCCGATGATCGCGTGAACGTGATGGCGCTGCGCGAGATGACCGACGACAGCGGCGGCCGCACCGAAATCGTGCGCGACGCGCGCGATCTGGATCCCGCCGTGGCCAGCATCGCTGATGAGCTGAGCCAGCAGTACTACCTGGGCTATCCCAGCCCGGGACTCAAGGACGGCCGGTGGCATACCATTCGCGTGGAGGTCCGAGACCCTGCGCTCAAAGTGCGAGCGCGAAAGGGATACGTCGCCACGCCATAGATTCGGGAGCTTCGCCGCTCCCCGCATGTCGTGATCTCGTGATGTGTCGATGTGATGATCGATCGGTTGATCTACTGATCGGATGATCGTGTGACCGATCTGAGGATCGGTTGATGTAGACCACCGCAAATCAACACATCAACACATCAACACATCAACACATCAACACATCAACACATCAATCACCAGATCATCCGCTCACAAGATCCACCAGCTCGATCACAAAATCAACACATCAAGACGTCACAAGATTCCCTGGAAGTGGACACCCCGTGATGGCACAGGTTTCGCAGTGTCAGAAGTTGTGTGGGGAGGTTCCACTATGAAGTCACTGATCGCATCCGCATTCGTCTCACTGATCGCATCCGCATTCGTCTCACTGTTCGTTCTCGCCGGCGCGCCTGCTTTCGCGCAGGAAGCTCCGCGCGAGGATCTGCAGGTGTTCAACGACATCGCCGAGCAGGTCAATCGCTACACCCAGCTCACCATCTTCGACAGCATTTCCGCGTCGGTGAACGACGGCAAGGTGGTGCTCACCGGGTGGGTGACCATGCCGTACAAGCGCGACGATCTCGAACGGCGCGTGCGCAAGGTCGACGGCATCACGGCCCTCGACAACAAGATCGGCGTGCTGCCGGTCTCGCAGTTTGACGATGACCTGCGGTTCCGGATTGCGCGGGCCATCTACAGCCACTCGTCGTTCTGGAACTACGCCGCCATGGCCAACCCGCCCATCCGCGTGGTGGTCAACCGCGGTCACGTCACGCTGGAAGGCGTCGTCAACAGCAACGTCGAGCGCATGCTGGCGCGGTCGCTGGCGTCCGGCTTCGGGGCGTTCGAGGTGAAGAACGAGCTGAAGACCGACGCGGAGGTGCGGGCGGCGATGGAGCCGAGAAAGACGAATTGACCAACAAAGAAGATCAGGAGATTAGGAGTTAGAAGATAGATTTCTTCTGAACTCCTAAACTCCTGTCTTTCTGGTTTTCACGAACCAGATGGCCGCCGCGAACGTGACCGCGACGGCGGCCATCATCACCCCGAACAGGGCGAGGGTGCGGAACAGGATTGACTCGGGTTGCATCCGCACCGTGAGCTCGAGCGGTGTTCCCTTCTGACGCTCCGCGAGCGGCTGTTCCCACACGATGATGTTGCCGCGTTCAATCGTGCGCGAGGGTGAGTTGTGGAACTCCACCTTGCTGGGCAGGTGCACGCGGACGGCGACCAGCTCGTTGCCCTCCCACCCGACATTGCCGACGTCCTTGCCGGCCGCGGCCTGGACCGTCTGGCCGTACTCGAACAGGCCGTCTTTGTCCTGAAAGCGATACTGCGACCACGCAAACGGCGCCGCCTCGCTCAGCTTGCGGATGTCGGCGACGTTGATGCGCAAGTGGACGTAGCGCCGCCCGTCGCGCCGCGACGTGTTGACGTTGGCCACTTGCGTGACCGGTGAGCTGTAGATGTCACGAACGACCTGGCGGTCCAGGCGCGCGGCGGGGTCCACCGGCAAGGCGGCGCCCCGCAGGGCGACCAGGGCGGGTACCGAGGCGTTGACGTAGACACTGGCCGAGCCGTCAAGCGCGAGAAAGATTTCCTCCTCATACTCGTACTTCCGCGAGATCACGCTGCCGCACGCAGTTGACAGCAGCACCGACACGAGCACGAGCCCGAAAGCAATACGCACTATCGAATAATATACGGACGGTGCCTCAACCCACGCTGTTCCTGATCGACGGCAGCAACCAGATGTATCGCGCCTACCACGCGATCCGCGGGTTGACCGGGCCCGACGGCAAGTCCACCAACGCGGTCTACGGCTTCATCGCGATGCTCCGCAAGCTGATTGCGGACCACCAGCCGGAATACATCGCCGCGTCGTTCGACGTGCGCGGCCAGACCTTTCGCTCGAAGATGTCGGCCGACTACAAGGCCAACCGCGCCGCCATGCCCGACGACCTGGTCGAACAGGTGCCGTGGGTGTTCGAGGCCTGCGAGGCGCTGGGCGTGCCGATCTTCACCTCCGAAGGCTTCGAGGCAGACGATGTGATCGGCACGCTGGCGAGCAAGGCCGCCGGTCACGGCTTGCAGGCGGCCATCGTCACCGGCGACAAGGACTTTTTCCAGCTGGTCAACGACGGCGTCATCCGTGTCTACAACCCCAAGGACGAGGGCACGTGGTACGACGCCGACGGCGTGCGGCAGAAGTTCGGCGTGCCGCCCACGCAGGTGGTGGACGTGCTGGCGCTGATGGGTGACTCCAGCGACAACGTCAAGGGCGTCCCCGGCATTGGCGACAAGGGCGCGCGCGAGCTGATCACCCAGTACGGTTCGCTCGACGCGCTGCTGCAGAACGCCGGCGAGATCAAGCAGAAGAAGTATCGCGAAGGCCTGCTGGCCAACGCCGATCTGGCGCGCCAGAGCCGCGAGCTGGTCACCATTCACACCACCGTGGACGTGCCGTTCGACGCCGAAGCGTTCCGCTACCGCGGCCCCTCCCGCGAGCGCTGCTACGCGCTGTTTTCGAAGCTGGGCTTCCGCACGCTGGTCCCCGAGTTCGCGCCCACCGCGGCCTCGGTGGTCAAGGACTACGCCATCGTCGGGTCGAGTGACGAGCTGAAGGCGCTGGTCGAACAGCTGCGGGCGGCCGGCCGCTTCGCCCTGAAGGTGATCACCGACGGCACGGCGCCGGTGCGCGCCACCCTGGTCGGCATTGCGGTCTCGACCGGGCCGGCGATGGCCCGCTACATTCCGCTCGGCCACGAAGGCTTCGGCGGCGGGTTCTCGCTCGCCAAGTCCGAGGCGCTGGCCCTGCTCGCGCCGCTGCTCACCGACCCGGCCGTCGAGAAGATCGGCCACGACATCAAGGCCGACCTGATCGTGCTGGGCCGTCACGGCGTGGACATCAGGAACCCCAAGGCCTTCGACACGATGCTGGCCAGCTACCTGGTGGACTCGAATCGATCGAGCCAGGCCCTCGAGCCGATTGCGCTCGAGCAGCTCGGTTACAAGGCAATCACCGAAGACGAGGTTCGCGGCAAGGGCGCCAAGGCGTTGCCGTTCGCGCAGGTCCCCGTGGACAGCGTGCTGGACTACGCCGGCGAGCGCGCCGACCTGGTGTGGCAGCTGGCCGAGCACTTCCGGCCCATGCTCGATCGCGACGGGCTGATGCCGGTGTACCTCGACCTCGAGCTGCCGCTGGTGCCGATCCTTGCCGAGATCGAGCGGGTCGGCGTGCGCGTGGACGTCCGCGCGCTGGCGTCGCAGTCGTCGCTGGTCGATCACGAGATGAACGACCTCAGCCGGCGGATTTTCGAGCTGGCCGGCGGCGAATTCAACATCAACTCACCGAAGCAACTCGCCGAGATCCTGTTCGAGAAGCTCCAGTTGCCGGTCCTCAAGCGCACCGGGACGACGCGGACGCCGTCCACGGCGGTGGAGGTGCTCGAGGAGCTGGCGGCACAGCACGACATCTGCCAGTTGATTCTCGACTGGCGCGGGCTGGCGAAACTAAAGGGCACCTACATCGACGCGCTGCCCACGCTGGTCAACCCGGAGACCGGCCGCGTGCACACCCAGATCAGCCAGGCGGTGGCGGCCACCGGCCGGTTGAGCAGCAGCGATCCGAACCTGCAGAACATCCCGATCCGCACCGAGATCGGCCGCCAGATCCGCAAGGCCTTCGTCGCCGAACCGGGCTACCTGTTGATCTCCGCCGACTACTCACAGATCGAGTTGCGGGTGCTGGCGCACCTGTCGGGCGACGAGACCTTGATCGCCGCGTTCGAACGGGGCGACGACATTCACGACCAGACCGCCGCCAGGGTGTTCGGACCCGACAGCACGCTCGACCCGCACGAGCTCCGCCGGCGCGCGAAGATCGTCAACTACGCCCTGCTCTACGGCAAGACCGCGTTCACGCTGGCGAAAGACATCGGCGTGACGCAGCAGGCCGCCCAGCAGTTCATCGACGCCTACTTCGCGGGCTTTCCGCGGGTGCGGGAGTTCATCGACAAGACCCTCGAAGACGCGCGCGTCAGCGGCTTCGTCCAGACCATCTTCGGCCGTCGTCGTCCGGTGCCGGAGCTGACCAGCCGCAACGGTCAAATCCGCGCTGCGTCGGAGCGCGTGGCGGTGAACATGCCAATCCAGGGTACCGCCGCCGACATCCTCAAACGCGCGATGATCGACGTGCACGCGGCACTGGCGTCAAGCCACCCGCGCGCGCGGATGATCCTCACCGTCCACGACGAGTTGCTGTTCGAGGCGCCGAAAGACGAGGCGGATGCCGTCGCCGCGATCGTCAAGGCGAAGATGGCGGCCGCCGTGCCGCTGCGCGTGCCGCTCGATGTCGATGTTGGGATCGGCGAGAACTGGATGGAAGCGAAACCGTAGTACGGAGGGGTCAGACCCCTACTTCCACCGCTCCTTGACCACCGTCCACTCGGTGCGCAGGTCGGATTCGGCCTGCGCGCGCTTGTCGGGTGACAGGAGCCGCACGCGGTCCGGAATGATCCCTTCCAATACGAGCTTGTCGAGGTCGGCGCGCAAGTTGGCGGAGCGGCTGGTCGCCAGCCGCGCGCGGACCCAGCCGGCGATGGCGGCGTCCCAGGCGGCGGCGGGATCTCCCGCACCCCTGGTGGCCACCGCCACCCAATAGCCGGCAGCCGCCGAACCCGGGTTCCTCGCCAGCTCGCGCGCCATGCGGTCGCGCATGCGGCCGAACGTGGCCGCGCGCTCGTCGCGGCCAATGCCGTCGGCGTGGCGCTCCACCGCGCTGCCCCACCAGTCCAGCATCGCTTCGCCCGAGGCCGGGCCGTGCGCGATGGCGCCGTCGAGGCCGCTCTCGAACAACTGGGCCGCGGCGCCGTAGTCGTCGTCGAAGAACAGCGCCTCGCCCAGCGCCAGCAGGAAGTCGATGTTGTCGCGGGCGTCGAGGCTGGTCGCGCGAACGGTGCCCAGCGCCAGGCGGGCCGCCGAGAGATCTGCCGGGTCGGCGCGCTCGCGGTAGCGCTCGAGGTGCGCGCGGGCGAGGACGACGGTGGCGGCGTCCATGGTGGCGGGCGTCTTCTGGGCGGCGATGGCCGCTTCGATGGCGGCGTCGAACTGCCGCTGATTGTAGAGAGAGCGCGCACGGGCGAGGTCCGCCCGCGTAGCCGACACAGATGTCGTCGCGAGGAGGACGATCAGCGCCACAGACGCAGACTTGATCAGGGCCACAGATGACACAGATAGCACAGATGATAGGCTGCGACACACACCTTCGGTTATTTCTCTCTTCAAGGAGATCCCTTTGGCTCAAACCAACTCCGTCGAACAGGGGGCCCGCGTCCGGTTTCCACCGCCACTCGTCTTTCTCGGCGGCATTCTCCTGGGCTTGGCTCTTGAATACGCGGTGGTCGCGGCACCGGTTCCGGCCGGCCGGGCGGTCAGCGTCGCCGGTGGCCTTCTTGTTCTCATGGCCGGCCTGATATTCCTGATTGCAGCGCGCATCTGCTTCACGCGCACGGGTCAGAGTCCGATCCCGTGGAAGCCCTCTCCCTCCCTCATCTTGAAGGGACCCTACCGCTTCACACGGAACCCGATGTACGTCGGGATGACTCTCGTGGAATTCGGCCTCGGCCTGGCGCTGAACAATCTCTGGATATCGTTGTTCGCGGTTCCCGCTCTCTTGACAGTGCATCTCATCGCCGTGCTGCCGGAGGAGAGATACCTCTCCGACAAGTTCGGGGACAGCTACACGGCGTATCTCGCCCAGGTGAGGCGATATCTCTGAATGGCGCCGACCGACACAGCCGCATCAGATTGACGCAGATTACTGAACTAAACACAGCCGCAGATTTGACGCAGATTTCACAGACTCACGGGCCGGTCTGTCAATGGTTGCTGGAAAGTACCGGCTTACTGGCGCGTAATCCGTTTCGATGCCGTCGCCGCGGCCCGCATCCACTTCCGGGGGCACAGACATCGTTGGGCTGGAATTTGATGGAGATCTAACGACCACTCGAGTCGACTACGCGGAAGACACGCCGTGACTTTCCGCCGAACCGTGATCAAGATCTGCATAAATCTGATCGGCTGTTTCCATCTGGCAAATCTGCGGCTGTCCAATCTGCGTAAATCGGCGGCTGTCCCCTCGGACAAATCTGCGGCCTATACTGGAGGTAACGGAGGCTTCATATGATGCGCACTCCTTCGGCCGGCTTCATTGCTGCGGCCGCCTTCCTTCTCGCCTCGGCATCCCTGTTGTCCGGCGCTCCGCAAGCCAAAGAATCAGACGCCGCCGGCTGCAAGGACCATCCGCTCTTCACCCGCATGCAGAACACGCACATCGTCTCGTGCAAGGTCGCGGAATTCGAACAGTTCGTGTTCAAGACCGGCAAGGCCACCACCACGCCTGTTGAGGGCCGGAAAGTCGATGTGAGGTACCGGATCAATACCGGCAACACGGCTCCGAGCCCGCTGGCCATCATCCGCAATCATCAACAGGCCATCGCCGCAATCGGCGGCACGGTTCGCTATGAGGACCAGCGCTACACCGTCTTGAGCGTCACCAAGGACAACAAGGAGGTCTGGGCGCAGGTGGACACGGCCTGGGGCGGCGGCTACGTGTTGACCATCGTCGAGAAACAGGCGATGACCCAGGAAGTGGTGGCCAGCGCCGAGCTCTTCAAGTCCGGCCTGCAGGCCACCGGTCACGTGGAGGTCCCGGGCATCTATTTCGACACCGGCAAGTCGGTGTTGAAGCCCGAATCAGACGCCGCCGTCGGCGAGATTGCCAAGCTGCTGAAGGCCGACCCGGCCTTGAAGGTCTACGTCGTGGGACACACCGACAACGTCGCCGCGCTCGACTTGAACGCGAAGCTGTCACAGGCCCGCGCCGAGGCGGTGGTGCAGGCCCTGGCCGGCACGCACGGAATTGCCGCCGCCCGAATGATCGGCCGTGGCGTCGGACCATTGGCGCCGGTGGCCAGCAACGACTCGGAGGAGGGGCGGGCCAAAAATCGCCGCGTGGAGCTCGTGAAACAGTGAGAAAGGTGTCGGGATTCTGGGCGGTGCCGTCCGCCGTCGCGCTTGGCGCTATGGCGGACGGGTCCCGGGCGCATACAATCTAAGGCTGGATGACTGAACCGGTGATTGTCCCGCGGGCGGAGCACCCGATCTCGCGGCGGGACATCGATGCCGATGCGCTTAAAGTGCTGTACCGCCTGCACGAATCGGGCTATGCCGCCTACCTCGTGGGCGGCAGCGTCCGCGACCTCCTGCTGAGCCGACGGCCCAAGGACTTCGACATCGGCACCTCGGCGCACCCGTACCAGGTCAAAAAGCTCTTCAGGAACTGCTGGATCATCGGCCGCCGCTTCCGGCTGGCCCATGTCCGGTTCGGCCTGAAGGCCATCGAAGTGGCCACGTTCCGCAAGAACATCCCGGCCGGCAGCGAAGGCGAGCCGAGCGAGGCGCCGCCGCCCTCCGCGGGAGATGCCGCCGACCTCCTGATCAAGCACGACAACACCTTCGGCACGCCGGAAGAGGACGCCTTCCGCCGCGACTTCACCATCAACGCCCTGTTCTACGACGTCGGCACCTTCTCGATCATCGACTACGTCGGCGGCCTGCAGGACCTGAAGGACGGGCTGATTCGCAGCATCGGCGATCCCAACGATCGCTTCCAGGAAGACCCGGTCCGCATGCTGCGCGCCATCGTGATGGCGTCGCGCCTGGGCTTCCGCATGGACGAGCCGGTCGTGAAGGCGATTGCGACGCACCGTCATCTCATGGCCACGGCATCACCGGCCCGCCTGATCGAGGAGTACTACAAGATCCTGCGCTCGGGCGCCGCGGAACAGACCTTCCGCGCGCTCGCCGAGCATCGCCTGCTCGAGCCGGTGACGCCGGAAATCCAGCGCGGCGCGAAGAACGTGGCGCTGTGGGAAGGCCTGGCGGCCCTCGACGCGTATCGGCGCAATTTCGAATCGGCGCCGGCGACCCTGCGCAACCCGATCCTGCTCGGCACCCTGCTGCTCCCGCTGGGCCTGATGCCGCGCAAGGCGCACAGCCGCTTCGACGACGACCTGGAGTCGGATGATGAGTCCGGCGACACCGGGGACCAGGCCGCGGACGAGGCCGAGCCGGGCAACACCAGCGGGCTGCCGTCACCCGCGCGCAAGTCTCGATTCAAGCGCCCGCCCAAGGAACCGATCCTCAAGATCGGATCGCTGCCGATTGCGCGAGGGGATACCGAGCGGCTGCGCCAGATCCTGTCGCTGCAAGGCCGCATCGCCGACCTCGAGATGTCGCCGCGCGCCAAGCGCGCGCTGATGCATCGCGGACCGTTCGAGGATGCTCTGACGTGGTTCGAGATTCACGGGCAGGCGCCCGCGGTGCTGGAGCACTGGAAGGGGTTCATCGAGGCCCTCGGCCCCGAGGCCTTGCGGCCGCCGACGCCCGAAGAGAGCGTCGCGGCGGGCGCCGACAGCCGCCCGCCAGGCGCCGGCCGGCGACGCCGTGGCAGGCGCCGCCGTGGCCGTCACACTTTCAATAAACCGCCGGAATCCTAGCCGTTCTTCTTCTCGAACTCCTGCATGAAGGAGACGAGCGCGTCGATGCCCTCGTCTGGGAAGGCGTTGTAGATCGAGGCGCGCATGCCGCCGACCGAGCGGTGGCCCTTCAGCCCGTCCAGGCCCGCGGCCGTGGATTCTTTCACGAACGACTTTTCCAGGTCCTCGCTCGGCAGCCGGAAGGTGATGTTCATGCGCGACCGGCTCGCCTTGTCGGCGGTGCCGCGGTAGAAGCCGGAGCGATCGATCTCGGCGTAGAGCTTGTCGGCCTTGCGCGCGTTGTGGGCGGCGAGCGCGTCGAGCCCGCCCTGCGCCAGCCCCCACTTCATGACCAGGCCCATCAGGTAGATGCCGAAGCACGGCGGCGTGTTGTACATCGAGCCGTTCTCGGCGTGCACGGCGTAGTTCAGCATGGTGTGAAGCGACTTGGACGATCGCGCCAGCAGGTCTTCGCGAATGATCACCAGGGTCACGCCTGAGGGGCCGAGGTTCTTCTGCGCGCCCGCGTAGATCAGGCCGTACTTGGACACGTCGATCGGCCGGCTGAACATGTCGGACGAGGTGTCGGCCACGAGCGGCGTCTCACCCACCGCCGGCTCCGCCACCCACTCCGTGCCACACAACGTGTTGTTGGTCGTCATGTGGACGTAGGCCGCGCCGGGAGTCAGCTTGATCTCGTCCTGCCGCGGGATGCGCGAGAAGTTCTCGCTCTCCGTCGTCGCGGCGATGTTCACGGTGCCCACGCGCTGGGCCTCCTTCACCGCCTTTTGCGCCCAGCCGCCGGTCACGAGGTAATCGGCGGTGCCGCCGGGCGCGAGCAGGTTGAGCGGGACCATCGAGAACTGCAGGGAGGCGCCGCCCTGGAGGAACAGGACCTTGTAGTTGGCGGGCACCTTGCCGAGCTCGCGCACGTCGGCTTCGGTCTTCGCCAAAATGGCTTCGAAGGTCTTCGAACGATGGCTGATCTCCAGCACCGACATGCCCACGCCCGGGAGCGCGACGAGGTTGGCCTGGGCTTCTTCGAGGACGGGAACCGGCAGCACGGCCGGGCCCGCGGAGAAGTTAAAAATGCGATGGCTATTCATATGAATCCATTATCCAAGTTTGACGAGTTGTAGGTCGAGAATATCGACATTACTGGACCGCATGGCATCGAGCGCGCGCGGAGATGGCGCGCCGTCGAGGTTGATGCGGGCCACGGCGGCCTGGGCGCCGTCGAAGATGATGTTTTCGGTTTCCTGCACGTTGAGGTGCGCCACCCGCAGGTACTCGAAGACGTGGGCGAGCACGCCCGGCTTGTCGCGGTGCCGCACCACCAGCATGTGGGTGGCCGGCGTCAGCTTCGCGATGTTCACCACGTTGGGCACCTTGCCGGTGTCCTTGTAGGTGGTGATGATGCGCACGGTCTCCGCGGCAATGGCTTCCTGCGCCTGGTCGGTCGAGGCGCCGATGTGATGGGTGCCGTAGACATTCGGCTGCGCGACCAGCGTGTCGGCGAACGGCGCCGTCGCCTCGGCCGGCTCGTTGGCAAACACGTCGAGGGCCACGCGCAGGCCCTTGTCCTTCACCGCGGCTTCGAGGGCCGCGTAATCCACCACTTCACCGCGGGCGGTGTTGATGAAGCAGGCGCCCTTCCGGGCGTGCGCGAGCAGTGCCGCGTTCACGAAGCCGCGCGTCTCTTTGGTGAGCGCCAGGTGCACGCTCAGGATGTCGGCCTTCGACACCAACTCTTCGGCGGTTGACACCACCTGGATGCCGAACGCCTGCTCCGCCGCCTCGCGCGCCGCGCCGTCGTCGCTGAAGCGGCGGCTCCACACCATCACCGGCATGCCGAACGCGCGGGCGCGAGCGGCCACTTCCTGGCCGATGTGGCCGAAGCCGATCAGGCCGAGCGTCTGGCCGAGCAGGCCGCGCGCTTTCGAGAACTCCTTCTTGTTCCACTTCCCCGCCCGCAATTCCGCGACGTTGTCGGGAATGCGGCGGTCCAGCGACAGGATCAGCCCCATGGTCAGCTCGGCCACCGCCACCGAGTTCTTGCCCGGGCAGTTCGACACGTAGATGCCGCGCTTCGAGGCGCCGGCCACGTCGATGGTGTTGACGCCGGCGCCGGCCCGGACGATCAGCGAGAGGGAGCCGGCATCCAGCATCGGCTCGGTCACCTTCGTCGAGCGCACCACCAGCACCGGGGCGCCGGTGTCACGGATGGCGGCCACCAGGCTGTCGCCATTGGCGTCGGGCTGGAAGATGACGTCGCAGCCGGCCGCCTTCAAGGCGTCGCGGCCTGACGTTTCGAACTTGTCCGCGATCAGCACCTTCATGGCGGGCTCACAGCAGATGCGACAACAGGCCGTCGCGAAGCTTGGGTTCGAACCAGGTGGACTTGGGCGGCATGATGCCGCCGGCGTCGGAGACGCGCATCAGATCCGCCACCGACACCGGGAACATCGAGAAAGCGGCGGCAAACGAGCCGCTGCTCACCAGCTGCTCGAGCGCCGAGGTGCCGCGGATGCCGCCGACAAAATCAATCCGCTTGTCGGTGCGGACATCGTCGATGCCAAGCACGGGCTCGAGAATCGCAGTCTCGAGGGTGTCCACATCGAGTGAATGCGGGCCCGACGGCAAGGTGATGGTGTGCCAGGCGTTGCCCAGGTACATCGCCACGTCGCCCTTTCGGGCCGGCGTGGCGGGCCCGCCGTCTCTCACGGCGAGCCTTCGCTTCAACGAGGAGAGAAACTCGGTGGCCGTGAGGCCGTGCAGGTCGCGGACCACGCGGTTGTAGGGCAGCACCTGCATCTGGTTGTCGGGGAAGGCCACGGCTAGCAGGCGATCGTGCTCAGCCGCAGATGACGGCGACACCAGGGCCGCAGATGACGCAGATAACGCAGACTTTTCTCTCAAGGCCATTCTTGTCCGCGCCGCGCTGGCGGCGCGGTGGTGACCATCGGCGATGTAGAGGCTGTCGAGGGCTGCGAAGGCATCGACGATCTGCTGGTCCACGGCGTGCGGCACGCGCCAGATCTGATGGCGCACGCCGTCGGGCGCGACAATGTCGAACAGCGGGTCGTCCAGGACCGCGCGCGACACGGCGGCATCCACGTCCTTCGAGGCGCGATAGGTCAGGAACACCGGCCCGGTCTGCGCGCCAACGGCGAGCATGTGCCGCGTGCGGTCGTCTTCCTTGTCGGGGCGCGTCTTCTCGTGCTTCTTGATGAGGCCGCGATCGTATTCGTCTACCGAGAAGCAGGCGGCGATGCCCCGCTGCACGTGGGCGCCCATGTGGAGGCAGTAGACGTAGAAGCAGGCGGTGTCTTCCACGACCAGCGGCGCCGCGCCCTTCAGCCGGGCGAAGTTCTTCGCCGCCAGGTCATAGACCGCGTCGGCGTGCGGATCGGTTCCGGGCGGGAGCTCGATTTCGGGGCGCGACACGCGAAGAAAACTGAGCGGGTTTCCCTCGGCCAGGGCCCGCGCTTCCTCGGCGTTGACCACGTCGTAGGGCACCGACGCCACGGCGGCCGCCGACTTCGGCGCCGGGCGCAGGGCGGCGAAGGGATAAATGGCAGACATGCGTCTTGAATTATACGTTTCGCTCGTCCACGGACGTTAGCCACAGAGGACACCGAGTCAACTCATCTTGGCAAACGAAACACGAGCAGACTCAAGCATTTCAAAGAAAATGCTCTGTGTCCTCTGTGGCTAATTATTGTTGGCGGCGCGGGCGGCGGTAGGCGCGACGAGCAGTGACAGGAAGCGGTCGCGCTCCGATGCGAACACGTCGATCAGCGTGGCCGGCACGGGATCGCCGGGCGGCATGTTGCGGTGTTCGAGGATCGGGTTCACGTAACGGCCGTTCTTCTTCAGCCCGTAGTGCAGGTGCGGGCCGGTGGCGAGACCGGTCTTGCCGACCTGGCCGACGAGCTCGCCCTGGCCGATGCGCGCACCCTGCCGCACGGAGATTGCCGACAAGTGCAGGTACTCGGTCTCGTAACCGTTCGGGTGCCGCACGCGCACGGTGCGGCCGCCGCCGCCGGTCCATCCCGCGAGAGTGACCACGCCGGGCGCCACCGCGACGACCGGGGCGCCGGTGGCGGCGTGGTAATCGACGCCGTTGTGCGCGCGCGCGTAGCCGAGGATGGGGTGCTGGCGCGAGGTCGAGAATCGCGAGGTGACGCGCGGCTCGAACTTGAGCGGCGACTTGAGGAAGAAACGCTTCAGCGATCGGCCCTGGTCGTCGTAATACGCCGGCGCGCCGCCCTCGGGCGTGAAGCGGATGGCGCGCATCTCACGGCCGTCGTTGACGAACTCCGCGGCGAGGATCGGGCCGTAGCCGGCCAGCTTGCCCTCGCGCGAGTGCCGTTCCACCAGCAGCCGGAAATGATCGCCGGGCTGCAGGTCCGAATTGAAGTCGATCTCGCCGGAGAACACGTCGGCCAGGCCGAGGGCCAGGTCGATGCGCTCGCCGGCCTTGTCGAGCGCGGCCGACAGCGAGTTGGTCTCGCGATCGATGGCGCCTTCGACCATCACCACCGCGGTGTCTTTCGGAATGCGCTCGATGGCGGTGTGGAACCGGGGCGTGCCGTCGAGCGACCCGCGCGTGGCGGTGAGGCGGCGGTCGCCGTCAATCTCGTACTCGAAGCGGCGGACGCGGCCGTCGAGCATCCGGTCGATCACATACGGCTGGCCGGCGCGGATGCGCCGGAGGTCGAACGCGTTGCCAATGGTCGCCACCAGCACGGCTTTCTCCGGCCCCTCGATCATGTGGTGATCGAGCACGGCGCCGATCGTCGTGCGGGTGGGGATGTAGCCGCTCAGGTAGTCGGCGTCGCGCTCGAGCGACACGTCTGAGGCGAGACGCGACAGGCTCACCGGATCGGCGGCGTTCACCAGCCAGAACGCCGATGACGCGGCGCCCACGAGCAGACCGATAGCCGGGACCAGGAAGCGTTTGCGCATCAAGAGGACGGCCGATCCTAACAAAACTCGGGGTGCAATGGGATGCAAAATCCGCGTTAGCGGCGTGGCAAGGGCACGACGAGCTGCGCAGTTATGCCCGCGTCGATGCGAACCGGCTGGGTGACCTTGCGGCCGCCGCCTTCGAGCACCACCTGGTGTTCGCCCGGCGCCAGGTCGCGAATGGTCACCGGCGTCGTCCCGCGATTCTGGCCGTCGATGGTGACGCGCGCGCCCGGCGGCTCGCTGCGGATGTCGAGGCCGCCGGTCGTCGGCACGTTCTGCAGCTCGATGTACTGCGCCGTCTGCACGCCGGCCGTGATGGTCAGCGGAATCACGCGCGGCTCGGACCTGCCAATCCGGACTTCAAGCACGTGCGCCCCCGACGGCAGCGTCACCGTGAGCGGGGTCACGCCGCGGTCTTCGCCGTCGATGGTGACCCGCGCCGCGACCGGCCGCGACTGCACGGACAACTCGCCCTCGCCAGCGCGCGCCGCCCCCGGTTCGCGATTCCACGACCACACCACGACCGCGGACAGGATCACGACCAGCGCGACCAGGGCGAGCGTCAGGGGATTTCTTGCGGGCACCTGGGTCGCGAACGGTGCCTGAGGTGCGTACGGTGTGTCCGGCTCGCCGTCGGACAGGTCGGCGAGGTCCCGCGGCAGCTCGCCAGATTCTTCGCGAGCGGAGGCGGATGCCACGTCGTCTGGTGACGGTGCGGACGGTGCCGGCTGCGCCATCGAACCGCGCGATTGATCGATGGCGGCGCCGACCGTGGTGACCCACTCGTCGAGCGTCTTGGACGAGGTGACGTAGGCGCGGTCGCTGGCCAGCACCGACTCGAACGACACTTGCGCTTCGTGCGGCGACTGGAACGCCGTGTTGATGTCCACCTGCAGGGAGCGCACGAGCCAGGCCGACAGCGCCTTCGACAGGGGCGTCGCTTCACCGTTGCGGTGCTCGGCCGCCGACTCGAGCAGCGACGGCAGCTGGTTCGGATACTCGTCCTCGCCGAGCACGCGCCCCAGGAGCAGTTCCAGCGCCACGACGCCAATCGCGTGGGCATCGGCGCGGGGATTGGCGCGCGGCAGGCCGGCCGACGGCGCCATGGTGACGCGGAAGTCGCGCCATAGCCGATCGCGACCGAGGTTCAGCTTCTCGAGCGCGGGCCCAAAGGCATGTTCGGCAATCACCAGCCGCGCCTGCGGCGTCACGATCAGCCGTTCCGGCGACAGCGCGCCGATGGCGGCATCGCGATTGTGACGGCCGAATAGCGAAACCGCCGGCAACAACTGCCGCAACAGGCCGATCACGACCGTGATGTCGAGCGACAGCCCGGCGGCCGCCGAGGCCCTCAGCATTTCCGACAGCCGCCAGCCCGCGGTGTCGTCCGACACCAGCACCAGCCGATCCGCCGAGGGGCGGTCGAGCCGGCGCAGCTGGACGTAGGACGCGTGCCGGACGGTGGCAAACCGCGCCACGCGGTCAGCCAGCGCCGCCACGAAACCGGGGTGTTCGACAAGGACCGGCGACAGCTCGAGGAATTCGACCTCGTCTTCGCTTTCCGGATCGATTCCGCGGGTGCGGCGGCCGAAGCCGTCAACCGCGGTGACCGTCGGTTCGCTCACAGATGGGAGCACTCGAATCATTGGTGCAACGGCCCTTCCAGACACATCTGGGAGGGCATCGTTATGCTAACCCGAAGCAGACGAGAGGGTTACAGGAAAGACGCGCCCTGCCGTGCCGAGCCCGCCTGGTCAATTCTGGCATCCGGGTTACACTCCTAACCGGAACGCGGCAGACGCGAAGGCACCACGAAGGACCCAAGGTAATTTGGACATCGCACTCACAGTCGTCGCCGCCCTGGTGTTCGGCTTTACCGCCGGATGGCTGCTGGCATCCCGCAGCCGCGCCAGCCAGCAGGACCAACTGCGCGAATCGTTCGAAGCCCTCGCCGCGGCCACGCTCAAGTCGAGCACGGATGAATTCCTGAAGCTCGCCGACCAGAAGATCGGCAACGTCTCGAAAGAGGCCGCGCTGGATCTGGGCCGCCGCCAGCAGGAACTGGGGTCGCTGGTCGGCCCCATCAAAGACACGCTCATCCAGGTTGACGCCAAGCTGAAGGAAGTCGAGAAGTCGCGCGTGGACGACAGCGCCAGCATGCGGACCATGCTGAGCCTCGTCGGCCAGACGCAGCAGCAGTTGCAGCAGGAAACGCAGAACCTGGTGCGCGCGTTGCGGTCACCCGGGGTCCGCGGCCGCTGGGGCGAAGTACAGCTGCGCAAGGTCGTGGAGCTGGCCGGGATGATGGAGCACTGCGATTTCGACGAGCAGCCCACCGTCTTCACGGAATCCGGTCGCCTGCGCCCCGACCTGATCATCAACCTGCCCGGCGGCCGGTCGATCGTCGTCGATGCCAAGGCGCCGCTCGAGGCGTTTCTCGATGCCCAGGGCGCCTCAGACGACGGGGTGCGGAGCGGGAAGCTGGCGGACCACGTGCGCCAGGTGAAGGACCACGTCACCAAGCTGGGCGCCAAGGCCTACTGGGATCAGTTCCCGGCCTCGCCGGAGATGGTCGTGTTGTTCCTGCCGGCCGAAGCGATCTACATGGCCGCACTCGAGCAGGACGCGCTGCTGATCGACTACGGCGTGACCCGCAACGTCATCATCGCCAGCCCGTTGACGCTGATTGCGCTGTTACGGGCGGCCGCGTTCGGCTGGAAGCAGGAGCGGCTGACGATCAACGCCGAAGAGATCAGCCGGCTGGGCAAGGCGCTGCACGAAAGCATCGCGACCATGGCGGACCACTTCGAAGATCTGCGCAAGAGAATGGACGGGACGTTCTCGACGTTCAACAGGGTGGTTGGCTCGTTCGAGAACAACGTGCTCGTCAAGGCGCGCCGGTTCCGCGAGCTCGGCGCCGGGAGCGCGAAGGAAATCCCGCTGATCGATCCGCTCGAAACCGTGGCGCGCAAGCTGGACGCGCCCACCCAGCAGGGTTTGCTCGATTCGGAAGAGACCGAAGCTACGTCAGGAGAGCGTTCATGAAGCGATTCGCTTTCGTCGCCATGGCCGCGGCCATGGCGTCAGCCACGATGACCGTTGGCGCCCAAACCGGCAAGCCCGAGGCGATGTCGCTGGCCGGCCAGCCACTGATGGTGCCGGCCGCGATCCCGAACCGGCAGAAGCTCGACGCCGACCTGGCGCAGGCCGAGAAGACGCTGGCGGCCAACCCCAAGGACGCGGAAGCCATCATCTGGACAGGCCGCCGCCTCGGTTATCTGTGGCGCTACCACGACGCCATCGCGATGTTCACCAAGGGCATCGAACTCCACCCGAACAACGCGAAGTTCTATCGCCATCGCGGCCATCGCTACATCACCATCCGCCAGTTCGCGAAGGCCCAGGCCGACTTCGAGAAAGCGGCGCAGTTGATCAAGGGCCAGCCCGACGAGATGGAGCCGGACGGCGCGCCCAACCCGGCCGGCCAGCCGCGCAGCACGCTGCAGTTCAACATCTGGTACCACCTCGGCCTCGCGTACTACCTGCAGGGCAACTACGCGAAGGCGTACGACGCCTACGTCGAATGCATGAAGGTGTCGAACAACGACGACTCGGTGACGGCGACCAGCGACTGGATGTGGATGACGTTGATGCGGATGAACCGCAAGGCCGACGCCACCAGGGTGCTCGAGCGCATCACGCCGAAGATGGACATCCTCGAGAATGCCTCGTACCACCGCCGCCTGCTGATGTACAAGGGCCTCGACAAGCCGGAGGCGCTGCTCGACACCGCGAAGGCCGACGACACCACCATCGCGACCCAGGGGTACGGCGTGGGCAACTACTACTTCGTCACCGGCAACATGGCAAAGGCGCGCGAAGTGTTCCAGAAGGTCACTTCGGGCGGTGGCTGGAATGCGTTCGGCTACATCGCCGCCGAAGCCGATCTGTACCGGATGAAATAGACGAAAACCGTCAGCCGTCGACGCTTTCGTCGGCGGCTGGAAACCGCCAGGCCGCGGGGCCCTCTGGTATTGCCGCATTCCCGCCAGGTTCGGCCGGGAACGACGATTGCAGTCCTCATCCGCATGCCCCTCCTCGAGCGGATCGGTGTGGCGTGCCCGGTTCCCGGTGAGCGGGCCGCGTTCCAGGAATGGCTGCACTCCGCCGGCTACGAGCCGGTGCCGATGCTCGACCTCGACTCGCTGGCGCGGGAGCTGTCGACGCGGCCCATCGAAGCGCTGATCGCGGATGTGTCGTTGATCCCGGCGGCCGATCTGCCGCGGGTGATCCGCATCCTCGGCGCCAACCGGCCGCTGATCGTCGTCGGCGAACCGGCACGAGCGCTGGAGCAGGTGCCAAGGGACGTGACCTGGGTTGACCGTCCGGTCACGCGCGACATCTTCCAGCTGTCGATCGCGTTGGCGCTGGCCGAAGGGCGTCCGGCCCGGCGCTCACCCCGCAAGCCCGTGCCGCGGTTGCTCGCGCAGGTGGACGGCGTGTCGGCGAAGGTCATGGATGTGAGCACGGAAGGCGTGCGCCTCGAGGTGACGGGCGCCACGCCGTCGGCGCTGCCGCCCTACTTCACGTTGCGGGTTCCGGCGTTCGGCATCGCCACGAAGGTCAAGCGGGTGTGGGTGGCGGCACCGGGCCAGAGCGCCTTGTGGTGCGGCGGCATCATCGAGCGCGGACAGGCAACCAGGATCGAGGCGGCCTGGGGGCGCTTCATCGAAACGGCGCCCACGACCGGCGAAATCGCGATCCGCCCGTCCTAAGCCGCGTTCCCGGCCTTCGCGCGTTTGGCCTTCGCGCCGTTGGATTTCTCGCCTTCAGCCTTGGCACCGTTCTCGGACTCGGCCCAGTCGCTCTCGAACACCTGCAGCAGCTTTCGCGCCGCCACCGGATTGGTGACGATCAGTCCGACCTCGCGGCGGTTCTCGAGTTCGTCCTTGCGCAGGCTCTGGCTGCCCACAAACGCGCGCGTGCCGTCGCGGACGATGGCGCGCACGTGCAGCCGCATGTTCAACAGGGGACGCGCGTCGATGCCGCTATCTTTACCCTTCACCGAGCCCAACACCCGCACTTTCACGCCCTTGTCGATTCGCTCCCGGAGCAGCTTGAGTATCGACGGATCGGCCACCTTGGCGTCGTAGATCGCCAGCTCCTTCCTCGCCCCCTTGATGAAGGCGGTCAGCATGTCCCGCGCCGTCTCTGGGCTGACCACGAGATTCGACTTCGCCGGCGTGTAGGGCTGTCGCGAGAGGTCGGCCTCGAACAACTTCGACGCCTCCTGCACCGCCTTGGCATCGCGGGTGGAGATGGCGAAGCTCCGGCTCTTGTCCATGTCGAGCCTGGTGAAGTTGAACCCGAGCAAGTGCAGCGTCGAGTCGGCGATCATGTACTTGGCGTGATAGCGCAGGAAATCGTCGGCGCTGCGCGACACCTGCACGCCGCCCGCGAGCAGGCGTTGCTCCAGCTTCCGCAGGCGGCCTTCGCCACCACGGTTGGTGTTGGCAATGAGGGCCCGCACGGTCACGCCACGTTGCACGGCGCCGGCCAACGCCTTCTCCACCTCGTCGCGATCGAAGCGGAAGATGAAGACGTCAATCGTCTTGGTTGCGGTCCTGATCGCCCGGATGATCGGCACGACACCGGCGTCCGGTTGGATGATCAGCTTCACGTTACTTCGGCACCTTGGCCTTGGACTTCTCTTCCCACTCGATGGCGCCCTTTCCGGACGGCTCGAGCTCCATCAGCGCCTTCGACACCCGGTCGGTGCTCAGAGCGCGGGGCGCCGTGGCCATGTACGACACGGTGTCTTCCGCGGCGGTGCGCATTTCGAATTTTACCTTGAAGCGGCGCAGCACGGCTTCGATCTTCGGCTTCAGCTCCGGCGTCTTCGCGCCGAACTTGACGCTCAGTTCGAAGATGCGCGTTTGCGGCTCGAATCCTTCGATCACCCAGAGGCACGCGGCGATGAAGACGGTGCCGATAATGGCCAGGCCATAGAGGCCGACGCCCGACGCGAGCCCGACCGACAGCGCGCACAGCATGACGACGGCGTCCTTGGGATCGTCGATCTTGGAGCGGTAGCGAATCAGGTTGGCGGCGCCGACAATGCCGAAGGCGCGGGCGAGGCTCGCGCCCACCACCAACATGATCAGCGAACCAACCACCGCGAGAATGATCTGCGTCTGCACCACGGCCGGCTGGCGTTCAGGGGTGCCGCTGCGCCTGGGGCGCAGCGCCAGCGCGGTACCGAGGAGAGCGGCCAGCGGCAGGCGGATGAGCGACGCGAGAACCTCTTCCTGGAAGTTGTCCATCACGCCCGGGAGGTCGACGATCAAGGGGTCCATGGCTAGCTCGTTCCCTGCCCGCTGAGTGCGAGCCCTTCCTGAATTTTTGCCTTCATCTTCCGGATGTAACGCGAGCTGGTGTCTGCCGACATCGCCGCGGCCGAGAAGACGTCATTCCATTGCTGGTCGGTAATGCGATTAAAGAGTCCCAGGATCCACAGCACGTCGGCCGGCGCGAGGTCTTCGAGCAGTTCCCTGTGGCGCGCGTGGTAGTCGAACTGCACGCGTCCGTCCTGCACGCCGAGCACGAAGCGCTGGCTTTCGAAATCCTCGAGGCGGTTGCGGGTGCCGATCGGCCACGCGGTCTTTCCGAACGACGCGCCGAGATCCTGGACGACGAACCACCGCTCGGTGCCGGCCGGCATGGGCACCATGAGGAATTTGTTGTTGCTCGACTTCAGATCCCAGTTGTTGATCAGCAGGTTCGCCAGGACCAGGCCCCTCAGTTCCCGCGTGCCCTTGAACGGGTTCTCGTTCCATGACCAGTCGCCAAGAGCGGCGTGGTCGGACTCGAGCCGGAACCGCCCCGGGAGCGGACGTGGCACCGGGCCGTTCGTCAGCCTCCACTCGGGCAGGTAGTAGACCACGGGTTGATGATAGCCAACGGCCCAGAGCAGCCGGCTGGCAATCACTTCGGGCTGGCCTTCGTCGCCGGTCTTCACGTCCCACGGGCGGCCCTCGGGGTCGACCACGTCGTACCCCGCGCTGTAGCCAACCGCGTCGATCGCCTTGAACGCGTACTCCACGTCAGCCGACGGGGCCAGCGCCTGGCCGCCACGGCCCCAGCGCAGGTCGCGCGCCGCGATGTCGCCCGGGTCCTGCCACAGCTCCGACAGGTTCGCCTGGCCGGCGAGGTTCGGCGCCGTCGTGCCGGCCGGCGTGGTGATCGCCGCCACCACCACGGCCGCCAGGATCACACCGCCGGCAAGCCGCAACGATGTGGAAGGGGACGTCATGACTTGGTGTCGGGCGTGGCCTGCCGCGCAATCTCGCCGGAATCGACGACCTTCCCACGGCGCGAGATGGTCTGGAATCGCATGACGTCGCCGTCGATCTCGACCAGCATGTAACTCTGCTCGGTATCGAAGCCCTTGGCCGTCAGCGGGCCCATCCTGATGTCGCCTTCGCGCAGCTTGGCCGCGCCGCCGGACGTGAAGTAGGCAATGCCCCGCTGCGGCTTGATGCGCTCGTAGAAGTGCTCGTGCCCGGCAAAGACCACGTTGACGCCGTACTTGATGAGCATCGGCTCGACGATCACGCGCAGGTCAACTTCGGAGCCGTGCGCCCCCCCGGACGAGTAGAGCGGGTGGTGGAAGTAAGCGACCTTCCACCTGGCGTCCGAGGCCGACAGCTCCTTGTCCAGCCAGGCCTGCTGGTCCTTGTCCATGTAGTTGCTGTCGAGCACGAAGAAGCGGACGTCGCTCTTCTGGTAACTGTAGAAGCGCTGGCCGTCCATGCCGAAAGGCTTGTAGTAGCGCTGGTTCGGGTCGTCGTGGTTGCCAAGTGACGCATAGAACGGGATGTTCGCGTCGAGCATCGGCTTGTACGGCTTCTCGAACTTCTGGGAGAAATCCTGCGGGCGCTCGGAACCGTAGATGTTATCGCCCAGCATGATGGCGAACTGGTACGGGAACACCTGGTGCGACTTCCACGCCTGCGCCGCCACGTCGTACTGCGCGCGATCACCGGTGCCGGTGTCGCCGAGCACGAGGAACTTCACCGAGTCTTTGCCGACGGGCGGGCGTGTTTCCGTGACCGCCGACATGGCGGTGGCGGGGGCCGGTGCCTGTTCGGCCATGCCGGCCGCCAGGACAGTGGCCGCCGCCAGCACCAGGAGCGCCGGCACGAATCGCTTGAGCGGGTGTCTCTTCATCGCGCGTCCATCAATCAACTGGGAATTGTCGGGACGACATCCCTCAGGATGTCAACAATCAGGTTGGCCTTCACATCCCGCAGGATCAGGCTGCGGCCGACCAGGCGGTATTCGAGTTCGGGCGGCAGGTCGGGCAGCTTCCTGAGCAGCACCGCCGGAAACGTCGCCAACGGCAACGCCGTCGGGTAAACGGTGTTGACGTCCACCTTCATGTTCTTGGGCAGTTCGTTGATGATGGCCTTGCGGTCCACCGCGGATCGCGTGGCGAAGTCGTCCTGGACGATCTTGATGAAGTAGGGCTGATACTCGGGCGCGAAGATCTCGCCGATTTGCGCTCCGGCACGAAGTGTTTGAATGGCCTTCGCGAGCGCCATCTCACGGTCGGAAATCTGCCTCGGATCGTCGGTGTTCTTGAGGTTCGGCACCTTCGACTCGCCCTCGTTGTGGATCCTCAGGTAGTTCTTGATGCGGTTCTGGAACTCGAGCGTGGCCGCGCCCTGGGCGTTCGGGGCGGTCCCGCCGTCCGGGGCGGCCGAGATGGCGGCCTCCGGCGACAAGCTGGCCGTCGGCTTGTCAGACGGCACCCGTGGCTTCTGCGCTTCCAATGCCGTGGTCGAAGCACTCGCCATGGCGGACGGCTCCGCGTCCGCGCGCGCGCACCCGGGAACGAGGGCCGCGAAGAACAGCCCGAACGACGCGCACTTCAAGATGGTCATGATAGCTCCCTTCCACTACAAGGGCTGTGCCAGAGACCCGACTACCATTTGAGCCACAGCCGCCTCAGCAACCCCTCAGTAGTGGCGATGCGGCGCCGCCGCGACCATGGTCTGGGTGGCGAGGTGCCTAATCTGGTGCGCCGGCTACTCATCGGGGACGGGTTCGGATTCCGTGTAGAAGACCGAAGATCGTCGTAGTATGCATCGCCGCGCCGGGCGCGGGTCTGGAGGAGCGCGATGAGGAAGGTCATCTACGGCGGTGCGTGCAGCCTGGACGGGTTCTTCGCCGGCAAGGACGGCGCCATCGACTGGCTGCACTTCAGCAAGGACGTGCAGGAGATCATGAAACAGTCGTGGGCCTCGACCGACACCGTCCTGATGGGCCGCAAGACCTGGCAGGGCGCCGCCGGCAGCGGCGGTGGCGGATCCATGAAGGGCCTCAAGAGCTACGTGTTCTCGCGCACGCTGACGAGCGTGCCGGGCAAGGGCGTGGAGTTGGTGACGAGCGACGCCGGCGACTTCGTGCGAAAGCTCAAGGCCCAGCCCGGCAAGGACATCATTGTGATGAGCGGCGGCAACTTTGCCACCTCCCTCCTCCAGGCGGGCGTGATCGACGAGGTGGGGCTGAACGTGCACCCGATCCTGCTCGGATCAGGCGTGCCGGCGTTTCTCGATTCGGGAGCGAGGGTGCCGCTCGAGCTGACGGAATGCCGTCAGCTCGAGGGCGGATGCGTGTTGGTCACCTACCGGGTCAGGCACTAACGGCGACGGCCCGCACCTGCGGTGAGGGGCGAACGCTCATCCGGTATCCCATCCAGGTCAGGATGAGGCCGGCGAGTTCGGTGACGTAGAGCACCTCGGTGTAGCCCATGCGCGTGGCGCTGCCGCCGATGCCCGGCAGAATGGCGCCGGTGGCGATCAGCACATTCGCAATCACCCGGTGGCGGGTCGCCGGGTCGGCGCTGTAGCGAAGCGCCGACAGGATGGCGCCGCCGATCAGGAAGACCACGGCGTACATGTTGACGAAGGGGCTGAACGCCCGCACCCATTGCCAGCCGAACACGCGCCCGGTCAGACGATGCGCCTCGACCTGCGAGTAGTCGATGGGCGACAGGATCACGGCCACCGAGGCGATGACGACAAAGCCGATCAGGATCGCCGTGAGCACGTGCGCGGTGCGCCGGCGCAACAACAGGTAGACGGTGCCCTGGGCCAGGGGGGCGCCACCCAGCAGCGCCCCCGAGATGTACCACGCCCGAAAGGTCGGCTCGTTCCAGCCGATCAGCGTGGTGGTGGCTTCGGTGAACGTGCCGACGCCGTAGGTCGCGACCCCGATCGCCCACCACAGCAGGTGCAGGCGGTCCGGGTTCGCGAGATAGCGCCGGAAGATCTCGAGCGCGAACGGCACCGCGAGAATCGTGGTGACGATCGGTACGTAGTGCACAAGCGACGCCGACATGCCGTTCATTAGAAGGCCCCCACGTTCAGTCCGATGGTGAAACTGCGGCCGCGCGCAGGCGCAAACTGGAACTGCTCGCGGTAGTAGGTATCGCCGAGGTTTTCCACCGCCAACACCAGGCCGACGCGGTCGCGGCCGCGGGTGATGTTGACGCCGAACGCGGCGCGCTGGACCGTGAAGCCCTTGAGGGCCAGCAGGTCCTGCGCGATCAGAAACGGCGAGTCGAGCAGCGTCTCGGCCACCCGCTTCACCTCGGCCTGGCTGCGGACCCCGTACTCGGCCCACCACCGCCCGCTGGACTGGGTGAACCGCGCGTTGACAATCACCTTCGACGGCGTGATGTTGTCGAAGGGCGTGCCGGCGAGCGAGCTGTTGTCGAGCGGGTTGACGCCGTCGGTGATGGTGCCGCGCGTCAGCGCCGCGGCGCCGGTCAGCGTCAGCACGCCGGGCCGGAACACGAACGGCGCGGCCGCGTTCAGCTCGACGCCGGTGATGCGCACGTCGCCGTAGTTGGTGGACTGCGCCAGGGCGCCGGCCGAGTTGGTCGCCACCACGAGGTCCTGGGCAATGAAGTTCTGGTACTGGTTCAGGAAGTAGTAGGCCCCGCCCGACACCTTACCGGCGCGGAACTTCACACCGGCGTCGAAGTTGTTGCCGGTCTCCGGCTTGATCTTCACGTTCGGCACGATGGCGCCGGCGGTCGCCGGTCCCGCAAACAGCAGCTCTTCGAGGTTGGGATGGCGATAGCTGCGACCGAAGCGGACGAACGGGTTGATGGCGCCATCGGGGTTCGAGACAATGCCGATGTCGCCGGTCATCGCCTTGCGCGAGTAAGTGGCGCCGGCCGCGTCAGGCAGCGTCGACAGGTCGATGGCCGGCTTGGCATTGCCGATCACGCTCATGACGTCGTAGCCAGGCGTGGCTTCGGTGTTCACGGTGTAGAAGTCGCCGCGAAGCCCGGCCACCACCGACAGGGCGGGGCGCACGCGCCATTCATCCTGCGCGAACACCGCGATGTCGCGCAGACTGGCATCGGGCACGCGGACGGGGTGCGCGATCGACGCCGGGCCCAACGCCATCGGCGACGGCAGCGGCGCCGCCGCCGGCCCCCTCGCGCCCAGCGCCACCTGGCCAACCAGCGACATGGTCGTCGCCGTGGTGCGCAAGTCGCTGCTGCTGTCGCGATAGAACGTCGCGCCGGTGGTCAGCAGGTGGTTCGCGGCCGGCACGAACACCGCGTGCAGGTCCACGCCGGGCGTCCACACGCGCTGCTCGGTGTCGGACATGATGTCGAGGCGCATGACGTTGATCGGGAAGAAGGTGACCGCCGTCGGCGCCGGGAACTGCACCGGCAGCGTGGTGCGCAACAGCCGCTCCGTGCGCTGGTAGTAGGCGGTCAGCGACAGGTTGGCGAGCCACGGCGTGACGGCCTGCGCTTCGTAGCGCGCCGACACCTTGTCGAAGTTGCTGTGCGGCAGCGCGGTGTCATTGAAGAAGTAGGGCTGCTCGAAGTCGGGGAAACCGACGTTCTCCATGCGGCGGTTCTGGTAACGCACGCGCAGCGAGCGGCGGTCGCCGAGCTTGACCAGCGACGAGGCGTTGATGAACCTGCCCTCGGCCTGCGAGTTCAGGATCTCGCTGCCGGTGCGGACGAACGGCGCGTTGAACGGGTCCGGGAAGGCCTTGAAGGCAAACCCGAAGTTGGTGTCGATGGTGTCAACCTGCTTCAGCGTGCCGGCGGCGAACAGCGGCCGCGTGTCTTCGACGTCGAATTGCCCCGACTGGTAGTTGTCGTACTTCTCCGCGCCGGCCTGCAGGCGGAAGCTGACGCGCGGCGAGGTGGCGCCCACCGTCACGGTGCCGCGCATGCCGTTTTCGTTCGAGCTGTAGAGGCCGTTGAAGCCGTAGAGCAGCTGCGTGGTCGGCGACAACGCCGGCTCGTTGGTGATGATGTTGATGGTGCCGGCCAGCGCGTCGGAGCCGTACATCAGCGTGCCGGCGCCATTGATGATCTCGACGCGGTTGATCGAGTCGGGCGAAATCAGCCCGACCTCGGCGCCGGTGCGGTTGGTAGCCTGGCGCGCGGTGTTCATGCGCTCGCCGTCAACCAGCACGAGCATGCGCGTCGAATCAAGACCGCGCAGGCGCGGCCGCACGCCAAAGGGCCCGCTGCCCTCGGGGGTGACGTTAACGACCGACGCCAGCGCGTCGCCGGTTGACGTGGCGTTCATCTGCTCGACGGCCGCGTCCGACAGGGTTTCGACGTGCAACGGGATCTGCCGGACCTCGCGTGCGGACCGGCTCGCGGTCACGCTGACCTCGGTGCTCATCACGCCCAGTTCGAGGGACATCGGCACATCCAACGCGGCCTCGACCTGCTCGACCACCACGGTTCGCGCGGTTTCCGAGAAGCCGGGGTGCGACACGATCACCAGGTAGGTGCCCGTCAGCGGCGCCTCGAACCGGTAGCGCCCTTGCGCATCCGTCTCAATCGTCACTTCCTGGCCGGTGGCCACTGTGCGAAGCACGACCCGCGCGGCCGGAACGGCGGCGCCGGTGGTGTCGAAGACGGTGCCGCTGATGGTCGCGGCGAAACTGGGGACGGCGGCAAACAACGCCGCTACAAACAACAAGACACGGGCGGTACGCATGGCAACTCTCCGTACGAGCAAGCTCGCTGACAGAAATCCAGAAAACGTCTGAAGTCAGAAACCGGGCGGAGCTATGCGCGGGGAGGGGGTCGAGAGGAGTACTGCGGGGAGTAGCCGTCGCCGAACCTGCCGCCGCGGGACGAGACCGTGACGAAGCTGGCGTAGAGACGGGCGTGACGATCGCGGCGCGCCAGCAGGCCCGCGAGCATCCACAGCGTGATGGCGAGCGCCGACGTCGTCACCAGTTGCAGGACCGACGCCGCTACCGTTTCGGGTAACGCAAGTGAGTTGATGGAATCGCTGAAATCGGCCGCGACCGCCGGACCATGCAGCAACGCGGCCAGCACCCACACGGCAATGCCCTGGCGGCTCCAGACCGAGGCGCCACCACGGCGGATGGCCATCAGTGCCGAGACCAGTCCAACGGCCAGCAGCCAGCGGAAGACCAGCCACGGATCGTCGAGCCGGCCCGCTGCCGCTTGCGTGGCAAACAGCCAGCCGTGGAACGTCACCAGCACCGCGCCCGCCAACACGGACGTCGTCCGGACCGTCGAGCGGTATCGCTCGAGGGGCGGCGGCCACGTGATTGGACGGGAAGGCATCACGGCATCATACCCGACGTCCGGAATCCGGCAAATTCCCACAGCCCGGCAATAGCAAGAACGCGGCCACGTGTCGCCACCCGGCGAATACGGCGAATATTGGGAATATCCCGCAATGGGTCGCCCGCGAGCACTGAAAAGTCCGCACGTCGCCCCGGGGCGAGGGTGGTCAGCCATTCGTCTATGGCCGGAAATCCGGCTTGCGGTCCCAGCGGAACGCGCGGAGGGCGGCCACCTGCTCCGCCGGCATCGGCTTGCCGCTCACCGACAGGTTGGCTTCGACGTTTCGCATCGCGCGCATGCCGGGGATCACCGTGGTGACCGCCTTGTGGGCGAGGATGAAGCGCAGGGCCACGCTGGGGAGCGGCTCGCCCCATCCGGCCGCCAGCGCCTTCAGCGGCTCGACGCGCACGAGCGTCTCCGCCAGCTTGAGCGGCTGGAAGTAGATGTTCCGGAAGTCGCCGTCAGGCCACCGCGCGTCATGGGTCAGCGTGCCGGTGAGACTGCCCTCGTCGAACGGCACCCGCGCGATCACGCCGATACCCTCGCGCGCGCAGACGTCGAACAGCAGATCCTCCGGCGCCTGGTCGAAGATGTTGTAGACCACTTGAACGGCATCGACCAGCGTGGTGTCGAGGGCGTGCAGCACGTTGTCCGGCTCCCAGCGATTCACGCTGATGCCGAACGCGCGGATCTTCCCCGCTCGCTTCAGATCCTCCACCGCCCTCTTCCACCCATCGTCTTCCGCCCAGCTGTCGTCCCAGACGTGAAGCTGTTGCAGGTCGATGGCGTCCGTGCCGAGGTTCTGCAGGCTGCGATCGGTGTAGTCGATGATGTGCTCGTAGGGGAACACCTGCGACACCGGCGTGGTCCCCTTGCCCGGCCAGACGCGATCCTTGGGCGGGACCTTGGTCGCGGTCAGCAGGCGCTGGCCGGCGTGCCGGCGCACCAGGTCTCCGAGCAGGCGTTCGCTGCGCCCCTCGCCGTACGCCCAGGCGGTGTCGAAGAAGTTGCAGCCGAGCGCCACCGCGCGATCCAGGGCCGCTGCCGACTCGGCGTCATCGGACCCGGTCCATCCGCCCATGCCCCACATGCCGTAGCCGACTTCAGAGAGGTCCCAGCCGAGGCGGGGCAGGCGACGCGTGTTCATTTTGATCCTGCGAGAACGTTACCACCGTAGCGATTCACCCACATGCTGCCAAGCAGCGCGAGAAGAGCGCTGCCGGCCATCAGGATGGCGGGCGACGCATTCTGGCCGGTTTCGCGAATGAGCGCGGTGGCCACCAGCGGCGCCGTGCCGGAGAAGATCGTGAAGCTGACGTTGAACACCAGCGCCACGCCGGTGAAGCGGATGCGCGTCGGAAACAGATCCGTCAGCAGCACGGCGAACGAGCCGTTCGTGAGTCCCGCGGCGAGGCCCGCCAGCACGAGCAGCACCGTGAGGTTGACCGAGCGCGACTCGAGCGCCAGGTAGAACGGATACGAGAACAGCAGCAGGAGCACCACGCCGGCCCGCAGCAGGCGGCGCGGCGGGACGCGATCGCCGATCCAGCCGGTGACGAGGATGCCGATCGCGGAGGCGATCACGGCCACGGTCTGCGAGAACACGGCCTGGCGCGGGTCGTAGTGGAGCACGCCGGACAGGTACGCCGGCAGGTGCGAGAAGAACAGGCCGTTGAAGCAGGCGGTGCCCGCCAGCACGGCGCAGCCCACGAGCACGTGCGACCGGTGCGTGCGCAGCAACTCGCGGAACGGCTGGCGCGCCGCCAGGCTGCGCATCCGCTCGAACTCGGGCGACTCTTCGAGCGACCGCCGCAGCACGAAGCTGAGCACGCCGCCGAGGCCGCCAATCACGAAGGCGATACGCCAGCCGTAGACCGGCACCAGCGCCGGATCCAGCCAGGTGCGAACGGACAGGCTCACCGCGGTGGCGGCGGCCACGCCCATGGTCACGCACGCGAACACCACGCCGCACACCAGCGGAGCGATCCGCGGCGCCGTCTCGACGACGTAGGTCAAGGCGCCGGGCAGCTCGCCGCCCAGGCAGAACCCCTGCAGCAGGCGCAGCGTCACCATCAGGGCGCTCGCGGCCACGCCCCACTGCGCATAGGACGGCACGAGACCCATGCCGAGGGTGGCGGCCGACATCACGAACACCGACCACAGGAACACCTGGCGGCGGCCGTGGCGATCCCCGTAGTGGCTGAGGACGATGCCGCCAATCGGCCGCGCGAGGTAGCCGGCCGCGAACGCGGCGAACGACGCCATCAGCGAGACGATCGGCGAGGCGTTGGGAAACACCGCGGCGGCGATGTCCCTGGCGAACACGCCGAAGATGACGAAGTCGTAGAACTCGAGCGTGCCGCCCAGGCTGGCCAGCAGCACGATCCGCCAGCCGGCGGCGGTGATGGAATCCGATGCTGGACGGTTCGGAAGGGCGGGAGACACTGCTGACGGCATCAGGTTCTCGAACGTGTGACTGGTAACGAGGTCAAAGGGCGAGGGCGGTGCGCAACTGCTCGTCGACGGCACCAAGATCGGCCGGTGGAAGTTGCCCGAGCTTCTTGATGATCATTTCCTGCTTGATCGTGCGGATGATTCCCGTGACCGTCGATGGCAATGGAAGGCCGGCGTCCTGCCATTGTCCAATCGCATGGTCGCCAGGCAGCAGCCGGTCGACATTGCTCGTGATGGCGGCGAGGACGGCCTCGCGGCGACTCCTGTGGTAGCGGGCGGAACTCACCAACAGCGCTGGCCTCTGTTTGACGCCCTTCTCATCGGCAAACACAAACTTCACGAGGACGACATCGCCGCGCTTATAAGTCGTCATAGACCTGGTCGGTGGCGTTCCGCCACAGATCGCCCAGGACGGGGTCCGCGCGTTCGGTCAGGGCTTCGGCTTCCGACGTGTCGTCGCCTCCCAGGTCATCGCGCAGACGCTCCTGGAGCGCGCTGACGACGTAGTCGCGGATTGTCTGATCGCGCTTTGCGGCGGCCAGGCGGACTCTTCTGCGGGTTGAGGTCGACACGTCGATGCTGAGCCGGGCACGGCGGTCACCGGTGGGGTTCATGACGGCACATTACCACATAGCCACATTTACGTAAATGTGCCTTGATGGTCGGCTCCCGGGTGCCTTGGTCGAGGTCATCGCAACATGTCCCTGGTGACGGCGGCATCGCCGTCGTTCTTCGCCGGCTCAACGCCCATCACCGCGCACATCAGGTCGTAGACGTGAATGTTCTCGAACGGCTTGACGATCAACCCGCGCCGCAGCCGCGGGCCGGAGGCGATGAACAGCCCCTGCATCGACCTGGCCCGCGCGTCGTAGCCGTGCGTGCCGCCCGGCGAGTGGCGGTCGGGCTGATCCCAGCGATCCGTTTCCGACCTCGATGTGATGTACCAGCCTTCATCGGCAATGCCAATGATCGGCGACAGGCGCGGGTGGTCGGCGAGGCCGTAGATCGCCGGAATCTCACCACGGCGATAGACCTGCAGGGCGGGATGCTTGTCCTTCAGCGCGGTATACAGCTTCTCGACATCGCCATCCTTCGGCGCCAGCCCGAGCACCGGCGCCCAATCCACCACGTCCACGGTGGCGGGATCGACGTAGTCGTCCAGCACGATCATGCGGTCGCGGCTGAGGGCGGCCATCCCGTGATCGCTGACCACGACGTAGTTCACGCGATCGGTCAGGCCCGCCGCGGCCACGCCGGCGACCAGGTCGCCAATCGAACGATCAACGCTCATCGCGGCCTCCCGCACCTGATCCGAATCCGGGCCCCACGTGTGGCCGGCGTTGTCGACGTCGCTGAAATACAGCGTCAGGAACGACGGGCGCTTGCCGGCGGGCAGCTTCAACCACTCGATCAGCTGCTTGACGCGATCCGCGTTCGGCAGCTCGTTGTCGAAATCGCGCCAGAAGGTGGCGTGATGCCCGCCGATGGCCGCTTCCGAGCCGGGCCAGAACATGGGGGCCGCCACCTTGCCCTGCCGCTCGACGGTGTTCCAGATCGGCTCGCCCCCCCACCAGCGCGGATCCGCCAGCACGTCGCGGTTCGACATCGAGAAGTCGCCCGGAATGTCCGGCGCGCGCATGTTGTTGGAGACGATGCCATGGTGCGCCAGCGTGAGGCCGGTGACGATCGTGTAGTGGTTGGGAAACGTCTTCGACGGGAATTGCGGGATCAGCCCCGCGGCGCGGACGCCTTGCGCCGCGAGCCGTGACAGCGTCGGCGGCGCGAAGCGTTCCAGGTAGTCCCATCGCCAGCCGTCGATCGAGATCAGGATGACGATGGCACGGTCGGCGGGGAGCGGCGGCGCCGGACGGCACGCCGCGAGCAGAAGAAGCAGTCCGGCCACTGCCGGGCGCATCAGCTTGTTCCGAAGAAACACGCGAAGAGTGTAATGCGTGAAGTGGACAAACCAAAGGTTTGCCACTAAGGCCGTAGGTAACTCCAGGTCGGCGGAGGCGTCAGGCCGTCGATCGCCAGCGTGCTCACTTGCTTGGTCTTCAAGTCGATCGCGCGGATGACGTGGTTGTTCGTGTCGGCGATGTAAAGCGTGTCGCCACACACCGACAGGCCGCCCGGCTCGAAGAACCGCGCCTGCAATGCCGGGCCGTCCACGTGGCCCGCGGTGCCGGTTCCAGCAAACGTCGTCACCGTGCGCGACGCCGGGTCCAGCATCTTGATCTTGTGGTTGTAGGTGTCGGCCACGAACACGCGGCCGGCGTGGGCGGCGACGCCAAGTGGATGCTGGAACCGCGCCGCATCGCCCTGCCCGTCCTTGTCCCCGAACTCGAACAGGTCGCCGCCGGCGAGGGTGGTCACCGTGTTGGACGGCGGCAACTCGACGGCGCGCACGATGTTGGCCTCCGCGTCGGCGACGTAGAGCGTGTTGCCATCCAGCGCGAGGCCTGACGGCTGCGCGAACGTCGCCACGTTCACCGGACCATCCTTCCGCGCCTCTTCGCCGGTGCCGGCGTAGGGGTACACCCGATCGTGCAGCAGATCGATCACCCAGATCTGATGCGGTCCGGCCATGGCGATGATCAGGATGCCCGGCTTGAGCGCGAGGTCCCACGGCGAGTTGAGGTCGACGCGCATGGCCTCGCCGCCCTCCCCGCTCCACGCGCCTTGCTTGCCAGTGCCCGCCACCGTGTGAACCGCGCGCGCCTGGAAGTCCACGACGCGGACTTGGTGGTTCTCCGTGTCGGCGACGTAGAGATCGTGGTCGGGGCCGAGGGCGAGGCCTTGCGGGCGATAGAAACGGGCCTGCGTGAAGATGCCGTCGTTGTCGCCCTGCAGCCCGGAGCCGACAGTTTCGATGAGACGGGCAGTGGTCCGGCTGAAGCCGGACGCCACATCAATGGCTGCCACGACGATGCGGTTGTGGTTCGAGTCGGCGATGAAGAGGCGGCCTGATGCTTCGTCGGCCAGCACCTTGCCGGGATACAGCAACGGTCGATCGGCATGACGCGCGTGTTCGAGATCGAGCGCCAGCGGCGCGCGATCGATCTCGCCTCTTTCATCGAACACGCGCACGACAGTTCGAATGGCGCTGATGAACCCCTCGAGGTTGCCCTCGCCCATCGCGGTGCCGACGATGTTGCCGGCGGGGTCGATGATGACGCGCGTCGGCCACGCCTGCACGCCGTAACGCCGCCAGATGTGATGCTCGGCGTCGTTCGCCACGGGATGCTCGATCTCGTAGCGCACGAGGATGCGCTTCAGGTTGTCGGTGTCTTTCTCGTTGCTGAACTTCGGCGAGTGGACGCCAATCACCACGAGCTCGTCGGGAAACCGCTGCTCCAGCGTCTTCAGGTCCCGGAGGATGTGCATGCAGTTGACGCAGCCGTAGGTCCAGAAGTCGAGGATGACAACCTTGCCCCGGAGCTGCGCCATCGAGACGGGAGAGGCGACATTCAGCCAGGCCACGGCGCCGTCCAGCGATGGGGCGGGTATTGGACCTTCCGGGGCCCCGGCGGTCTGGTCTTCAGCTTCGCTCATGCCGGCTCGTTATCGACCGGCGGCGCGGGTCCACGCCCTGAGGCGATCGGCCTGCTCGATGGTGTCTTCCCGGTCGAGCCAGGTATCCACCGGCCACGGCAGGCGCCACGTCCAGTTGATCGCGTCCACGACCGCGGGCGTGTTGATGCGATCCGTCCACCCGAACACGTCCTGCAGCGGAATCAGCGTGAGGCACGAGCCGGCGGCCAGCAGCGACTGCAGGACCGCGGAACGCTGCGCGTCGGTCTGCCCATCGTCGGTGGCAGCCAGCGGCTCGATGTCGTGCGTGCCGGTGGTGGCCACGGACAATTCAGGAAAATCCCTGGGATCGATCAGCGGCGTCTCCGGCCGGTCCCAGTGCCGTTCCCAGCGCAGGACCTTGAGGCCGGGCAGGTCGAGACGCGCCATCGATTCGCGCACGAAGGGCGGGATCACGCCCAGGTCTTCGGCGATCAACTCGGGCGCCGGCGTCCCGGCGCCGAGGATGCCGATCAGCCGTTCGCCCAACCGGGTCTGCGCCGGCTCGTCGCCCGGCTCGAAGAAGGCGGGCAGGCGCTGGTCGATCGGCCGGACGTACATGCGGTACAGGCCGACGAGGTGGTCGATGCGGAAGCCGTCGTAGAGCGCCGCGTAGCGTCTGGCGCGCGCGCGCATCCACGCAAAGTCGGTGGCGGCCATCACGTCCCAGCGCCACGGCGGCAGGCCCCAGTCCTGGCCGTTCTCGGCGAAGGCATCCGGCGGCACGCCGATGGTGGCGTCGAAGCGGAATTCCGGCTGCCGCGCCCACACGTCGGGGCTGTCGGCGGAATTCATGAACGGCAGATCGCCGAAAATACGGGTCGGCCACGCCAGCCGCTTGGCTTCCGCCCACTGGTCGGCGGCCAGCCATTGCAGGTACATCCGGTAGCGAATCTCGGCGTGGAGGGCGCGTCGCGCCGCTGCGACCGTGGCCGGCTCGGCGCGGGCCAGCGGCTCCGGCCACAAGTGCCACGGCAGCTCCTCGTGCAGCGCATGCAGCGCCCGGAACAGCGCGTACTCGTCGAGCCACCAGGCTTCTTCGGCGGCGAAGGCGTCGAACTTGCCGGCCCGCGGCGTGCCCCTCGACACCTCGAGCCGCAGGAACCGCTCGAAGCATTTGCGCAGCCATCGCTCCTTGAGCGTGCGGACCTCGGCGTACTCGATCCGCGGCGACTGCCGCAACGACCGCAGCGTCGCCATGTCGTCGTCGGTCAGCGCCAGCTCACCGCCCTGCCCGGCGAAATCGACGACCTGCGGCAGCGAGATGTAGATGGGATCGAGCGCCATCGCCGACATCGCCGAGTACGGCGATCGCTCGATTGGCGGCATCTCGTTGATCGGCAGAATCTGGAGGACGGACTGCCCCGCCTCGGCGGCCCACCGCGCGAACATCGCCAGGTCGGTGAACTCGCCTATCCCCCAGCTCTGGGAGGAGGCCAGGGAGAACAGCGGCACGCTGATGCCGCTCTGCCGGCGCATCATGCGGCGGGACCTGCGGACGCGCGCCGCAGGACGCGGGCGATCGCGGGCGCGAATACGGACGGCTCCGGCAACAAGCTCACCACGATATACGCCTCTCGCGCGAAGTCGAAGAAATATCCCGGATGCACCAGCACGTCGTCCACATCGAGCAGTTCGAGGACGAGGGCATCTTCGGATCGGACGGCGGGCACTTGCACGACCGCCGACCAGCCGCCTTCAACCGGCAGCACGTTCACCGACGGCATGGCGGCGGCCTGGGTGCGCAGCGTGGCGAGATTGTGCCGGACCCGCGCGAGAATCTGCGCGCGCACGAGCGCGCCCTGCTCGATGAGAGCGGGCGCGGCCACCTGCACGGGCGTGGACACCGACAGGTAGGTGTCGGCCACGATCTCGTACGCCGCCAGGGCCTCATCGACTTTCGCGGCCGGGCCGCCCACGCCGATCCAGCCCAGCTTCACCTGCGGCAGGCCCGCGGATTTTGACAGGCCGCCGAGGCTGAAGGTCAGCACGTCGCTGGCGGCCATCACGGGCGTCGCCGACGGCGCCGGATCGAGCGCGTAGTCGGCGAACACTTCGTCGCCGATGATCGGCCAGCCGTGAACGGCGCTCAGTTCCGACAGGGCGGCCAAATCGTCGCGGTGCAGGAACGATCCGGTGGGGTTGTTGGGCGACACGATCAGCAGCGCTTTCACCCGGGGGCCGATGGCGCGCCGCACCGAGTCGATGTCGATGCGCCAGGTGCCGTGATACTCGAGATCGTAGGTCAGCGCTGTAACAGACTCGAGACGAGCGAGGTGCTCGAACAGCGGGTAGCTGGGCCGCGGCACCAGCACGGCGTCGCCCGCGTCACAGAACAGCTTGAACAGCAGCGCGTAGGCCTCGCTGGTACTGGAGGTGACGGCGACGCGATCCGCCGAAATGACGATGCCCTTGCGGCGGAAGTCGCCGGCGACCGCGGCGCGAGCGGGCCACAGGCCGAGCGGCTGCGGATCGTAGGCGAGCCCCTGCGGATCGGCGAGCGGCGCGAGCAGGCCGGCCGGGTAGTTCAGGCCCACCCGCGTCGGGTTCGATTCGGTCAGGTCGGCAACGGCCACGCCGCGGCGGCGCTTGGCGTTGACCGCGCGAGTGAGGGCGTTGGGTTCGAGGTTGGCAGGGAGGCGCGAAGACGTCATTCAGCGGCTGACCAGCTCCACGCGTTGAATGACATCGCCTTCGAGGATGCCGTCCACCACGTCCATGCCCGCGATCACGCCGCCAAACACGGTGTAGATGTGATCGAGTCGCGGGGAATCGATCATGTTGACGAAGATCTGCGCGTCGCCGGTGTCGCGGCCGCGCGTGGAGACGCCCACCGTGCCGCGCAGGTGGAGCCCCGGCTCGTCGCGCATGAAGAACGGCTCCCCGCTGTACTCATTCGCGCCCGGGCTGCCGCCCTGGATGACGAAGTTTGGCGCAATGCGGTGGAAGGTCAGGCCGTCGTAGTAGCCTTCACCGGCGCGGCGCGCAATGCGAAGCACTGACAGTGGGGCGGCATCCACCTCGAGCGAGATGTCGAACGATCCGCGGCCGGCCATGTGGAAGCGGAGCGCCTTGCCGCGAAGCGCGTTGACGGCCGCCATGGTCACGCCCGGCGCCGGCAGCGGCTGCGGCTCTGCCGGGCGCGGCCGGCCGGTCCAGGCCGTCAGCATCTCCGCGGCCTTGGCGGCCACCGCCGGATCGAAGTCCTTGAGGTAACCCTCGATGTTCACCGCCTGCGTCGCATCGCCGTAGGCGTGCAGCCGGTTCAGGATGGCCATCCGCGGATCGCGCGAGGTGTCTTTGTGCTCCTTCGTGATGCGGCCCAGCGCCGCGATCAGCGGCGCGGTGGCCTTCGGCGCCAGCGTCTTGTCTTCCAGCGCGCGGACGGCGGACAGCACCAGTTGATAGTCGCTGCGGCTCAACGAATCGATCGCCGCCGGCACCACCTCGGGACGCTTCAGTTCGATCAAAGCGGTCAGCGCGGCTTCACGCACGTTGTCGACGCGGTCGCCCATCAGCGTGGTGAGCGCCGCCACGGCGCCCAGCGCGGCCGCGGCGCGGGCGGCGTACATCCGCACCTGCCACGTCGGGTGTTCGATGAAGCGCGGCAGCGCCTTCCGGGCGTCGTCCGGCTGCGTGCGGGCGAGCGACACGACGGCGTGCGCCGGCGCGTGCCACATGCGCGGCTGCATCGACAGCGACTCGACCAGTGCGCCCAACTCAGACGACGGGCCTTCCGCCGCGGGGCAGCCGGCGCCGAGCTGATCGATGGCCTGCAGCCGCACGTGCGGGTCGGCGTCCTTGAGGGCGGCGCGGACCGGCGCGCACGACGTCTTCTGCAACTGGCGTCCCCACCCGCGCAGGCCTTCCAGCCTGACGCGCGCTTCCCTGTCGGCCATCGCGCGCTTCAGGAGCGCGTCGCGATCGCTCAACGCCGCATCAGTGGCCGCGGCTGCCGCCGCGAAGCGACGGACTTCCGCATCCGCATCGAGCAAGCCGCGCTCGATCACGGAAGGGGTCGCCTGGTTGCCGGTGACGAGCGCCGCCATTGCCAGACGGCGGGTCAACACTGATCGCGGATCGGCCGCCGGCCGCTGCGCGGTGGCCGCCCACCGCAGCAGATCCCAGGTCCGCTGGCCCAGTGGCGGCAGTTTCTTCGCGCGCACCGTGCGCGCCAGCGACTCGAAGCCGCGCGCGGATCCGATCAGCGCGGCCGAGTCCACGTCGTTCATCGAGTCGGGCGACGGCAGGCCGGTCACCAGCACGGCCTCGGCGGCCGCCGCCTGTTCGGCGGTATCGTACGGCAGCCGGCCGAGCGCGGCGGCGATCTCGCCCCAGGGCTCCCACGTGTTGAGTTCGGCGTCCACGGCCGCCCGGTCGAGGAGCAGCTTCTCCACGTCGATCACCGCCGCGGGCGTGCGCGCCATTTGCGCGAGCGCGTTGGCGGCCTCGGCGCGAATGCCGACGCCATCCGCCAGCGCCGGCGCGATCAGCGGGATCAGCGCCGGCCGCTCGAGCCGGCCGATCGCTCGAATCGCGGTGCGCCGCCCGTTGCCCTTCAGGCCTTCGAGCAGCGGCGCCAGCCCCGGTTCGGTGGCCGGCCGTGCATCCTCGGCGACCAGCATCCGCTCCTGCAGGGACTGCGCGGCTGCCGGCGTCGCGAGACAGATCAAGAAAACCAGCAGTTTGTTCATGAAGCCCGTCGCCCTGAGTACTCCAGCATCTGCGCCGTGAGATCGCAAGGGTATGAGATCTTGACGTCCGTGACGGCGCCGGATCCGTCTTTGACAGCCTCGAGCCTCGGCATCACGAAGCCGGTGTACGACGGCAGCTTCAGGTGATCCACGCGCGCCACCACTTCGTCCCTGAGATCCGGGTCGAAATGCACCCCGTAGGATTCGAACAGCTCGCGAGCCGCCTGGTAGTCGCCCTGCGACTTGATCCGCTGGACCTCGGCGAGCAGCCTGGCCACTCCGGTCCGGAACGCATCCGAGTCGATCATCACGAAATAGGTCTTGCCGTCGCGCCGCCGCACGTCGATGGCCTTGGTGTTGGCGAGCAGCCAGTGAACGATGGCCTGGCGGTTGCGCATGTGGTCTTCTTCGAGCTGCGCGCCCTCGCGGACGCGCCGCAACTGGACCAGCGCATTGCGGGCGTAGGCCTCGTACTCGGTCTGCACCACCGCTTGCTGCTCGTCGGCGGGGACCAGCCCCATCTCCGCCAGATACGGATCGGCGACGAAATACAGCGCCACCAGGTCGGCGCGCGACTCCTCGAGCGCGGAGTACTGCTCCTTCAGCAGATCCTGCGGCGTCGCCTGGATGCCGTCGGCCATGCGGCCGGAGCCGTGCCCGAGCACCTCGTGAATCTCCGTGGTCAGCTCGCTCGCGAACGCGCCCCACCGCTTCGCCCGCTCCACCTCCGCATCGTCCCACGCGAACTCGTGGCGGAAGGTGTCGGGCATGGAGCGCTCGTAGGCCTCGAGCACGTTGGAGAGCGACACCGACTTGCTGCCGTGCACTTCGCGGATCCGCTGATCGTTCGGCAGGTTCACGCCGATCGGCGTGACCGGGCCCGAGTCGCCAATCTCGACCACCACTTCAATGGCCATGGCCGACACGCCCTGCACCTTCGGCTTGCGGTACCTGGGATCGATTGGCAGGTGATCCTCGAACCACTGCGCGTGCGTGGCCAGGGCGCGGATCTTCTCGGTCTTCTCGTGGTTGGCGTAATACACCACGGCTTCCCACGCGCCCTTCATGCCGCGGGCGTCCATGTAGACCTCGATGAAGCCGTTCATGGTGTCGACGGCGGTGTCGCGGTTCTGGACCCAGGCAATGTCGAAGGCCTCGCGATCGGCGTCGTCGCCCGTCTGGTAGAACTTGATCAGCGCCGCCAGCGCCTTACCCAGCGCCTCCGGCGCAAACGGCAGCGCGTCGCCAAGATGGCTGACGATCCGGCGGATCGGCGCATCGTACAACCCGCCGACGCGATACACCTCCTCGACCAGCTTGCCTTCGCGCATGGCGAGCCGCGAGTTCAGTTGGTGCTTCTCGGCAAACCCGTCGAGGTCGGCCATGGTGACGCCGTCGTAGAGGTTGTTGGCGCTCGAGGCGAGAATGTCCTGGCCACCGCCCGGGGTCTTCTGGGTGACCATGGGCTCGAAGTCAGGATCGAAGAACATGCGGGCGTAGCGCTCGACCCGCTCCCCGATCGTTTCACCCTCGCCCAGCGTGAAGTCGGCGCCGTTGCGCGCCGCGATTTCCATCGCCTCCTTGACGCGCCCGCGATCGAGATTCAACAGGAACTTGCGCGCGGTCAGGTTGTTGTACGGGCCGGTGTTGAGCCAGACCAGTTTGGTGTAGCGCGTCAGCTCCGCCAGCGTCTCGGCCGGCACGCCCTGCGCGTGGGTCAGGACCTCTTCGAGCAGATCACGGATCCCCAGGTTGTGGCGATGGCGCTGGTCGTAATAGATGTCGCGGCCGGCAATCGCCGCCTGGTAGAGGTGCCAGACCAGCGTCTTCTCCTTCAGGGTGAGTTCGTCGAAGCCGTCCGCGTACAACTGGACGACGGCGGCGTCGGCGATCTGTTCGAGCAGGTACGGGCGGGTGGGCGTCATGCGTTACAGCGGAAGCTCGACGGTTTGTCCATGGGTCGGGATCTCGACGTTCCAGGCCAGTTCCTTCTGGATGGTCGCTTTCAGCACGTCCTGGGCAGCAGGCTCGCCGTGGACGAGGTACGTGATCTTCGGGGCTCTCGGGATCGTGCGCAACCACTTGATGATCTCACCCGAGTCGGCGTGCGACGACATGCCGTTGATCTTGGCGACCTTGGCGCGCACCGGCACCTCCTGCCCGTACATCTTGATGTAATGCGCGCCCTCGATCAGGTTGCGGCCGCGGGTGCCCACGGCCTGGTAGCCGACAAACAGCACGGTGTTCCGCTCGTAGGGCAGCTCGGCGAACAAGTGGTGCACGACGCGGCCGCCGGTGGCCATGCCGCTCGACGCGATCACGATCGAAGGTCCCGGCGTCTGGACCAGGCGCTTCGACTCATCGGCGGTTTCCACCGCGGTGAAGCGCGGCAGGGTGCGCTGCATGGTGGACACATCCTGGTCCAGTTCGTGAGACCGGCGCCGGTAGAACTCGAGGCCTTCGAGGGCCATCGGGCTGTCCACGTAGATCGGCAGCTTCGGGATGCGGTTCTGGTCCTCGAGGCGGTACAACCAGTAGAGGAGCTCTTCGACGCGGCCAATCGCGAAGGACGGGAGAATCAGCTTGCCTCGCCGCGTCACCGTGTCGTTGACAATGGCCGCGAACGCCGCGCCGTCGTCTTCGGGCGGGTGGAGGCGATCGCCGTAGGTTGACTCGACCAGCAGCACGTCGGTTTCGACGCCGGGCGACGGATCGGGAAGGATCGGCCGGTTGTAACGGCCCAGGTCGCCGCCGAACAGGACGCGACCGCCGCCGTTGCCGCGCCGCGTGGCCAGCACGAACGACGAACCCAGCAGGTGGCCGGCGTTGATGAACTCAACGTCCAGGTGATCGGCGACCTGGACCTTCTTCTCCATCGGGCACACCTTGAATCGGGAGAGCGCCGCGGTGGCGTCTGCTTCGGTGTAGAGCGGCAGCGCGGGATGATGTTTCGAGAACCCGTGCTTGTTGGCATGGCGGGCATCCTCTTCCTGGATGCGGGCCGCATCCGGAAGAATGAGCTTCGACAGATCGTGCGTCCCACCGGTGCAGTACACCTTCCCCTTGAAGCCAGAGGCCACCAGGCGCGGAACCAGCCGGTATGGTCCAGGTGCGCGTGTGTGAGGACGACGGCGTGAATGCTGTCGGCGGGAACCGGCAGCGCCGCCCAGTTGCGCAGGCGCAGCTCCTTGAGCCCTTGAAACATTCCGCAGTCGAAGAGGATGCGCTGCCCGTCGATCTCGAGCAGGTGCTTGGAACCGGTGACCGTGCGCGCGGCCCCAAGAAACGTGAGCGAAGGCATGGACGTATCATAAACAGCAATCGCCATGAAAAAACTGCTTGCTTCCCTCCTTTTGCTGCCCGGGTTGGTGTTTGCGCAGGGACGGGCACTCACCATCGACGACCTCTACGACCCGGCCAAGCGGATCGACTTCTCAGGCGGCGCGCCGTCCGGCTTGGCCTGGATGTCAGACGCCGAATACGCGTGGCCGAAGCCGGGCGAGCGCGGCAGCGTCGAGTGGGTCAAGGTGGACGCCGCCACCGGCGCCAGCACGCCCCTGTTCGACGCCGCGAAGATGCGCGCCGCGTTCGATGCCTTGCCGGGCCTGCGCGCCGAGGACGTGGCGCGGCTGCCCAACTCGCGCGGCCTCGAGATGAACCCGGCCCGCACGGCGGCGGTGGTGTCGATCGGCGACGATTTGTACTACTACCCGTTCGGGACCGACCGCGTGTTCCGCCTCACTTTCGACCCCGCGGCTGAAGAGGAATTCTCGTTCAGCCCCGACGGCAAGCTCCTGGCCTTCCTGCGCGGCAACGACCTCTACGTGATCGAGGTGGACCAGCGCCGCATCGAGCGCCGCCTCACCACCGACGGCGGCCCGCAGCTGCTGAACGGCAAGCTCGACTGGGTCTACCAGGAAGAGATCTACGGCCGCGGCAACTACCGCGCGTACTGGTGGAGTCCGGACTCCGTCCACCTCGCCTACCTGCAGCTCAACGAAGCGCCGGTCCCCGAGTTCACGGTGATCGATCACCTGCCGAAGCGTCTCGGCATCGAGACCTGGGACTACCCGAAGGCCGGCGACCCCAATCCCACCGTGAAGCTCGGTGTGCTCCCGGTGGCCGGCGGCGCCACGCGCTGGGCGAACCTCGAGAAGTACGCGCCGGCGGAGTTCCTCATCGTCAACGTGAGCTGGACGCCGGATGGGAAGCAGGTCGCCTACCAGGTGCAGAACCGCGAGCAGACCTGGCTCGACCTGAACCTGGCCGAGCCGAACGGCGGCGCGCCGCGCACCATCCTGCGCGAGACCACCAAGGCGTGGGTGGATCCGATTGGCCCGCCGACGTTCCTGAAGGACGGCACGTTCGTGTGGGCGAGCGATCGGTCCGGCTGGCGGCATGTCTACCACTACAAGATGGACGGGTCGCTGGTGCGCGCGATCACCAGCGGCGCGTGGGACATCAAGGCGTTCCACGGCGTGGACGAGACCGGCGGCTGGCTGTATTTCTCCGGCACCGAACGGAGCTACATCGGCAGTGATGTGTATCGCGTGAAGGTGGATGGCACCGGCCTGACGCGCTTGACGCAGACGCCCGGATCGCACCGCGCCGCCTTCTCACCGGGACTCGCCCACTACATCGACAACTTCAGCGACCTCACCACGCCGCCACAAGTGCGCATCCATCGCGCCGACGGCACCCAGGTGCGCCTGGTCCACGAGAGCAAGGTGGATCTGTCGCCGTTCAAGCTGTCGAAGCCGGAGCTGCTGCAGGTGAAGGCGCGCGACGGCTTCGCGATGGAAGCCATGTTGATCAAACCGGTGGACTTCAACCCGTCGCGGAAGTACCCGGTAATGCAGTTCACCTACGCCGGCCCGGCGGCGCCGATGGTCCGCAACGCGTGGCCTGGCGGAACGATGATGTATTACCAGATGCTGGCGCAGCGCGGCATCGCGGTGTGGATCATGGACAACCGCTCGGCAAGCGCCAAGGGCGCGCAGTCGGCCTGGGGCATCCACAAGCAGCTCGGCGTGTCGGAACTCGCCGACATCGAAGACGGCCTCACCTGGCTGAAGAAGCAGCCGTGGGTCGATGGCTCGCGCATCGGCCTCGACGGCTGGAGCTACGGCGGCTTCATGACCACCTACGCGCTCACTCACAGCACCAGCTTCGCGATGGGCATCGGCGGCGGCAACGTCACCGACTGGAGCCTCTACGACAGCGTCTACACCGAGCGCATGATGCTGATGCCGCAGAACAATCCCGAGGGCTACGAGAAGTCGTCGGTGCTGAAGGCGGCAAAGAACCTGCACGGCCAGTTGCTGCTGATCCACGGCGTGATCGACGACAACGTGCACATGCAGAACACCATGTCGCTGGCGTACGAGCTGCAGAAGGCCGGCAAGCCGTTCCGGCTGATGACCTACGAGCGCTCGCGCCACGGCGTCGCCGACCCGGACCTGGTGAAGCACATGCGACAGATGATGCTGGACTTCACGGTGGAGACGCTGCTCAAGCTAGTGCCGCAAGCAGCCACGACTGCATCGAAGTAATCACCGGGGACTGAAGTATCCTGTTTCGCATGTATGCCATGGTGATCGTCCGGTACCGCCGGCCCATTGAAGAAGTGCTCGCCCAGCAGGAGGCCCACCGGGCGTTCCTGCGGAAGCTCAAGGAAGAAGGCACCCTCCTCGCCGCCGGCCCCAACGAGCCGCGCTTCGGCGGCATGTTCCTGGTGCGCGTGCCGGACGAGAACCCGCAGCAGGCGCTGGATGCGATTCGCGACGCGGACCCGTACTACCTGGCCGGTGTGGCGCAGTACGAGTTGATGCAGTGGAATGTGGTGATCGGAAAAGACGCGCTGGACAAGCTCTAGCATCGAGACCAAGAGGCCTTAACAGGAGGCCAGAAGATCAGAAGAAGAGTTGTTACTTCTGGACTCCTGTTACTTGTCTTTACGCTGACGCAACCACTCCCCGAGCGTCCACGACCCGACCATCAGGGCGATCACGGCGAGGAGCGCGACGAGGAGGGGGCGGCCGGCCACTTACGCCTTCCGCGGCCCGGTGAACTCGCTGATGATCATCCCGGCCACGAACACGACGACGGCGCCGATCAGGTTGTGCCAGAGGAAGGCGATCGACGTGAACACGGTGACGTAGCCGACCACGGCCATGCCGGTGATCAGCCCCACGAACGCGCCGGTCGAGTTGGCGCGCTTCCAGCCGATGGCGAGCAGGAACACACCGAGGATCGATCCGTAGAAGAACGATCCGAAGCGGTTCACCACTTCGATCAGCGACCCCAGCTCCGCCGCCCAGATCGCGACCACCGACGCCAGCACGCCCCAGAACAGCGTCGCCACCTTCGAGACCCGCAGCAAGTGCTTCTCATCGTCATCGTCTCGCACCCAGCGGCGGTAGAAGTCGATCACGGTGGACGTGGAGAGGGCCGACAGCTCCCCTGAAATCGTGGACATCGCGGCGGCGAAGATGGCGGCCATCAGCAGGCCGATCAAGCCCACCGGCAGGTGCGTGACGATGAAGGTCGGGAAGACGTAGTTGATGTCGTTGTAGGTCGAGTCGCCCGACACGTCCTTGACGAGCGTCACCGCCTCGGCGCGCACGGCCTGCACGCGCGCCTCTTCGGCGTTGAACGCCGCCGACCGCGCGTCCCTGGCTGACACGTCGCCCGACCGATCGGCCGCGGCGAATTGCTCGGCGGCCAGCTTCCTGGCGGCGATCGCCTCGCCAAACTTCTGCTCGAGCGCAACGTACTCGCCCGCCCGCGCGCTCTCGCGCACGCGCTGGTCGTGCGCCGGGTTGAACAGCATCGGCGGCGGCGTGAACACGTAGAACATGAACATGAACACGCCGATGATCATCACCAGCGCCTGCAGCGGAATCTTCCAGTAGGCGCTCATGAAGAGCGACGAGCGGGCCTGGTCGATCGACTTGGCGGTCAGGTAGCGCTGCACCTGGCTCTGGTCGGTGCCGAAGTACGACAGGAACAGGAACAGCGCCCCGATCGTGCCGGTCCAGAACGTGTAGCGCACGCTCGGGTCGGTCGAGAAGTCGAACACCTGCAGGCGCCCGGTGGTGCCGGCGATCCGCAGCGCCTCACCGACACTGACGTTGTCGGGCAGGCCCAGCATCAGCGCGAGGCACGCCGCCACCAGGCCGCCGATGATCAGGTACATCTGCTTGACGTCGGTCCAGGCCACCGCCTGCACGCCGCCGAACATCGTGTAGATGGCGGTGGGCACGCCCATCAGCAGGCAGGTGGTGGTGACGTCGAGGCCGATCATCACCGACAGCACCACCGCCGGCGCCGAGATCACGGCGCCGCACGCGAGTCCCCGTGAAAACAGGAATAGCAGGGCGGTGAACGAACGCGTCTTCGCGTCGAAGCGCTTCTCGAGGTACTCGTAAGCGGTGAAGATGCGCGCGTTGTGGAAGAACGGGACGAAGGTGACGGCGATGATGATCATCGCGATCGGCAGCGCGTAGTACTGCTGCAGCAGGCTCATGCCGACGGCATAGCCCTGGCCGGTGGTGCCGATCATGGTGATGGCCGACAACTGCGTCGCCATCACCGACAGCCCGATGGCCCACCACGGCAGGCTGCGGCTCGCCAGGAAGTAGCCCTCGAGCCCGCTGGTGTTCTTGCTGAGGCGGATGCCGTCCCAGATCACCCACGCCAGGTAGACCGCGATAATCGTCCAGTCGATCGCGGACATCAGCGTGTGAAGTAGGTCTGGAACATGTAAAGGGCGGCCAGGGTGACGGCCCACACGACCGCCACCTTGAGGTAGGTCCGCGACATGGCGGTCACAGTTGCGTCACCAGCGCTTTGAGGTTGGCGCCGGCTGAATCGAGCCGCTCGCGGCGGATCGACCAGTTCTCCCGATCCATCTCCAGCAACCGCTGCGAGGCGGCGACGGCCCGCGCCGTGACCTCCGGGGCCGGGCCGCCGTGGGTCTTCCTGACGGCGACGAAATGCGCGGGGCTCAGCACCGTCTGCAACTCCGCCTCGGAATATTCCAGCGGACGTCCAAGGATGGCGCTCGACGCGCTGTGAAGCGCCGCCGACAGCGACACGTTCGGGTCCTCGGTCCGCGCCTTGAGCAGCAGCGCGGCAATCCCGTGCGCCGACCGGAACGGCAGGTTGTGATCGCGGACCAGCGTGTCGGCCAGCTCGGTCATGGTGGTGCCGCCGTGCGCGGCCCGCGACGCCAGGTGTTCCACGTTGAAGTCGGCCAGCCGCATCGCCGCCGCCACCAGCGTCACCATGCGGATGGCATCCCCGAACATCGACGCCACCAGCGGCTGCAGGTCGTCTTCGGTATCGACGATGTCGCCGAAGGGGGTGTTGTGGACGGCGGTGGTGATGGCCTGCGCCTGGCCCACGGCCTTGCTGCCGATGGCGCGCGCGTGCTCGAGGGCGACCGGGTTCCGCTTCTGCGGCATGATGCTGCTGCCCTGCACGAAGCCGTCGCTGAGGCGCAGGTAGCCGAACTCCATCGTGCACCAGAGCAGGAAGTCCTGGATGACGCGGCCGAGGCCGACAATCAGCACGCTGGTGGCCGACACGCTCTCCAGCAGGTAGTCCACCGTGGCAATGCTGCCGTAGGTGTTGCCGGTGGGGCCGCTGAAGCCCAGCAGCTCGCTGGTGCGGTGGCGATCGATCAGAAAGCCGGTGCCGGTGATGGCGCAGGCCCCGAGCGGATTGTGGTTCGTGGACTCGTACGCCGCCGCCAGCCGCGTGGTATCGCGCTCGAGTTGTTCGATCACCGCCAGCAGGTAGTGCGCGATGGTCGAGGGCTGCGCCGGCTGCGTGTGCGTGTGCGCGCCGTAGACGGTGCCGGTATGGCGCCCGGCCAGGACCAGCAGGTTGCCGCGCAGGTCGAGCAGGGCCGACGCCAGCGCCGCGATGAACTCGCGCTGCCGGATGCGGTACATCGTCATGTCGATGTCGTTGCGGCTGCGCGCGGTGTGGAGGCGGCCGGCGACATCTTCATCACACGACTGCTTGATCAGGCGCTCGATATAGAAGAACAGGTCTTCGTAGGTGCCGTCGTAGAGGACCTTGCGGACACTGTCGAGGGAGATGCCGTCGAGCGCGGCGTGGAGGGCACGGGCATCCTCCTTCGTGATGATGCCCTGCTCGGTGAGCATGACCAGGTGCGCGTAGTGAATCGCCATCAGCGGCGACAGCAGCAGCTCTTTGGCGTCTTCGAAGTTCTCGTTGAGTACGTTGGCCACGTACTCGGGGGCAAATTTCATTACTAGCAGTATATTGCGGGTCATGAAGCTTCGACCCATTGCCGTCGTGCTCCTCTTGGCCCTGACATCGGCCGGCAGCAGTGCCCTGGCCCAGGCGCCGGCCACCAGCCTCCAGATGGCCGGGCTCAGTCAGCCCGTGGAGATCATCCGCGACCGCTGGGGCATCAACCACATCTATGCGCAAAACGAGGCCGACCTGTTCTTCGCGCAGGGGTATGCGGCGGCGAAGGACCGCCTGTTCCAGTTCGAGATGTGGCGGCGGCAGGCCACCGGCACGGTGGCGGAGATTCTCGGACCGCGGGAAGCGCGCCGCGACCAGGGTGCGCGCCTCCACATGTTCCGCGGCGACCTCGATGACGAGCTGAACCGGTATCACCCGCGCGGCAAGCTGATTGTCGAGGCCTACGTGCGCGGCATCAACGCCTACGTCGCCGAAACCGAGAAGAACGCCGCGCTGCTCCCCATGGAATTCAGGATGCTCGGCATCACGCCGGGCCGATGGACGCCGGCGGTCGTGATCTCGCGGCACCAGGCCCTGGCGTCCAACGCCAGCGAAGAGGTGCGGTCGATTCGCGCGATCAAGGCCATCGGCCTCGACCGAACGCGAGAGCTGCTCTACTTCCAGGGCGGCGATCCGCGCTTCGACCTCGATCCCGCCATCGATCCGAAGGTGTTCCCCGACAACGTGCTGGACATCTACACCGCGTTCCGCGCCAGCATCCAGTTCAGGCCCGAGGATGTGTTGCCGCAGTACAGGGGAGGCGCGGTGATCGCCGGCGGCGCCCCGAATGCCATCGCGGCCGACCCGGCCGGACCGCTGTCGCTCGAGGCGGATCCGCGGGACATCGGATCGAATAACTGGGTGGTGTCGGGTTCGAAGACGGTCAGCACCAGACCGATCCTCGCCAACGATCCGCACCGCGTGATCGCGGCCCCGTCGCTGCGCTACTGGGTGCACTTGGTGGCGCCGGGCTGGAACGTGATCGGCGGCGGCGAGCCCGTGCTCCCCGGCGTCTCGATTGGCCACAACGAACATGGCGCGTGGGGCCTGACGATTTTCGGACAGGACGCGGAAGACCTGTACGTCTACGACACCAACCCGGCGAATGCGAACGAGTATCGCTACAAGGGTGGCTGGGAGCCGATGCGCGTGATCGCCGACACGATTCCCGTCAAGGGCGCAAAGCCCGAGCCGGTGGAGTTGAAATACACGCGTCACGGTCCGGTGGTGTTCGAAGACCGCGCCAACCGCAAGGCCTACGCGCTGCGCGCGGGATGGATGGAGCCCGGCGGCGCGCCGTATCTCGCCAGCCTCCGGATGAACCAGGCCAGGAACTGGGAGGAGTTCCGCGAAGCCTGCAGCTTCAGCCAGATGCCGTCCGAGAACATGGTGTGGGTCGATCGCAGCGGCACCATTGGCTGGCAGGCGGCGGGCATCCAGCCGATCCGGCGCAACTGGAGCGGCGTGCTGCCGGTGCCGGGCGATGGCCGATACGAGTGGGACGGCTACCTGCCGATCAAGGCGCTGCCGTACGACGCCAACCCGTCACGTGGCTTCATCGCCACGGCCAACAACTACCTGCTGCCCGACGACTATCCCAATAAGGATCTGTTGCACGTCACCAACTGGGCCGATGCGTTTCGCGCCTCGCGCATCACCGAGGTGCTCGGCTCGGGCCGGCTGTTCAGCGTCGCGGAAATGACGCGGCTGCAGAACGACGACCTGTCGGTGGTCGCGCGGGCGCTGACACCGCTGCTGAGGCGCGTCACCCTGTCGAACGCCGCGAGCGCGAGGGCACGAGACCTGCTGACGAATTGGGATTTCGTGCTCGACAAGGATTCAGTCGCCGCCGGCGTGTACGCGATGTGGCAGCGACGCATTCTCGACAATGCCCGGCAGGTGGTCGTGCCGGCTGAGGCGATCAAGGCGGTGGGCGCCAACCTCGTGTCGACCAAGCGGGTCATCGATTGGCTCCATGCACCCGATGGCCGCTTTGGCGCCAACCCCGTCGCCGGCCGCGATGCGCTGGTGGCGCGCAGCATCGACGAAGCGGTCGCCGAACTGACCAAGCGGTATGGCCCCGACATGCAGGGCTGGAAGTACGGCCAGGAGCGCTATCACCACGCGCTGTTGCGTCACCCCTTATCGGACGTCGTCAACGCCGTCACGCGCGCGAAGCTCGAGGTCGGTCCGCTGCCACGCGGCGGTGACGGCATGACGGTGAGCGCGACGGGCAATGCCGACAACCAGGCGTCGGGCGGGTCGTTGAAGATCATCGCCGACACCGACGACTGGGATAACTCGGTTGGCCTCAACACCCCGGGCCAGTCCGGCGATCCAGACAGCCCCCATTACCGCGACCTGTTCGAGCTGTGGGCGCAGGGGACGTACTTCCCCGTGGCCTACTCCCGCAAGAAAGTGGAGTCGGTCACCGAGGGGGTGACGCGCTTGGTACCAGGCGCGCGCTGAAATTCAGACGCCATACCGTTCGTGAAGCACGCCCAGATGATGCTGCGCGTGGCCGGGAATGATCCAGCAGATGGCCCGGGCCGTCACGGGGCTGTTGTTGGCCACACCCGCGTTCGCCATCGCGGTGTCGTCCAGGGATTCGATCAGCGCGATGGTGGATCGCCGGACGGCGATGAGCTCGTCAACGACGTCGGCCAGCCGGCGCTTGCCGTGCGGCGCCACCGCGGCCCAGGCGTTCTCGTCGAAGCCGGCCAGTGGCGCCTGGTCGGCGCGGGCGATGCGGAGCAGGCGGTAGGAAAACACGCGCTCGGTGTCGGCCATGTGGCCAACCAGTTCCTTCACGCTCCACTTGCCCTCGGCATAGCGGTGGTCGCCGACGGTCTCGGCCAGGCCGCGGAGCTTCTCGAACGCGGCAATCTGGTCCTTGAGCAACGCGACCGGGTCGCTGACTTTGCCGACGTAGCCGGCGTAGAAGGGGTTGAACTCGGAGGCTGCGGGGCGGGCGATGGTCATCGTGAGAGAGCTCCGTTAGGTATGAGGATGTCGGACAAGGCTTCAAGTGTTTTGACGCCGTGTACGTCTGAAGGTAACTGCGGCACGCGGACGCGCGACAGCTTCGCGAACCGGCGGTCGATCTCGTCGAGGTAGACCACCTCCTGGGCGTGGCGCGACTGCAGGAACGGGTCGGGGCTGGTCGCCGGCAGCACGCGGTTGACGACCAGGCCGCCGATGCTGACGCCGGCCTCGTTCAACTGCTCGATGGCGCGCGCGGTCTCTTCGATGGGCAGGCGCTCGGCCACCAGCACCAGGATGAAGGCGCTCACGCGCGGGCTGAGCAGCCGGGCGCGGAACTCGCGCAGGCCCTCGAGGCGCGCGGTCAGCGAGATCATCACCGGGTCGGTCTTGTCGTCCTGCTCGATGCCCAGCATCGCCTGACGCGAGCGTGACAGCGCGCGAATCCACGCCTCCATCAGCTCCGGCATGCGGATCAGGCGGAGGGTGTGTCCCGTCGGCGCGGTGTCGAAGATGATCAGGTCGAAGCGCGTGTCTTCGCCGCGGATCAACCCGCCGATACGGTCGAACAGCGCCATCTCCTCGGCGCCGGGCATGCTGGCGGCGAGGTCAATCTGCTTGTTCGCTTCTTTCAGGATGTGATCGCCGAACAGGCCCTTGATCTGTTCCTTGACGTTGGCGACGTAGCGCTGCGATTCGATGGCACCATCGATCTCGAGGCCGCTCAGGTTCGGCAGCAACTCGACCGGCTCCGGGCCAATCTCGCGCTCGAAGATGTCGGAGGTCGAGTGCGCCGGGTCGGTAGACACCAGCAGCACGCGTTTGCCGGCGTGACTGGCCGCCAGCGCCGTCGCCGACGCGCACGTCGTCTTGCCGACGCCACCCTTGCCGCCGAAGAAGAGGACTTTCTTCTCGAGTAGATTGCGCATCGTCAGCAGCAGGGCAAGGTGCCGAGGGGTGAACGGTCCATGCCCATCCGCTTGTGCCACACGTGGAACTGCTCGAGCAGGTAGGGATAGACGTCGAGCAGGTAGAGCGTCGCCGGATTCGGGAGCCCGACGATTTCCATGTAGCAGAGGAGCAGGAACAGGTCGTTCAGCTCGGCGGCCTGCATCCGCAACTCGCGTTCGTAGGCGCCATAGGCGGCGCCGTGGAAGAAGTCGCGGATGTTCTGGCGGACAGACATTGCTCGATGATAGCCCCTAGATATTTCCCTGGCGCTTGAATGTGCGCACTATAATCTTTTCAGTAATCATTTCACATTGTGGCTATTTGTGGCAGTTTAGGTTATAAATAGCTGTTTTTGTGTGTGATATTATCATTTCATAATGAGCGCCATAACTGAGCAGTTGAGCCGCGGGGTCCTGCACTCGGCTGATCTGCGCCAGAGGCTTGGCGTTTCGTCGGCGACGCTCATGCGGGCCGTTCGGAATGCGGGGCGTGACGTGGTCCGAATCGGTCGAGGTCGCGCCACGCGCTATGGGTTGCGCCAAACGTGGCCAACCCTCGATGCCGCGAGCTTCCCGCTGTTTCGAGTGACCGAAACCGGAACTGCCCGGTCGGACGGCGAGTTGCTCACCCTGGCCGCGCGGCAGACGGTGTCGATGCCCGCGGGCACGGTGTCGAACGGGCTCCCGATCGAGCTCGTCGATGCGCGCCCCTCAGGATTCCTGGGACGGCACTTCGGGGCGATGCACGCCGACCTCCGGCTGCCGGCGCGCCTGGCTGATTGGTCTGATCATCACATTCTGATCGCGATGTCGCGGCGTGGCGAAGACCTGCCGGGCAATCTCGTCGTCGGCGACGAATCGTTTGCGCGTTGGCAGGCACTCGAGATGGCCGGCACGACCCGTGACGATTACCCGGCACTGGCAGCCGCCACGATCGCGGGACATCCTCCGGGATCGTCCGCCGGTGGCGAGCGGCCAAAATTTGGCGTGCTCGTGGACGGACGGCATCAGCTCGTCAAATTCGCCACACGCGGAGGCACAGGCGATGTGGTGGCCAGACGCTGGTGCGATCTGCTCGTGCTCGAAGCGCTGGCGCTGGCCGCCGTGTCGGCGCACGGCATCGCCGCCGCGATCACGACCATCGTCGAGACACCGTCGCACTGCTTCCTCGAAAGCGAACGATTTGATCGCGTGGGCGTACGCGGACGTGCGGCGGTGTTGAGCCTGGCGGCCGTTCACGACGACCCCGCCGACACCTGGGCCCGGGCGGCCGCGCGGCTGGGGGACGCTGGCCGTCTCGCCGGCGAAGATGCGCGCCGCCTCCGCTGGCTTGATGCCTTTGGTGCGCTCATCGCCAACACCGATCGGCATCAGCACAACATTGTCTTCTTCGCCGATGGCGCCGGTCTTCGCCTGGCGCCGGCGTTCGATCAGGTATCGATGCAGTACGCGCCGTCGGCGGATGGCCAGTTGCCCGCGCGGCCCTTTGCGTTGCCGTATGCGACCGCCGACACGCTGGATGTGTGGGACGATGCGCGCCTGGCGGCGCGGGAGTTCTGGCAGCGGGCCAGCGATGACGGCCGCGTGTCGGATGACATGCGGCACTGCTCTGCCGCCAACGCCAGGGCGCTCGCGAACTGAACCAGTTCCAGATTCCCGCGGGCACTCGAGGTGCCTTCCCGACGGGCGGCACCCTCCCGACGAGAGGTGCCCTCCCGTCCAGGATTGCCCTCCCGACAAGGAGCGCCCTCCCGGCAGAAGTTCTCCTACATGTTTAGCCAGTAAGAGAACTTGATGAGAAACACGTTGTGTGACGGCGCCGCGAACACGCCCCGGAAGTCGCGGCCGAAGCGGAAGTCGCCGAAGTCCTCGTAGTCCGACTTGCCCTGCTGCCACACCAGGAACAGCGCCGACCCCGGCTTGTATTCCCACCGCAGCACGTTGGTGGTCCGGAACGAGCGGATGTTGAAGTCGGGGTTGCCGTCGTAGGCGAGCGGACGATAGCGGTCGCCGTAGTTCGCGGCGCGGCCGTCCACCAGCTCCTTGAAGTTCGAATACCCGCCCGCCGACACGAACGGCTCGGCGTAGACCTGCAGCGACAGGTTGGGCGACATCGTGTAGTTGAAGCGCGTGTTGATCGACACCGTGCGCTGGTTGATGCGCCCGAACACGTAGCGCCTGGCGCCGTTGTCGAGGTCGAGGTTCTCGACCCACTGCGAGTCGTCTTTGTTGATGCTGTAGCGCAGGCCCATGTTGAGCGACATCGACGAGGTCGCCCGCCAGTTGAAGCCGGGGCTGAAGCCATGGCGCGTGGTGTTGAAGCGGTCGCCGCCGTGGTCGCCGTTGTAATAGAACGACAGGTTCTTGCGGTTGTCGGTGTTGGCGTAATACCAGAAGCTCTTGCCCGGGTTGCCGAGCACGCCGGGGCCGCCGCGGGTCACGCGGTCGCGGAACGGCGCGGCATCCACGTTGAGGCCGCCGCCGATGCTGTAGTAATTCGTGAACGTCCAGTGCGAGTTGACATTGGCGCCGGAATACAGCCGGTCGCCGCCGAAGTTCCACGCCGCCCACTGGTTCAGGTTGAAGTTGCGCGTGCGCACGTACTTGCCGGGCTTGAAGTCGCGCCACTGGAACCAGTTCCCCATCGTCTTTTCGTCGGCGCGGCGCATGAAGCCCAGGTCGTTGCTGTCGAAGCCGGGCGACTTGTAACCGAAGTTCGAACTGAAGCGCGTGCTCTCGCCGGAAATCTTGCTGAAGGACAGCGAGCCGGCATGGCCCTGCAGCGTCGTGGCGTCAGCGTTCAAGTCGACGTAGTCCGCGTCGGGACGCTGGAAGCCATGCACCGTGCTCTCCTGGAGCCGCGTGATCGCCTCGGGGCTGCCCTGAATGCGGCTGCCGGCCCAGTAGCCGGTCACGCTGTACATGGGCGACAGGCGCATGTCGTAGTCGACACCACCCGCCAGCGCGTTCTTCGACAGGAACGACACCGCATCATCCAGTTGCCGATTGGTGGACGTCGCCATGAGGCCGATCGACGACTGGTTCTTGAACTCCTTGCGCGCGCGCAGCACGGTGTAGCCGGTCAGCGGCTCCACGGTCTGATCGCGGTGGGCGATCGAGTGGACCGACGCGATTTCCGCGTCTTCGCGCGCGGTCACCGCGGTCAGCGCGCCCAGTGAAAACCCGCCGAGCCGGCCCGTCAGCTTGCCGGCGCCGACGATGGTGGCGGCGTCAGGCGCTTTCGAATACTCGTTGTCTCCCGCATTGGCCGAGCCCTGCGGGGCGCGGCCGATGCGGCGCGAGTAGAACAGGCCGGTGCATTGGCCGTCGTTGCAGTCCATGTTGAAGCGGAACGTTCCGGAGCCTTCCACGAAAAACGGGCGGCGCTCCGGGAAGAAGGTTTCGAAGGCGTCGAGGTTGACCACGGCGGGGTCCGCTTCCACCTGCCCGAAGTCGGGATTGGCCGTGGCCGTCAGCGTGAGACCGGGCGTGACGGCGTACTTCATGTCGAGGCCGAACGATCCGCCCGCGTTGGGAGAGTCGGTGAGCGGATCAAGGATGTCCACGTCCCGCGTGTCGATCTTGCCGACCGCATAGGGCAGGATCTCGAACTTCTTCGGCGTGCCGGCCACCTTCAGGCCGCGCATTTCGCCGAACTGCGACACGAAGCCGTTGGCGTTGCGCGACAGCAGCGGCCAGCTCACGGTTTCCGCCAGGCGTCCCACTTCGCGAATCACGGCAAAGCCCACTGGGCCGCCGGCCATCGTGTTGAAGCGCAGTTGCGAGAACGGGATGCGGAACTCGGCGCGCCAGCCTTCGGCGTCTTTCTCCACTTCCACGTCCCATACCGCGTCCCAACTGTCGTCGTTCTGGCCGTCGTTGAAGTAGTAGCGGTCGGTCTTCACGCCAACCGGGTTGACGCCAAACTCGTAGGCGGAACGCTTGTCGAAATAGGAGTCGATGACAATGCGGATCCAGTCGGATGGCGACCGCTGATCGCGGCGGGTGAGGATGCCGGAAATCTTGCCGGCATCGGTGTCGAACGCCCGCACCGCCACGTAGAGCGCGCCATCGTCGTAGGCGACGCGCGCTTCGGTGCGCATGGTGGGAGGGTTGCCCTCCGCCGGCTCGCGCTGTTGGAACTCGCTGATCACCGGCGCCTGCTGCCAGGTCTCTTCGTTAAGCTTGCCGTCCACGACGATGGGGCCATTGGTGGGCACCGCCATCGCGTCAATGGCCATGGTGACGACGCGCCGTTCGGCGGACGCGGTTGCCAGTGTGGGCACGAGTAGAACAAGGGCGGCAAGCGCGCCGCAACGCATGAATTGCATAACCACGTTAATAGACGGAAGTTCTTCCGGAAAGGTTGGGAGCGGGTGGGGACGGGGCGCATTCCAGGCGTGACGAACCCCTGAAAATGCGCCCAACGCTGGCGGTGCGCGCGGTTTTCTAGCTGTTAGCCGTTACTTCCAACTTCCCTATTGCCCGATCCACGCCGCGAGCCGGGCCTTCTGCTCGTCGGTGGCCGTCGGTGAGACCTCGAGGCGCCACGTCCGGCCCGGTTCGGCGCCGAGCGTGACCTCGAGCTTCGTGAGCTTGTCGCGGCGGGCGACCAGCACCGTCACCTTGTCGCCGGGCTTGTACTGGTCGAGCCGGGCCGCCAGCCCATCCGCGCGCACGCGCACGTCGTCAATCGCCAGAATCTCATCTTCCACGTTGAGACCGGCGGCAATGGCCGGCGTGCCGCGGCGCACGGAGGTGATCACCAGGCGGCCCGCGTCGTTGCGCGAGCCGGCGCCGATGTAGGCGCGCGCGCCGCGCGTGTCGACCGGGCGGAAGCGGAGGCCGAAGACGTCGAGCGCCTCGGTGTAGTCCAGTTCGTCGGTGGACTCGGCCGCCCTGGCAAACCAGCCCTTGAGGTCGGAGCCGGCCGCTTCGCTCATCACCTGATAGAACTGGTCCGGCGTGTAGCCCTTGTCGCCGGAGTAGCGCTGCATCGCCCACTGCATGCCGGTGTCGAGGGTGCGCTGGCCGTTGCTGCCCTTGCGGATCTTGGCATCGAGCAGGAAGGCGATGACCGCGCCCTTCGGGTAGTAGTTCACGCTGGTGTTGGCAGTGTTCTCGTCCGGGCGGTACTGCTTGATCCAGGTGTCGTACGACGCCATGTTCACCGGCGCCACCAGGCGGCCGGGCGTGGTCTGCACCTGCTCGATCGAATCCGACAGGCCGTCGAGAAACTCTTCGCGGGTGGCCAGGCCGGCGCGGCGCGGCAGCACTTCCCCGTAGTAGTCGGTGAAGCCCTCGGCGACCCAGAGCATCTTCACGTAGTTCTCGTTCTCGTAGTCGAAGGGACCCAGTTCCAGCGGGCGCAGGCGCTTCACATTCCAGTTGTGAAAGTACTCGTGGGCGACCAGGCCGAGCCATCCCATGTAGGACCGGTGCGTGCGTGTGGTGTAGCGGCCCGACATGCCGAGAAAGCTGTTCTTGTGCTCGAGTCCGCCGCCAGACTCGGTGACCATGTTGAGGAAGTAGTAGTGCGGATACTGGAGCGGTCCCATCACGGTGCGGCCCGCTTCGACGATCTTCTTGACGTCGGCGGCGGCGCGATCGGCGTCGAACAGCGACGGATCGCCTTCGAGCACCAGCGCGTGCTTCTTGCCGTCAACCGTGAACTCGCGGACCACCGGGTTGCCGATGATGATGGGGCTGTCAACCAGCGTGTCGAAATCGTCGGCGCGGAACGTGTTGGCGGCGCCGGCCACCGGCATCAACGGCGTCTGCACGCCCTGCCAGGCAGCGGGCAGTTCCACCTTCACTTCGTGCGCTCGCGTCGCGCGCTCCGGCAGCGTCAGGAAGGTCGGGGCGCCGTTGATCATGGCGAAGCCGGCTTCCACCCAGTTGTTGCGCACGGTCATCTCGCGGCTGTAGACCTTGTAGCGCAGCGTGACGGTGCGGGCGCCGCCGGTGGTGATCTTCCAGCGGTTCTTGCGCGACTTCTCCACCGCCAGCGCGGTGGCGCCGTTGGCGGCGGTCACCGCCTCGACGTTGCGCTCGTACTCGCGGATCAGGTACGACCCCGGCGTCCACGTCGCCATGTAGACCTCGACGTCGGGCCGGCCGGCCGTGGGAATGCTCGCCTCCACCTCGACGTAGTGCGTGTGCGGCGCGGGAAAGCGCAGCGTGTAACGGATCGGCTCCAGCGCCTGCGCGCTGAGCGGCCCGGAGGTGATGACGGCGAGCAGGCAAGCCGCCGCGAGGGCAACGAGGGTGGTGCGCTTCATGGCTCGTTATTCTAGCCGACACGGCTAGAATCAACTTCGTGCGCTGGACCGACCACAAGACGGTGGGGCTGCAGTATGGCCTGACCGCCCTTTGTTTCCTCCTGGTCGGGTTCCTCCTGATGATCCTCATGCGCTGGCAACTGGCCTGGCCCGGCCAGCCGCTGCCGGCGTGGCTGGTGCCGATGCTCGGGGAGGCCAACGCGCCCGGCGGCATCATGCTGCCGGAGTTCTACAACCAGCTCGTGGCCATGCATGGCTCGGTGATGGTGTTCCTGGCCGTGGTGCCGCTGGCGGCGGGTGCGTTCGGCAACTATCTCGTCCCGCTGCAGATTGGCGCCCCCGAGATGGCGTTCCCGCGGCTCAACGCGCTGAGCTACTGGCTGTATCTCACCGGCGGCCTGGTCATGGTGGCGAGCTTCTTCGTCGAGGGCGGCGCCGCGAACTCCGGGTGGACGTCGTATGTGCCGCTGGCGGTGATTGCCACGGCCGGGCAGGACTTCTGGCTCGTCGGCATCTTCCTGATTGGCCTGTCATCCACGCTCGGCGCGGTCAACGTGCTCGTCACCATCGTGCAGCGGCGCGCGCCGGGCATGACGTGGACGAAGCTGCCGTTTTTCGTGTGGTCGCAGCTCGTCACGGCGTTGCTCCTGCTGTTGGCGTTCCCCGCCCTGCAGGCCGCGGCCATCTTCCAGTTGATGGATCGCCTGGCCGGCACCAGCTTCTTCATGCCGAGCGGCCTGGTGATTGGCGGCATGCCGCTGCAGGGCGTGATGGGCGGCGGCAATCCGCTGCTGTGGCAGCACCTGTTCTGGTTCCTCGCGCACCCTGAGGTCTACGTGCTGATCCTCCCGGCCATGGGAATCGTCGCCGAGGTGATTACGGTGAACGCGCGGCGTCCGCTGTGGGGCTACGGGTTGATGGTGGCGTCGGTGCTGTTCATGGGCGGCATGTCGATGGTGGTGTGGGCGCATCACATGTTCCTGAGCGGCATGGGCGCGTCGCTCAGCACCTTCTTCCAGATCACGACGATGATCATCTCGATCCCGTCGGTGGTGTTGATCTCGTCGCTGGTGATGTCGCTGTGGGGCGGCTCGATTCGCTTCACCACGCCCATGCTCTTCGCCCTGGCGTTCCTGCCGATGTTCGGCATCGGCGGCCTGACCGGCCTGCCGCTCGGTCTCGCCGCCAGCGACGTCACGCTGCACGACACCTACTACGTGGTCGCGCACTTCCACTACCTGGTAGCGCCGGGCACGGTGTTCGCGCTGTTCGCCGGCATCTACCACTGGTTCCCGCGCATCACCGGGCGCATGCTGGACGAGCGGCTGGGGAAGATCCACTTCTGGGGATCGTTCGTCTGCATGAACCTGATCTTCATGCCGATGTTCGTGGTCGGCCTGATGGGCGTGAACCGCCGCCTCTACGACGCCGGCGCCAGCTACGCGCTCGCCCAGCCCACGCTGATGTGGCAGGCGCACATGACGTGGGCGGCCGTCCTGCTGGGCGTGTTCCAGTTGCCATTTCTCATTAATCTGCTGAAGGGATGCCTGGGGTCAGGTCACGGAAATCACACTTTGGGATTAACGGGGACAGGGCTCTACAACCCGTGGGGAGCGAGGACGTTGGAATGGGTCGGTGACCTGTCCCCGTTAATCCCAAAGTGTGATTTCCGTGACCTGACCCCAAGCATCCCTTCTGCGGCTGTGGTCCGGGCGGATACAGGCACGTCGTCATCGGCGTTAGGGATGGGGCTCTTCCTATCCTCGGAGGCGATGTTCTTCGGCTCGCTGTTCTCGGCCTATGTGATGCTCCGCACCGGGTCCACGAGCTGGCCCGAGCCGTTTTCGCTGTTCCCCTGGCTTGAAACCGCGCTCCTGATCGGCGCCAGCGCATCGTTCGGCGACACGCGCATCCGGCTGATCAGCTCCAACGCGCTCGGCCTCGCCTTCGTGGCGGTGAAGCTGCTCAACGACGTGGTGATGATCCGAAAGGGCCTGCTGCCCTCCGCCAGTCTGCAGCTGGCCTGCTGGTTTACCCTCGGCGCCGTTCATGCCGTTCATGTGTTCGCCGGTGCCATGTTCACCGGGTGGCTGGCGGGACCGGCGTTCCGCATCAAGGCGGATGATCGCGCGCGGTGGACCGCACGCATCGAGGCGACGCGCCGCTACTGGATCTTCGTCGATCTCGTGTGGCTCGCCCTCGTCGGGAGCTTCTACATATGAGCTGCCCCATCTGCGGACCATCGGAAAGCGCGGCGCTGGCAGCCGGCGTCCGTGCCGGTGTCGGCACGCTGATCCTCGTCACCGCGATCGTCGGCCTCGCCATCGCGCGATTCGCCTGGCGGCTCTGGACCCTCAGGGAACGGGCATGATCGATCGCTGGCTCCCCGCCGCCGCGTCCGCCCACGCCGCCACCCTGGACGTGGTGCTGCGGAGCATTCACTGGCACATCTTCGTGATCTTCGTCGTGTGGCTGGCGCTGTTCGTCGTCATCCTGATCAAATTCCGCAGCGGCGCGAATCCGGAGCCGCGCCAAGCCGGCGTGCGCGGCCTGTGGCCGGCGATCGCGATCGGCGCGGTCATTGTCGGTGACGTGTTCATCCTCGCGACGCAGGCCTTGCCGGCATGGTCGGCACGCGTCGCGCCGCCGCCCGCGGGCGTGACGCCGATCGAGGTCCGCGTGACCGGCGAGCAGTTTGCCTGGAACATCCACTACCCAGGGCCTGACGGCGTGTTCGGACGCACCGACAACGCCATGATCAACGCGTCGAACCCGATCGGCATCGATCGAGATGACGCCGCCGCCAAAGACGACGTGGCGCTGCAGAACATCCTGACGACTCCGGTGGACCGGACCGTGGTCATCCAGTTGACGAGCCGCGACGTGATCCACAGCTTCACGCTGAACGAGATGCGCGTGAAGCAGGACGCCGTGCCCGGCACCACGGCCCGCGTGTGGTTCACGCCGACGATCACCGGCGACTGGGACATTGCCTGCTCGCAACTGTGCGGGCTCGGGCATTACCGCATGCGCGGCGAATATCACGTGGTCACCATGGACAACTGGAACAAGTGGATGGCCGACGAGCAGGAGCGATTGAGACGATGACCACTCGCAGGGACTTTGTCGCCATCGGCGGCATGGACTGCGATCCCGGGAACGGATTCGGGTCGCTGACGGTCGAGGACGCGCTGATCGAACACGTGAAGCCCCTCGGCGTGCCGGCGTGGAGCGGCGCGCAGATCGGCCACATCGACAAACAGTTCACGCTGCCGATGGGTGTGGAGGTCGAGGTGGATGCGGTGAAGGGGACGACCAAGGTGGTCGAGCCCGCGGTGAGCTAATTTCGGTCCGGCTAAAGCCGGACGCCACATCAAAGCCGGACTCTACTTCTCCACTGCTTCGCCACTCGCGACCCAGCCGTCCCAGCCACCCTTGAGCGCCTTGGCGCCGGGGATGCCCTTCGCCGCCAGGTCGACGGCGGCGCGAGCCGCTGTCATCTCGTTGGCGCAGGCGCAGTAGGCCACAATCGTGCGCTTCTCGCCCGCGAATCGGTCCGCCTGCTTCAGCACCTGCGTGTAGTCGATGTTGATCGCACCGGGAATGCGGCCCTTCTCGAACGCCGCCGGCTCGCGGACGTCGAGCACGACCACCGCCTTCTCCTCCATCAACACCCTGAGCTCGTCGATCGTGATGCGCGGCACGGCGCGGATGGCCTGCCCCTCCGTCGCCAAGGCTTCCGCCTTCGCTGAAGCTACGGCGGACGAGACGGAGAGCAGGGCCAGCACTAGGCCGGCGACAAGTACGAGGGCTAGCGTCTTTGCGAGTTGAGCCATGACTCCCTGAACCTCCGCTGATCGCCGGTCAGCGTGCCGCCGGCCTTTTCGACGGTCACGATCTCCACGCGCGGATCTTCAACCAGCGTGACCGTGCCGTTCACGGTCTCGCCGCTCCGGCGAACGAAACGCAGCGGCACGGTGTCGCCAGGCTTCCGCTTCGAGAGAGCCTCTTCGAAGATCGCCATCGACGTCAGGTCCACGCCGCCGAGGCTCACCAGTTGATCGTCCTGCGCGACGCCCGCCTGGTAGAGCGGCGTCTCCCACGGCACCAGGCCGGTCACGCGCAGGGCGCTGCCACCGCCTTGCAGTTGGACCTGGCCCAGGAACGCCTTGCCGGCGGCCCGCTTGCGCAGCACCAGCCCGGCCCGGCCGAGCAGGCGCGTGTAATCCACCAGCTCGCGGCCTTCCACGAACTTGTTGAAGAAGTCGTTGGCAAAGCCGCGGTCGCCCGACACCTTCGCCAGCGTCTCTTTCAGCCCGTCAAGCGTGTAGGCCGTCGCCACCTTGCCGGGTTCCTTCTGCCCGGGCCTGCCGAACTGCGCCCACAACGCCTTCATGAAGTCATCCGCCGTGGTCTTGCCATCCGATCGATCGCGCAGGGACAGATCCAGGCCGAAGCCAATCGCCGATCCGTAGGTGTAGTACGAGATGAACAGGTTGGGCCAGGCCGTGCGATCGATCGACACCGCGGCATCCACGAACGGCGCCAGCCGGCTCATGTCGATCGCGCTGCGGAACTGCCGGCCGGGACTCAAGGTGACGGCGTTGATGATGCCCGCCAGGTCGCCGATGAATCCATCCATGGTCATCAGGCCGGCCCGCTCGAGAATCAGGCCGTCAAAGTAGTTGGTGAAGCCCTCGCCGAGCCACAGGTCGTCGCTCATGTCGGCTTCTTCGAAGTCGAACGGCTCGATGCCCTTCGAGCGCAGGCGCTCCATGTTCCAGGTGTGGAAGAACTCGTGCGACACGGTGCCGAGAATGCCCTGCCGCTGCTGCGGATTGCGCAGCGCCCCGGAACTGGTGAGCGACGTGCTGTTGCGGTGCTCCATGCCATCGCCGCTGGCCCACGGCAAGTACACGCTCAGGAACGTGTAGGTGTTGGTCTCGAACCGCGGCAGCTCGCCGAACACCGGGACGGCTTCGCGGACGATGCGCTCGACGTCTTTGGCGAAGGCATCGGCTTCGGCGTCGGTGCCGTCGTGGGTCAGGGCAATGCGGAAGGTCGGCGGTGGACCGTTCCGCTTCTGGCCGTCGTCCACGGTGAACTCGCGGAGCGTGAAGGCGCTGAAGTCGGTGGGGCTGTCCATCAGGTAGTGGATGTTGGGCGCGGTGAAGACCAGCGGATCAGTGGTCGGGAACAACTGCGTGGCCACCTTCCACGACTTGCCGGACGGCTGCACGAACGTGACCCGCGCCGGTCGCTCGAACCACCCGCGGGCGAACATCAGCGCCGCCGGGATGTTGATGTGCGCGTGCATCGAGTCGATGCCGAGATAGGTGCCGTCGGTGCGGTCGCCGAAGACCTTGTAAGTCACCACGACCGTGCCGTCGTGGCCGGCGATGTCCCACTGGTGGGGATCCGGACGAGCGGCCGTCAGTGGCTGGCCCTTGCCGTTGACCACCGAGACGTCGAACACGTTCTTGGCGAACTCGTGGAGGGCGTAGCGGCCCGGCGAGGTCCGCGCCATCCGCACCTGCAGCACTCCCGCGGGCACCGCGGCGAACTTCGCTTCCACCTGCATCCAGCGATGCTCCGGCGCGGGGAACGAGAGCTTGTATTCAACCGGCGCCTGCGCCCACGCTGTCGAGCGGACCAGGAGAATGAGAACAACCACGAGAAACCGTTTCGCCATTCCGCCTAGCATGCCACGAACATTGGCCACAGAGAGCACAGAGACGCAGAGAAGACAGACGACGGGTCGCTGTGGCCGATCCCGTGGGCTATTATCTCTGCCATGACGAAGCTCTTTCTCGCGGCCACGTTGATCCTGATCGGCATCCAGACGTCGGCGCAGTCGGATCCCAAGACCGCCGCGCTCGGCTGGATCGACAGCAACGCGTCCACCCTCAACCGGGTGAACCGCAACATCTGGACGTGGGCGGAGACGGGGCTCGAGGAAACGAAGTCGTCCGCCGAGTTGCAGGCCCTGCTCCGCGACAACGGCTTCACCGTCGAGGCGGGCGTGGCGAACATGCCCACGGCGTTCGTGGCGAGCTACGGCACCGGCAAGCCGGTGATTGGCATACTGGCCGAGTTCGACGCGCTGCCGGGGCTGTCGCAAGACGCGTCGCCGGAACGCTCGTCGCGGACCGGCGTGATGGCCGGGCACGGCTGCGGCCACAGCGTGTTCGGCACGGCCAGCAGCGGCGCCGCCATCGCCATCAAGCAGGCGCTCGCCTCCGGCGCCATCAAGGGCACGGTCAAGCTGTTCGGCACGCCGGCGGAAGAGACCGGCATTGGCAAGACCTACATGTTGCGCGAAGGCATCTTCAAGGACGTCGACACCATCCTCGCGTGGCACGCCGGCGACTCCACCGCCGCGGCGTGGGACTACTCCAAGGCGATGGTGTCGGTGAAGTTCAAGTTCGAAGGCCTCGCCTCGCACGCCTCGGTCTCGCCGTACCAGGGCAGGAGCGCGCTCGACGCGGTGGAGCTGATGAGCGTGGGCGTCAACTACATGCGCGAGCACGTCAAGGAAGACACCCGCATCCACTACGTGATCACCAACGGCGGCGGGCAGCCCAACGTGGTGCCGCCGTCAGCGGAAGTCTGGTACTACCTGCGCGCCAACAAGCACACCGACGTCGAGGAGTATTTCGTGTGGCTCAGCGAGATTGCCCGCGCCGCCGCGGCGATGAGCCGGACGAAGCTGGTCGAAACGCGCGTGGACGCCGACATGCACGAGGTGCTGCCCAACCGCACGCTGGTGGAGGTAATCCAGAAGAACCTGGAGCTGGTGGGCGCGCCCAAATTCGACGAGCGCGAGAAGGCGTTCGCGCGCGCGACCCAGAAGGACCTCAAGCCGCAGCCGGCGCTCGCCCTCGCCGAGCGCGTCGAGGCGCTGCCCGCCGGGCCACCGAGCCAGGGCACGCACTCCACCGACGTCGGCGACCTCACCTGGTTCTTCCCGGTCGGCCAGTTCACCGCCGCCACTCACACCTACGGCGCGCCGGGACACAGCTGGCAGATCGTCGCGTGCACCGGCACGAGCATCGGCGAGAAGGGGATGATGGTGGCCGCCAAGGCGATTGCCGCGTCGGCGATCGATCTGTATCGCTCACCTGAGCTGATTCAGCGATCGCGCGAGGATCTCAAGAGGGCGATGGCGGATCAGAATTACACGACGCTGATCCCCGAAGGGCAGAAAGCCCCGAAGACCATTCGTTGATGTGGCGTCCGCCTTCAGGCGGACTATGAGCTGAGCCTGGCGAACTCGTCGCGGGCCTGGATGAGCAGCGGCACGTCCGGGTCGGCGTCTTTCCAGAAGTCGAAGAACCGCTGATAGGTCTTGAGGGCCTCATCTTTCTGCCCGCCCTCCGCCTGCGCGCGCGCCAGCGACACCATCGCGTAGGCCCTGGTGGTGCCGAGGCCGCGCTGCGATTTGTCGTCCACCATGAAGCTCAGGCCCTTGATGGCCGCAGGCCAGTCCCTGGTTTGGACGTGGGCGATCGTCCAGATGGTGACTTGCTCGCCATGTTGCGCATCGAACGTCACCGGCTCGAGCAGCGAGATCGCCTCGGCCGCCTTGCCCTCGCCGAGAAACGCCAGCGCCCTCAGCGCGCGTTCGCCGGCGGCGGCTTCGGGGCCGGTGCCGGTGCGCTTCCGGAGTTGCTCAATCGCCGGCGGCAACAACTCGCGAGCTTCGGTCGCATCCGCGTTGACTGCGGCCACCACGAGCCGTTCGTCGATGTTGTCCACCGTGAGCAGCTCGTCGTCGAGCGCGGCAGCCACCCGCGCCCGGGCTGCATCGGTGAGCCCAACCAGCGCTTCGCTGATCGCGAGCGACATCAGGCCCGAGCCGGTCTGTGTCCGGCGGCTGGCGGCGTCCATCCGCGCCTGCCACTCGGTGGCGAAGGCCGCCGCTTCCTTCAGGCGGCCGAGAAACGCCGAGGCCTGGACGCGGACGCCGAGGAAGTCCGCCTCTTCGCGCTTGCCGCGCATCGCTTCGACCTGCGCGTCGGCCAGCGCCTGGTCGCCGGTCAGGATGCCCAGCGTGAAGAGGCTGGCGTGTGACCCCACCGAGTCCTGTAGCTTCAGCGCGGTGTCAAACGCCGCCTTCGCCTCGGGGTAGCGGCCAAGGCTGAAGTAGGTGTCGCCGAGATTGCCCCACGCAATCGGCTGATCCGGCGCGACGCGGGTGGCGGCTTCCTGGTTGCGCAACGCCTCCGCGGCGTCGCCGCGCTGTTTGAGCAGCAACGCCGAATTCGCCAGCGCGGTGTAGTCGTTGGGATACGCCGACAGCCACACGCGATAGACGTCGAGGGCCTTCTGCACGTCGGGCGCCGCCGTCGTGTAGTAGCGCGCCTCGATGTAGAAGCGCTCTACTTCGCTCACCTTGGCGCGGAACTCGTAGGCCTTGGCCGTCATCTTGCGCGCTTCGTCGGACTGGCCGAGATTCGAGTAGACGGTGCCAAGGCGCGCGTAGGCCAGCGCGAACTCGGGATCGAGTTCGACCGCCCGGCGGAAGAACGGCACCGAATCGAAATCGCCGCTGGTGCGCCGCGTGCGCAGGCCCTGGCTGTAGGCCTTGAGCGCTTCGAGCGAGGGCGTACTGGCCTCCTCGATCTTCGCGTCGTAGCGTTGAATGGATCCAAGCGACTCGCCGAGCTTCTCGCGAAACACCGACACCGCGCCGCCGAGCGCCGCCAGCACCGTCTCTTTCGAACTGGCCTGCACCTGCTCTTCCGCCAGCACCCGGCCGTCGACGCAGTCTTGGGCGTTGAGCGTGACGACGTAGGCGGAGCCGAGCATGGCGATGGTGCCGCCCAGCAGCGCCTTGGCGCCGGCGCGCTGGCACACTTCGCGTCCCACCTCGGCGGTGATCGGCGTCATCGGCTCGCGCCCCATCAACCGCAGCGTGGACTGCACCTGCTGGTCCGGCACCACGTTCAGGAACGGCGACTGCCGCAGCTGCAGCGCCAGCGCCTCCCCGAGGGTGTCGTCGAACATGGTGTCGCCGGTGCGGTTCACGACCGACGACAGCACCACGGTGTCTTTCCCGGTCAGCGCCGGCGTGGTGATCGATCGATACAAGAAGAAGCCGCCAACGAGCGCGACCATCACCAGTGGCGTGCCCACGAGAACCCGCTTGCGCCAGGCTGGGGCGGGCGCTGCCGCCTGAGCGGCCGGCACGGTCCGGCTAAAGCCGGACGCCACATTGGCCGTCGCGGCCCTGACGGGCACCCTTGCGGCAGCGGTGGCTCCCGACTCGGTCGTCCGCTTCAACCGCTTCAGGTCGGCGCGCAGCTCGGCGGCGCTTTGGTAACGCGTCTCACGGTCCTTCTCCAACGCCTTGTCGATGATGCGGTCGAACTCCGGTGACACGCCGGCACGCACCTGCGACGGCGGCACGGGTTGCTTGGTGAGCAGGCCCTCGAAGATCGTCGCCACCGTCGCGCCGGGGAACGGCAGCTGGCCGGTGGCCATTTCGTAGAGCACGACGCCCGCCGAGAACACGTCGCTGCGCGCGTCAATCTCCTGGCCGCGCGCCTGCTCGGGCGACATGTACGACACCGTCCCGATCGTCGTCCCCATCGTCGTCAGTTGATCGGTGGCGCCGACGGTGGAGTCGAGATGTTCGTGGCCGCGCGCCGCCTTGCTCAACTTGGCGACGCCGAAGTCGAGCACCTTCAGCGTGCCGCGCCGGGTGATGAAGAGGTTGGCCGGCTTGATGTCGCGGTGGATCACGCCCTGCGCGTGCGCGGCGTCCAGCGCGTCCGCCATTTGCGCGCCCAGCTCCAGCACGTCATCGGGCGGCAGCGCGCCCCTGGCGACGCGATCCTTCAGCGTCTGGCCGTCGAGCAGTTCCATCACCATGAACTGCTGGCCGTTGTGCTCGCCGATGTCGTAGAGGGTGCAGATGTGCGGGTGATTGAGGCTGGAGATGACGCGCGCTTCGCGGAGGAAGCGCTGGACGGCGTCGCCGTCGGAGCCGGCTTCGTCGGGCAGGAACTTGATGGCCACCTTGCGACCGAGGCGGGTGTCTTCCGCCTCGTAGACCACGCCCATGCCGCCCGCGCCGAGGCGCGACAGCACGCGGTAGTGCGAGATGGTCTCGTCGATCACAGGTTCCCGGTCTCGGGCTCGTCCAGCACCTCGCGAATCTTCTTCGCGAGCAGCATCGGCGTGAACGGCTTCTGCAGGAAGGGCTGGCCCTCATCCAGCACGCCGGTCTTGACGATGGCCTCGTCCATGTAGCCCGACATATACAGGACGCGAATCGATGGGCGCAACGCGCGCAGCGCTTCGGCCACCGCCGGTCCGCTCATGTCGCCGAGGATGACGTCGCACAGCGCCAGGTCGAAATGCCGCGTGTCGTCACTGCCCAGCGCCAATCCGGCCCGGCCGGATGCGGCCTCCGTCACTGAGTAGCCCAGTCGCAACAGCAGTTCCTTCGACAGCCGGCGGACCGAGGCGTCGTCTTCCACCAGGAGGATGTGCTCGGTGCCCTCGGGCATTTTCTCGACCGACGGATCCACCGGCGCCGGCGCCGGCGCTTCCGCGCGCGGCAGGTAGATGCGGAAAGTCGTGCCGAGACCGAGCTCGCTCGACACCGAGATGTGGCCGTCGCTCTGCCGAACGATGCCGTAGGCGGTGGAGAGGCCGAGGCCGGTGCCCTTGCCGACGTCCTTGGTGGTGAAGTACGGCTCGAAGATACGGGCGCGCACTTCCGGCGGCATGCCGACGCCGGTGTCAGACACTGACAGCATCACGTAGGGGCCGGGCTTGACGTCCGGCTGATCCGCCACCGCGGCCTCGTCGAGGACGGCGTCGGCGGTTTCCACGGTGAGGCGGCCGCCCTGCGGCATGGCGTCACGCGCGTTGACGACCAGGTTCATCACCACCTGTTCCACCTGGCCGGGGTCGACGCGGACGTGCGGCGTCGTCGCCTTGCCGGTGACCGTCATCACGATGTCTTCGCCAATCACGCGGCGCAGCATCGGTTCCACCTTGCCCAACGCGGTGTTGAGGTCGATGACCTTCGGCTGCAGCACCTGGCGGCGGCTGAACGCGAGCATCTGGCGCGTCAGGTCGGCGGCGCGCATCGCGGCGCGGCCGATCTCTTCGGCGTCGGCGCGCCGTTCGTCCTTGGGGTCGAGCGAGGTCAGCACGATTTCGGTGTAGCCGATGATCGCGGTGAGAAGGTTGTTGAAGTCGTGGGCGATGCCGCCGGCCAGCCGGCCCACGGCCTCCATTTTCTGCGAGTGCCGCAATTGCTCTTCGAGCAGCAGCCGCCGCTCGAGCGCGTCGTCACGCTCCGCCATGATCGCCGCCAGCAACTGGCCGCTGAGCGACCCCAGCCCCAGGAAGGCGAACAACAGGAACTGCGTGAACGCGACCGGGAAGGTGGCGAACGGGCCGACGCCCATGCCGGCAATGGCGACGGCGACCGCCGAGATCAGCGCCACGACGGTGGCGGCACCACGGGCGCCGAAGCGGAGCCCGGCCCAGCCGACAATCGGGAAGAACACGAACCCGACGGGCACGTCGCGATCCGCGAACATGCCCCAGAGGCCGAACATGACCTGCGCGCCGGCCCACAGGGTGACCAGGAGCGCGAGGGCCTCGGCCACGCGCGGCCACTTCCACACCGTGCGGCGGCCCCTGAACCACGCCAGTATCAACGTCGCGGTCACCACGGTTCCCAGCCAGTCACGGAGCCACCACAGGGTGAGCTGGTAGAAGAACTCCCCTGCGGAGACGGTGCCGGCGACGAAGCTGATGCCGACCACGATCACGGCGGCCGCCAACGCGCCGGCCGGGCCGGCCACCAGGGACAGGATGATCGGGTCGCGCACGCGCTCGAGACGCTCGTCGAACTTCAGCGCGCGCAGGATGCGGACGACCAGGATTGGCTGGACCACCTGCGCCAGGGCCATGAAAACCGACCACTGGAGTGCGAACCGGGGATAGTTGACCAGGAACGACCCGAGCACCACGCCCGGCAGCAGGCGGAAACCGCCGATGTAGGTGATGGCCACGGCCAGGCCGACGGGTGGCCAGATCGGCGTGGCGGTGCGGCCACCGATAGTCGGCAACAGCACCAGTTCGGCCAGCCCCCACGCAAGTAGCGCCACGGCAAGGTTGAGCACCACCACCCCGACCCGGTCGTGGGCGGTAAACCAGGCTCGCAGGGAGGTTGTCAGGGCGGAAATCTCGCGCACGTGGGTGAAGCGTATCGGCTGAGGTCCGTGGGCGCAAGGTGGTTGCGCGGACGCCGGAACTGGCTCCCAAGGTACACTCCAAGGGTGAAATTGCCCCTGGAGGATGACATGGTAACGAGACGACGAGCGTTGTTGCTGCCGGTAGCGTGCGTGGCCCTGGTCATGACGGGGGCTCTGGCCCTGTCGGCGCAGTCGGGGGAATCGGTTGATCTCCAGGCCATCCAGCGCATCAAGGAAGAGGCCTTCGATCGCTCGCAGGTGATGGACACCGCGTGGTGGCTCACCGAGGTCCACGGGCCGCGGCTCACCAACTCACCGCAGATGCGCGCCGCCGCCGATTGGACCGTGAAGAAGCTGTCCGAGTGGGGTCTCGCCAACGTCAAGCAGGAGGCCTGGGGCGCCGAATTCGGGCGCGGCTGGAGCAACGAGCGCACCGTGGTCCACGTGATCAAGCCGACCCCGTGGCCGGTCGTCGCCTATGCCAGGGCGTGGACGCCGGGCACCGGCGCCGCGATCACCGCCGACGTGGTGCTCGCGCCGATGGCGGCTGATGCCGACCTCGACAAGTTCCGGGGCAAGCTGAAGGGCAAGGTCGTCCTGTTGCAGGCCGCGCGTCCGGTGGCGCCGCTGTGGGACGCGCCCGCCAGGCGCTTCACCGACACCGACCTCACCGGCATGCAGCAGCAGGAAGTGGGTCCGGCGCGCGGTCAGGGCAACTTCAACCCCGGCCAGGCGCAGGCGTTCGCCGCGAAGCGCAACGCGTTCCTGCTGGCCGAAGGCGTGGTGGCCGTGCTCGAGCCGGGTAACGGCCGCGGCGACAGCGGCAGCGTGCTCACCGGCGGCGGTGGTCCGCGCAACCCGAAGGACCCGCCGGTGCCGGCGCAGTTGTCGGTGGCCACCGAGCACTACAACCGGCTGGCGCGCATGGTGGAAAAGGGCACGCCGGTCACCATCGAGGTGGACGTGCGCAACACCTTCCACGACGCCAACCTCGGCATGTTCAACATCGTCGCCGAGATTCCCGGCACCGACAAGGCGGACGAAATCGTGATGCTCGGCGCCCACTTCGATTCGTGGCACGCGGGCACCGGCGCGGTAGATAACGCCTCGGGCTCGTCGGTGATGATGGAAGCGATGCGCATCCTGAAGCAGTCCGGCGTCAAGCTGCGCCGCACGGTGCGCCTCGGCTTGTGGACGGGTGAAGAGCAGGGCCTCATCGGCTCGCGCGAGTACGTGAAGGCCCACTTCGCAGATCCCGCCAACATGCAGTTGAAGCCCGAGCACGCCAAGCTGGCCGGCTACTTCAACATGGATAACGGCACCGGCGCCTATCGCGGCGTTTACCTGCAAGGCAACGAGGCTGTGGCGCCCATCTTCCGCGCGTGGATGGAACCGTTCCGCAACATCGGCATGACCGACCTGACCATTCGCAACACCGGCGGCACCGATCACCAGGCCTTCCACGCGGTGGGCCTGCCCGGCTTCCAGTTCATCCAGGACCCGGTGCAGTACTCGAGCCGCACGCACCACTCCAGCCTCGACGTCTACGACCAGCTGATCGCGGGCGACCTGATGAAGAACGCGGCGATCACCGCGGCGTTCCTGTACCACGCCGCGAACCGCGAGCAGATGCTGCCAAGGCGCGCGCTGCCCAAAGCAACGCCGGCCACCAGGTGATCGCGAATTTCGCGATCTGGTGAGTTGGCGACTTGTTGATTTGAGCCCGACCCGCGAGCCGAGGGAGGCCGAAGGCCGCCCGATGGCGAGCCAGAGGGATTCGCGCTGTGGGCCGGAGGGCGAAGCCCGACGGCCCATTGAACCCGAAGACCTGCCGAACCGCGAGTGAGGCCGAAGGCCGAATGGTGGCGATTGTCGAGGGATTCGCACTATGGCCGGCGCGAAGCGCTGGCCATTGAACCCGAAGACCTGCCGAGCCGACGAATGAGGCCGCAGGCCGAATGATGGCGGTGAGGCAGGGATTCGAACCCTGGGTAGGGGTTTAAATCCCTACAACGGTTTAGCAAACCGCCGCCTTAAGCCTCTCGGCCACCTCACCAGCTGACCTCTAAGTATACGGCCCGCAAGCACATACGCGAACGCCCTTTTCGCGTGCCGGGAATCGGCCGCAAAATCCCCTGTGCCCTATTGAACACTTCGAGACCGGGGCAAGTGGCAGCCTTGTCGATATGAGGTCCCTCGATCCAAGCTCTGCAGTCGTGGCGTCTCGCCGCGCAGCGGGCGAGATGGGAGAGGCTTCTCCTCGTTTGGCGAGCCGCGACAACAGGGCGCCGATGAGCCGGCTCGTCCTGCTCGCGTTGTTCGTCCTGTCCGTCGCGTCGCCGGGCCTCGCACAGACCCGTCCGCCGGACCTCAGTGAGATGTCGCTCGAGGACCTGATGCGGATCGAAATCACGTCGGTGTCGCGACGGGAACAGCCCGCCTCGGACGCAGCGGCTGCGATTTACGTGATCACGCACGACGCCATTCGTCGTTCTGGCATGAGCACGATCCCGGACCTGCTGCGGCTGGCGCCCGGCGTCAACGTCGCGCAGGGCAATTTCAACAAGTGGGCCGTGTCGGTGCGCGGGTTCAACGGGTTGTACTCGAACAAGTTGCTGGTACTCGTCGACGGCCGCAGCATCTACAACCGGTTGTTCTCCGGCGTGTTCTGGGAAGTCGGCGACCTGATGCTGGACGACATCGATCGGATCGAAGTCATTCGCGGTCCGGGGGCGGCCCTCTGGGGCGCCAACGCGATGAACGGTGTCATCAACATCGTCACCAAGACGGCCGCCGACACACAGGGCGGACTCGTTCGTCTCGACGGTGGGAGTTCCGCGCAACAGGGAGCCGTGCGCTACGGCGGGTCGCTCGGTTCGGCGCATTACCGTCTCCACGGCCAGTGGACCGCCCGGGATGAATCGTCGGACACTCCGGGCTCGGACAAGAGCGACGGCTCCGACAGCGTCGCCACAGGATTCCGGGTCGACTTGGGAAAGAGCCCGGGGGCGTTTACGCTGATGGGTGGCATCGAAGCCGGCCGTGGACGGGGCCTCTGGCCCAATCCGGACCCGCAAGCGGCCGCGCAAGAAGCGTTTTTCAGCGATCCGACGGAAACCTGGGGCAGCTACATCCTGGGAAGATGGACCAAGACGCGCGACAGCGGCGCGTCGATGCAGATCCAGTCGTTCGTCGATGTCGCGGGCCGGCACGAACCCGTTGGTGAATTCCGCCGGCACGCGTTCGACGTCGACACGCAATACTCCATGCGGCTCGGTGCGCGTCACCAACTGATTGCCGGCGCGGGCTACCGGTTCACCAGCGAACGATTCGACGGCAACGGCGAGTTCTTGCTGATTCCGCCCGAAGACAACGCGTCGCTGGTGACCGGCTTCGTTCAGGACGAGATCGCGCTGCTCTCGAACCGGCTGGCGCTCATCCTTGGCAGCCAGGTGCAGTACGACTCGTATTCGGGTATGGGTGTGCAGCCCACCGCGCGCCTGATGTGGAGGGCCCGGCCTCGCCAGCGTGTGTGGGCCGCCGCGTCTCGCGCCTTGCGAACGCCGTCGCTGATCGATCGCGGCCTCAGAGACGACTTACCCCCGGCGCCGGGCCCGGGCGGATTCCCGCTCTTCGTCACGGTCCTGGGGAATCCTGCAGCTAGAACCGAGCAGTTCATCGATGCCGAAGTCGGGTACCGGCTCACGATCGGTTCCTCCGCATCAATCGATGCGACCGGATTCGCCGGTCGTTACGACGACCTGCGCACCCTCGAACCAAACCCGCCCGTCGTCCGGTTCATTCCGTCGCCGCGCGTCGAGGTCATTACGACGCTCGGCAACGAGCTCAAGGCGACGACTCGCGGTTTCGAGATCGCGGCTCACTGGGACCCGGTCCCTGCCTGGCGCCTCGAAGCCAGCTACTCGCGGTTCCACCTGACGCCGGATCTGTCCCCGGCGAGCGGGGATCCCGACGGCGCTCTTGAAGACGGGAGCGCGCCGCGGGGGCAATGGCAGGTGCGGTCAGGGTTCTCGGTGGGCACGCGCGGAACGCTCGACCTCGCCGTCTTCCACGTGGGCCCGCTGGAGCTATTGCAGGTTGATTCGTACACGCGAGCGGATGTCTACGCAGAATGGAAGTTCACGTCCGGGCTCTCGCTCGTGGCCATTGGACAGAACCTCCTTGACAAGGCGCATTTCGAGTTCCTCCTGACCGAACCGGCGTTGCTCACGACCAAAGTGCCCCGCAGCGCCAGCATTCGGGTGCGATGGACCTTCCAATGACGACCGCCAGGCGTGGGCATCTCGGGGCGCCCGGCCTTGCCGGCATCGTGATGGCCACCTGCCTGCTCACGCCCGTGATGGCGGTCGACCTTCACGCCCAGGTCGCGCCGGGCGCAGCCGTCAAGGCGGCCTTCATCTACAACTTTGCCAAGTTTACGGAATGGCCGGCGCTGGCGCCGGGCCTACCGATCGTCGTCTGCATTGTCGGGGACGACGGCATCGGTGCGGCGTTCGCCGAGACCGTCCGCGGACAGAGCATCAACGGCCACTCCCTCGAGCTCGGGCGGCCGAAGGACAGCACCGAGTGGCCCGGCTGCCAGGTGCTGTTCGTCGCCGAGGCCCAGATCCGCCAGGCGACGAGCGGACTGACCGCGGTCCGGACGGCGCCGGTCCTGACGGTCAGCGACAACCGAGGCTTCGCGGAATCGGGTGGCATCATCGAGCTCTACGTCGAAAGCGGACGCATGCGCTTCGCCATCAACGTGGACGCGGTCGAACGCTCGGGGCCCCGCCTCAGCTCGCGTCTGCTCGGGCTGGCCAAAGTCATTCGAGATCGCAGTAGTCAATAGCCTCAGCGCCTGGTTCGTGACGTGACGGACCGCTGCTCTCGACGTACATGCGCGCGGGCGTATGCCGTCCTCCCCGAGAATACGTAGCTAGTGATCCGGGCCCCCGATGAGGCATCCTTGCGGCATGCGCCTTCTGCTTGCTTGCGTGCTGGTGTCCGTGGCGGCGGGCCAGGCCCTGGCCCAACCGGGAGCGACCGGGCCGGTCGCCTCGCTCAATGCCGAAGCCAAGGCGCTGAGCGACACCGACCCGGACAAGTCGCTGGCGCTGGCGCTGAAGGCCCGGTCAGCGGCCCGTGCGGCCCGCGACGTGCGCGGGGAAGCCGAAGCGCTCAACTACGTCGCCTACGGCTACCGCAGCCAGAGCCTGCTCGACCTCGCCCGGCAGAACGCCCTCGAATCGGTGCGCCTGTATGTGCAGGCCGGCGATGAGTGGGGTGAGTCGCAGGGCTACAACACGCTGGGGCTGACCGAAGCCGACGCGGCGCGCTATCCCGAGGCCCTCGACTACCACCTGAAGGCCCTCGCGATTCGCGAGCGCACCAGCGACAAGGAGGGCCTTGCCTACTCCTTCAACAACCTGGGCAACGTGCACCGCAACATGCGCGAGTACGACCGGGCCCTGGCGCGGCACCAGCAGGGACTCGCCATCAAGATCGAGCTGGGCATGAAGGCGAGCGAGGCGTATTCGCACCAGAACATCGGCCTGGTCCACTTCGAGAAGCACGACTACGCGGCGGCGCTGGCGGCGTACCAGCGCGCGCTGGCGATTCGCGAGCAACTGGGTGACCATCGCGCCATGGGCGTGTCGCTGAACGCGATCGGCCAGGTGGAAGCGCAGACCAGCCCGGCGGCCGCGCTACGGACTTACCAACGCGCGCTGGCCCTGCGGCGCGAGGCCGGCGACGAGCGCGGCGAGATGGCGACCGAGCTGAACCTCGGCGACGTCTATCGCCGCATGAGGGACCTCACCAGCGCCACGGCCGCCTTCAACCGCGCGCTGGCCCTTGGCGGCCGCATCGACGCGCCGCTCATGCGATCGAACGCGCTCAAGGCGCTGGCCGAGGTCGAGGCGGCACGCGGCGACTACCAGGCCGCGTACCGGCACCAGCTCGAGCAGCAGGAGGCGCGCGACCGGATGTTCAGCGTCGAGAACGCCGCACGCTTTCAGCGCCTGCAGGTGGCCCAGGAGGCCGAGCGCCAGCAGCGCCAGATCCTGGTCCTCGAACAAGAAGGCGCGTTGCGCGACGGCGAGCTTTCGCGGGAGCGGACGACCCGCACCGCGCTGGGCGTCATCACCGGCCTGGTCATCATCAGCCTCGCGGCGCTCTACGCGCGGTACCGCCTGAAGCACGAGTCGGAGGCGCGCTTGCGGGCGCAAGCCGAGACGCTGTCCGACGCGCTCGATCGGGTCCAGACGCTGAGGGGAATGCTGCCGATCTGCGCCTGGTGCAAGAAGATTCGCGACGATCAGGGCTACTGGACGCAGGTTGAGGCCTACGTGTCCCGTCACACCGCCGCGGAGTTCACCCACAGCATCTGCCCGGCGTGCACCAACGACACGCTGAAACCGGACCGCGCCTAGGATGCTCGCCTACTTCGAACAACTGCTGGTCGTCCTGGCGATCGGCTCCGCGGTGGCCATCATCGCCAAGCGGATCAGCATTCCCTACAACGTCGCGCTGGTCGTCGTCGGCCTGCTGCTGATGCTGATGAACGTGCTGCCCGACACGCCGATGGACCCGACCGTCGTGCTGCTGGTGTTCCTGCCGGTCCTGATCTTCCAGGGGGCGTTGTCGGCGGATGACGTCAGCATGCAGCAGGCGGCGCGGCCGATCCTGACGCTGGCGCTCCCCGGTGTGCTGCTGTCGCTGGTGGCCACGGCGGTGATCGCGGCCTGGGCGATCGGCCTGCCGTTCCCGGTGGCGATGCTGCTGGGCGCGGTGCTGGCGATCACCGATACGGTCAGCGTGCTGCTCGCCTTCCGCAGCGTGCGCGTGCCGCATCGCCTGGCCGCGATCATGGAAGGCGAAAGCCTGTTCAACGACGGCACCGCGCTGGTGCTGGTGAGCGTCGCCGCCACGGTGGTCTTGCAGGGTCATGCCGATCCCGCTCAGATCGGCCGCCAACTGGTGATTGCCATCGTCTTCGGCACGCTGCTCGGCGGCGTCTTCGGCACACTGGGCATGCTCGTGCTCAGGCGCGCGCCGGACGACCTCACCGCGTTGCTGTCGTCGATCGTCACCGTGTTCGCGACCTCGTTGATCGCCGAGCGACTGCACGGCTCGGCGGTCATCGCAGTGGTGATCGCCGGCGTGCTGGTCGGGCACGAGATGCGGGCCCGGCTCGAGCCGTCGCGCGTGCTGGCACTCCAGGGCTTCTGGGAATTCGCCGCGTTCGTGATCAACGTCTGGCTGTTCCTGCTGGTTGGCATGCAGTTGCGCTTCGAGCTGCTGCTGCAGGAAGCGTGGCCCATCATCCTGGCCGTGATCGCGTTGCACGCCGGCCGCGCGGTGGCCGTCTACGGCTGCTTCGGCGCGCTGCACCTGGCCGGGGAGCGCGTCCCCTGGCGCTGGCAGCACGTGATGGTGTTCGGCAACGTCAAGGGCGCACTGTCGATGGCGGCCGTGCTGTCGTTGCCGCAGGGCGTCCCCTACCGGCCCCGCCTGGTCGCGATCGTGTTCGGCGTAACCCTGGTGACACTGGTGACGCAGGCGCTGCCCTTCCGCCGCTTCCTGACGTGGATGGGAGTCGCCGCAGGAATCCAGGACGAACTGGCCGACGACTGCCGGGCGATCCTGATCGGCGCCCGCCGCGGCCAGACCGAGCTCGACAGCCTGCTGGCATCGGGCCTGATCTCGCGCCACGAACATGCGGAACGCTGGGCGGAATTCCAGCGTTCCATCATCGACGCCGAGCTGGCGTTGCGCCGGGCCGGCGAAGACTCCCACGCCAACGTGTCGCTGCCCGCCGTGCTCGCGGCGCGCAAGGCGGCCATTCTCGACGCCGCCCGGCGCGGCCTGATTTCGGATGGCACGGCCGGCCGGCACGTGGCCGGGCTGGACAAGCAGATCCTCGAGGCGGTGGCGAGCGACCACCACGATCACGAGAAGGAAAGCCGATGAAGATCGTTATTGTTGGCGCCGGACGCGCCGGCCTCGAAGTGGCCACGCACCTTACCCGCATCGGACACGCGGTCACCATCATCGACAGCGATGAGGCCGTCACCCGGCGCGCCTCGGCGCAATACGGCCTGGTGGCGCTCACCGGCGACGCCACGATTGCCGCCGTGCTCCACGAAGCCGACATCGCGCAGAGCGACGTGGTGGTCGCCATGCTGCGGCGCGACGCCGACAACCTCGCGGTCGCCCTGCTCGCCCGCGCCGCCGGCATCGAGCGCGTGATGGTCCGCATGCGCGACAACGCCTATCGGAGCGTCTACAACGCGGCCGGCATCGACCGCGTCCTGTCGGAGACCGACCTCATCACCGGATCGGTGGCGACCGCGATCGAGCACGATGCGATCCGGCACGCGATGCTGCTCGGCAACGGCAGTGCCATCGCCTTCGAGCTGACCGTTCCGGCGGGCAGCGCCGCGGCCGGCAAGACCATCATGGAACTCGTCGCGCTCCCGGGCTTTCCCGCGTCCTGCGTGTTCGCCGCGTTGTACAAGGCGGACGGCAGCATCGAGGCCCCCCGCGGGTCCGCGGTGGTCGAGGGCGGCACCACGGTGCTCCTGGTATCGAGGGCGGGCGAGGTCGCGGAGACTGTCAAGGCGATGACCGAACGCGCCCTTTAGCGCCACGCCTCGAAGGCGGCCCGACTAGTCGCGGCGTTCGGTCACCGAGTACTTGTTCAGTAACGCCATCAGCCTGGCAGCGGCCGCGGGCGGGCGCACTCCCGAGGTCACGATGTGGCGATTCTCGAGCTTCTTGCCATACAGCTCGGCGTTGTCATCCAGGTCCTGCCGCAATGTGGCCCCTTCGAGGGCGACACCGGCAAACAGCCCTTGCGAGCGCGACCACGACAGGATGTCGGCACGCATTTGCGCATCCGTTTGAGCCGTGGCCGTGCGTCCCACGGGGCCTGCCGCGACCGAGGCCTCTCCGCCCAGCGTGAACTTGCTCTCCAGCAGTTTCTCCGCGCCGCGTTCACTCATGATCAGCATGATCAAGTCTGTCGAGGAGGCGCCGATCTGGAAGCCGACGCTCCCGCCCTCGATGCGAACCGTCGCGGGCGCAGACCAGCCAACGCCGCCCTTGTTCCGGCAAGACAGGAACCCTTTTCCGTATTTGGCGCCGACGACGAACGCCGCCGTCTTGAGTTCCGGGACGATCACGATGCAATGAGCCTTCCTGACGAGGTCCTGGGGAATGCCCTTGTCGGGCGTGTCCATGATCTCTGAGAAGACTGCCGCCGCCTCGCCAAGTCGCTTGGCCGCATCGTCGTCCGCGGCCAGTAGGGGCGTCAGCGCCATGGTGGCCACGATAGTTGTAGTAATGACGAGTTTCACAGTTACACCTTCCTCGTGAAAGCGCTGCAAGCTGCGTGCCCGGCCCAACATCACCTGGGATTGGGTCAAAGGCGGAAATCCGTCACAGAATCAGCATTGGCGCACTCAACGTCGGCCGCATGTTGGATGTTCTCGGTATCAGGCGCCACGCCACCGCCAACACTCCCAACGCGATGCCGATCGCGGCCGGTGCGGCCGCGGGGCGCTCGATCCGGAACAGCTGGGCCGCCGCCGGGACGTACAGAATCACGAGCAGGCTGACCGCGCTGGCGCACCAGACGGTCCAGAACACGAGGGTCCGCGGAATCAGCGCCAAGGCGACCGCCGGCAACGCCTGTCGCTCGGCAAACATCAGGACCTGGTAGCCGGACAGCAGCACGATGAGCGTCAACGCGCGCGCCTGAGCCTCGCCGAGCGACTCCCACTGCCACCAGTAGACCGCGAAGCTCGTCACGGCGAGCACGCCGCCGGAGGTCGCGGAGCGCATCACCGCCGCGCGCGGCAGCAGCGGCGCCGCGGGATCTCGCGGCGGTCGGTTCATGATGCCGGCCGCCGCCGGCTCCGCTTGAAACACGATGGCCGAGACCGGATGGACGATGAGCTCCAGCCACACGAGGTGGATCGGCAGGAGCACGAGAGGCACGCCGGCCAGGGGCGCCCAGATCGCCAGCACGATGATGGGGATGTGAAACGCAATCAGATAGAGAAACGCGCGCTGGATGTTCTGGAAGATGTGGCGGCCCTGGCGAACGGTCTCCACGATCGAGGCGAAGTTGTCGTCGAGCAGCACGAGGTCCGCGGTGGCGCGGGCGACGTCGGTGCCCCGCTGGCCCATGGCGATGCCGATGTCGGCACGGCGCAGCGCGGGCGCATCGTTGACGCCGTCTCCCGTCATCGCCACGACGGCGCCGGCGCTTTTCAGCCCGTTGACAATGAGAAACTTCTGCTCGGGGTTGATGCGCGCGAAGATGGCGGCGCGATTGATGCGCGCCGCGCGGTCGGCCTCGCCGAGGGCGGCCAGCTCGTCTCCGGTAATGATCAGATCGTCATCGTGCAGGATGCCGGCAGCTTCGGCCACCGCATGCGCGGTCAAGGCGTGGTCGCCGGTGATCATGACGATGCGGATGCCGGCGTGCTGGCACTCGGCCACTGCCGCCGTCACTTCGGGGCGAAGCGGATCCTGGAAACCCAGCAGGCCATACACCGTGAGATCGCGCTCGTCCTCGTCGCGGCCGGCGCCGGGCCGGTCGGTGCGCCGGGCCGCGAGCGCGAGCACGCGCAGCCCCTGCGCCGCGAGCCGGCCGTTCGCGTCGAGCACCGCCTGCCGCGCCACCGCGCCGAGTTCCGTGTGGGCGAGGATGCCTTCGACGGCGCCCTTCGCCGCGACGAGGTAGGCCTGGTCGAGGTCCGGCGCGTGCCACACATGCGACATGTGCTTGCCGCCCGGATCGAAGTCGTAGTCGCGAATCAGCGACCACCGGGTCTCGAGGTCTTGCAGCGAGACCCCGCGAGCGTTTGCGTATGCGGCAATGGCCCGTTCCATCGCGTCGGTCGGATGCCGCTCGCACGCCAGCACCGCGGCTTCCAGAAACTCGCGCTCCGACAGGCCCGGCGCCAGCACCAGGTGATGCGTCACCTGGAACTCGCCGCGCGTCAGCGTTCCCGTCTTGTCCGTGCAGATCACCGTCGTCGAGCCGAGCGTCTCCACGCTGGCGAGGCGGCGGACGAGCATGCCGCGCGACGCCAGCCGCCAGGCGCCCACCGACAGGAACAGCGTGAGGACGATCGGGAACTCTTCGGGGATGGCGGCCATGGCCAGGCTCACCGCGCCGAGCAGCGCACGCGTCCACGACTCGCCGCGGCTGAGGCTCAACGTGAAGAGCCCCACCGCCACCACCACGGCGACAATGCCAAGGCGCCGGACGAGCACGGCCGCCTGTCGCTGCAACGGGCTGATCGCGGAAGTGGTCTGCGACACGAGGGCCGCGATGGCGCCGTAGTGCGTCGCCGCACCAGTGGTGATGACGAGGCCAAAGCCGTGGCCGGAGAGGATTTGTGATCCGGCGAAGAACCGGGCGTCCGCTGGGGCGTTGCCCGGATCGGATGGCCACTCGCGCTTGGACTGGGGCTCGGATTCTCCCGTCAGCGACGATTCGTCCACCGCGAGATTCGCCGCCCACTGCACCACACCGTCGGCCGCAATCACATGGCCTTCGCGCAGCACCAGTAGATCGCCGGGAACGACCTCTTCGAGCGGCACCGACACTACGTGGCGTTGCCGGACCACATCCGCGAACGGCGCGGCGGCGCGGGCCAGCTTGTCCAAGGCGGCCCGGGAGCGCGCCTCGAGCAGCACGTCGATGCCGAGCACCGGGATCAATGCGATGGCGAGCACGACGGCGTCGCGCGTTTCGCCCAGCAGATAGTAGACCGTGGCCGCCACCGCCAGCATCACGGCCATCGGATCGAGCAGGAGGCCGATGACCTCGCGAACCCGCGCCAGCGGGTCCCGCTTCACCCATCGATTGGGTCCGGCCTGCGCCAGACGGCGGCGCGCCTCGAGTGAAGACAGACCATCGAGCCCTTCCGGAATCTCACTGGTCTCGGCACGCGCGACATCGGTCACGCTCAGCCCGCCTTATCATCCTGGACGACCTGCAGGAGGGAAGGATTGACCTTGAGGCGCCGGCCGCGTTCTTCGATGAACCCGAGCTTCTTGAACTTCCCGATGAAGCTGTTCACGCGCGAACGGGTGGTGCCGACCATCTCCGCGATGATCTCCTGGGAAATGTTCGGCAGCAGGCCCCGGCTCGGGCGCCGCCCGTTGTAGCCGGCCAGCACGAGCAGCGTCCGCGCCAGGCGCTGCTCACTGGAATGCAGGATCAGATCGGTCAGGTCGGACTCGAGGCGAGTGTTGCGCGCGATCACATGCGCGATGAACCGATCCGCGATTGGCGACCGTGTTTGCAGCAGCCGGCTCATTTCGCCCTTCGTCACGACGAACACCGTCGCCGGCGTGAGGGCGGTGGCCGTCTGCCGCCGTTCGGTTTGGCCGCTGAGCGCCTCTTCTCCCAGGAACGCGCCGGGCCCCATGAGGCCGCAGACTGCTTCCTTGCCGTTGCGCGCTGCCACGGTCAGCAGAATCTGGCCGCGTTCGATGTGGATGACGGTGTCGGACGCGTCGCCCTGCCGGAACACGACCGCACGCCGAGCGTGTTCGATCCGCGCGAATGGTGTGCCGGTTGACTCGAAGAGGGCGCGGATATTGGATGCGGGGCGACCCAACCTGTCGCCGCCCGGCCGCAGAACGGGCAGGATCGGCAGCCGGCGGGTGGTGGGCGCCGACGATGGTTGCGGCATCGCCGCTGCCTGTAGCAAATGCCGTACCCGTCGGCCAGTGGTCGAATTGGCCCTAATCCTGCGCCTCGGGGAACGTGCAGACGGACAATTTCTTGGCCGGTGCGAAAATCCCAGCGAGGCAGCCCTATGCGGCTGAGGTGGCGGACGGTAGCTGCCCACGCCCGGCGGGCATCGTATGCACCGGGAGGCGCACGGTGAAACGGCTGCCGCGCGCCGGCCCGTCGCTGGCCACGCCAACGCTGCCGCCGTGGAGTTCCGCCAGCCGGCGCACGAGCGCCAGGCCCAGGCCCATGCCTCCACGGGCCTGGTCGCGAGACTCGGCCAGTTGGATGAACGGTTCGAAGATGCTCGTGAGCCGCTCGGCCGGAATGCCGGCCCCGTCATCCTGCACCGACACGACGGCGTCCCCGCCCTCGCACGACACGGCGACCGTGATGTGCCCGGCATCGGGAGTGTACTTCGCGGCGTTGTCCACGAGATTCGAGACGACTTGCACGACGCGAACCGGGTCGGCTTCGACGACGACCGGATCGCTCCCCAACAAGACGGTCAGCACCTGCCGCCGGCTTTCGAGCTCTGCCCGGCGCGCCTCGAGGGCGCTGGCGACGATCGCGCGAAGATCCACGCGCTGGACGTCAAGCAGCAGCTTGCCGTTCTCAATGCGGGCCATGTCGAGCAGGTCGTCCACCAGGCGGCTGACATGCCGGCATTGACGCCCGATCACGTCAACGCTGCGCCGCACGCCCTCATCGTCGCCGGCCCGCATCTTGAGCACCGCGGCGGCAGTGGTGAGTGCCGCCAGCGGATTTCGCAGTTCGTGGCCCAGTGTGGCAATGAACTGGTTCTTGCGCATCTCGTTGTGGGCCGCCGCCTCGCTCGTCCGCCACACCTGCCACGCGGCTGACGCGAACGTGGTCAGGACGCCGACCACACGCGCGTCTTCGCTGTCGAACGTGCGCTCGTCGGTGTGGCTGACAATCCAGACGGTTCCGACCGGGACGCCGTGATCGTGAAACGGCACCAGGAGCGCCTCGGCAAACCGGGGCTGATTCCGCAGCGCGGGGAAGCATCGTTCCGGCACCCGCAGCAGTTGCACACTATTTCGGTCGATGCAGACACCGCACGGACTGGCGTGCCGTGGCATGGTGGTCCCGCGGGCAGCGGCGGCGAGGCCGGCCACGGCTTCCCAGCGGAAGAAATCCCCCTCGAGCAGGCTGATGCCCGCCGTGTCGGCGTGACAGAGATCGAGGGCAACTTCCGCCAATTTCTGGAGCATGTTGCGCGGGTTGAGAGCCAGCTCGGTGATCAAGGCGGTCAGCGCGCGGTGTTCCGCCTCGAAATCCGGCGAGCGCCGGGCGCGTCGATCCAGGTCGGCGGTCACGTCCACGTCGTCAAGGGTGACCAGGGAAGGTAGCGTCATACAGGCCTTGAGGGTCAAGTCAAAGTACCCTCCGGCCAACGATATCGAGTGTGCCGTATTGCACAGTCGTCAAATGGTGGTGAAGGCCTGTTCGAGCTGTGGCACGACCTGCTTCTTCCTCGACATCCAACCATCGACATAGGCGCCGCCCTCGACCAGCGGCCGCCCGATCGCCCGCTCCAGGAGGTCGCCGCGGTCGCCCGCGAACCAGACGTGACTTCCCTTCCGGCTGATGTCGGTCACCAGCAGGATCACCTGCACCAGCCCTTTCTCCGCGCGGACCCGGCGCAGTTCGTCGAAGAACTCCGCGCGGCGGGCCAGCAGCGGCGTGGCGTCGGGCGCCTCAATCTGTGCAATGCCCACGCGGTGGCCGGCGAACGTGAACTCCTTGAAGTCGCTCTCGACCAGGTCCCGCGCCGGGCGCCCGGTCACGTCGCCGCGCGCGGCCATCAGGTCGCGCCCGAACGAGGCCGCGTCGATGCCGGAAATCGCCTCGAGCCGCCGCGCCACGGACCGGTCTTTCCCGGAACAGGTCGGCGACGCGAACACCAGGGTGTCGGAGAGGATCGCCGCCAGCAGCAGCCCGGCGATCGCCGGCGGCAGCTGAATGTCGTGGAGGAAGTACTGCTCGGCGATCAGCGTGGCGGTCGCTCCAACCGGTTCACAGTGGAAGACGATCGGCTCGGGAACATCGAGGTCGCCGACGCGGTGGTGCTCCCAGACTTCGAGCACGGTGGCCTGCCGGATGCCGTCAACGGCCTGCGCCACCTCGTTGTGATCGACGAGGATCAGGCGCCGGCCTCTCGCGTCGGCCAGCAGTTCCGGAGTCGCCAGCGAGAACCGGTCGAGGACGTAGCGCGTCTCGCTATTGAGATCGCCCGCCCGCGCCGGGCGCACGTGCGCCTCGCCAAGCACCTGCTTCAGATGCGCATAGGCGATCGCCGAACCGATGGAATCGGTGTCGGGATGCCTGTGACCGACGACGTAGACGAGTTGCTCCGCCATGGGCGCTCCCCCTATCCTGACGCATCCCAGGCGACGGGTGAGCGCCGAGCGGTTAATAATACCGAGTGGTGCCACGCCTTCGCTTTGCCCCCTCCCCTACCGGTTACTTGCACGTCGGGGGCGCCCGGACCGCTCTGTTCAACTGGCTGTATGCCCGCCGGCACGGCGGCGTCTTCATCCTCCGCATCGAAGACACCGACGTCGAGCGCTCGCAGGCCGAAATGGTCACCGGCATCCTGGACGGCTTGCGGTGGCTGGGCATCGATTGGGACGAGGGCCCCGAAGTCGGCGGCCCTCACGCGCCGTATTACCAGTCGCAACGGTTGGACCGCTACCGCGCGGCGGCGAAGCAGTTGCTCGACAGCGGGCAGGCCTTCGAGGATGGCGGCGCCATCCGCTTCAAAGTGCCGCCCGGCAAGACCACGTTCGTGGATAGCGTGCATGGGCCGATCGAGTTCGACAACGAACACATCGAGAGCTTCGTCATCCTCCGCTCCGACACGCACCCCACGTATCACCTCTCCGTGGTGGTTGACGACATCGACATGGAGATCACCCACGTGGTCCGCGGCGACGATCACATCTCGAACACACCGAAGCAGGTGCTGCTCTACCACGCCTTCGGCAAGACGCCGCCCACCTTTGCGCACGTGCCGCTGATCATGGGCGCCGACAAGCAGCGGCTCAGCAAGCGGCACGGCGCGACCTCGGTGACGGAGTACGAGAAGCAAGGCTACTTGCCGGAGGCGATGTTCAACTTCCTGGCCCTGCTCGGCTGGGGCACCGGCAGCAACGACGAGCTGTTCACCAAGGCCGACCTGGTCCAGCGCTTCAACCTCGAGGGCATCAGCGGCGGCAACGCGGTGTTCAACACCGAGAAGCTCGACTGGTTCAACCACCAGCATCTCCTGCGCCTGTCGGACGGCGAGCTGATTGCGCGCTTGCAGCTGGATGGCAACTCGGCCTGGTTGTCGAAAGTCCTCACGCTCCTGCGGCCGCGGTGCAAGAAGCTGACGGAGTTCGCCGATCAACTGTCGCCGTTCTTCGTCGATCCCGCCGGCTACGACGCAGCTGGCGTGAAGAAGCATCTGTCCTCGCCCGAGGCGAAGGGACATCTGCAGGCGCTGCGAGACGCGTATGCCGTGATCCCGGAATGGACGGAGGTCGCGCTGGAGAAGCGCCTGCGAGAGCTCGCCGAAGCGCGCGCCGCCAAGGCGGCCACGCTGATCCACGGCGCACGCCTGGCCATGACCGGCCGCATGGTGAGTCCGGGGCTGTTCGAGATGCTGGTGCTGCTGGGCCAGGCTCGAGTGCTGACGCGAATGGACCGGCTCATCGCCACACTTCCATGAATCGCCGTGACTTCATCAAGATCGTGGGGGCGTCCCCCGTGCTCGCCGGCATGACCCAGCCGACGGGACGAGACTTCGACTTCATCATCATCGGCGCCGGATCCACCGGCTGCGTCCTCGCCAACCGCCTGTCCGCGGATGCGTCGATTCGCGTGCTCCTGCTCGAGGCCGGCGGCCCCGACAACAACGACGCGGCTATCACAACGCCTGGCCGCTGGGTGTCGCTGATCGGATCGAAGTACGACTGGGGCTACGTCACGGAGCCGGAACCGGGCCTGCAGAACCGCCGCATCGCCTTTCCGCGCGGCAAGGTGCACGGCGGCACCAGCGCCATCAACGCCATGACCTTCATCCGTGGCCACCAGTTCTGCTTCGACAAATGGGAACGCGATGGCAACACCGGCTGGGGTTACGAGACGCTGCTGCCGCTGTTCAAGAAGTCCGAACGCCACGAGATGGGCGAGACGCCGTACCGCGGCGGGGCTGGCGAGCTGGCGGTGTCGCTGTGCACCGATCCGCATGCCGGCCACCGCGCCTTCCTGCGGGCCGCGGCGGAACACGGCTACAAGGCCGACGCGCGCTTCGACTTCAACCTGCCGGCGCCGGTCAACGTCGCCGGCTTCTACCAGAAGAACATCCTCGACGGAAAGCGCCACAGCGCGGCGGATGCGTTCCTCGAGCCGGTGCTGTCGCGACCGAACCTCGAAGTGCGGTCGCAGGCCCAGGCGACCAGGTTGATCATCGAAGCGGGCCGCGTTGCCGGCGTCGAGTACCTGCGCGACGGCAAGCCGGCACGGGCGCGCGCGACCCGCGAGGTCATTGTCAGCAGCGGTGTCATCGATTCGCCGAAGCTGCTGATGCTGTCGGGCATCGGCCCCGCCGATCAGCTCAAGGCGCTCGGCATTCCGGTCGTCGCCGACGTCCCGGGTGTCGGACAGAACTTCCAGGACCACCTGAAGCTGTCGGTCCGCTGGAACGGCAAGACCGAGCTGCCGGGTTCCACGGTCTCGGCGGGGCTGTTCACGCGATCGAGCCAGATGGACTGGGGCAACCCGCCCGACCTGCAGTTCTACGTGGGCCGCGGCGTCGAGACGCCCGACAAGTTCATCACCATTACCGTGTCGCTGGTGCAGCCCCGGTCACGCGGAGAAGTCCGCCTGCGGTCCGCGGATCCGCTGGCGGCACCGATCATTCGCGCCAACTACCTGCAAGAGCAGGCTGACGTGGATGCGCTGGTGCGCGGCGTGAGGCTGGCGCGCTGGTTCGGCGAAGCGGACGCCTACGAGCCGCTGCGCGCGGATGAGCTCCTGCCGGGGCCGGCGATGAAGAGCGATGCCGACCTCGCCACCTTCGTCCGGCGCGACACCGACACCATTTACCACGGCGCCGGCACCTGCAGGATGGGGCCGGCCGCCGACGCCCGGGCGGTGGTCGATCCGGCCCTGCGCGTGCGCGGCGTGCAGGGACTGCGCGTCGCCGATGCCTCGATCATGCCGGACGTGGTGAACGCCACCACGCACGCGGCATGCGTGATGATCGGCGAGAAGGCCGCGCTGCTGGTCAGGCCTTAGCCGCGGCCCGCTCCGCCGCCACCAGCACGCGGCGCAGGATCTTCCCCGACGGCGACTTGGGAATCGCGTCGGCGAAGGCGACGTGCCGCAGCCGCTTGTAGTGGGCCACGTGCAGTTCGACGAAGGCCTTCACCTCGTCGCCCGTCAACGGCTCGCGTATCACCACGATCGCCTTCGGCACTTCTCCGCACTCGTCGTCCGGCACGCCGAACACCGCCGCATCGACGATCTTCGGGTGCCTCAGCAGCAGCGCCTCGAGCTCGGCCGGCGCCACCTGGAAGGCCTTCACCTTGATCAGCTCCTTCAGCCGATCGACGATCTCGAGGTAGCCCTCGGCATCGACCACGCCGACGTCGCCGGTGTGCAGCCACCCGTCAGCATCGATCGTTTGCGCGGTGGCCTCCGGGTTGTTCAGGTAGCCCTTCATGACCTGCGGGCCGCGCACCCATACTTCCCCCGCCTCGCCCTCACCGAGATCGGCGCCGGTCGCCGGGTCGACGACGCGGAGTTCGGTGGACGGCGCCAGCAGGCCGACCTTGCCGGCACGCTCGCCGCCGGCCGGCGTGTAGTGGGTGACCGGGCTGAGTTCGGTCATCCCGTAGCCCTGCCGCACCTTGATCGGCAGGCGCGTCTCGACGGCGCTGGTGATCTCGCTGCCCAGCGGCGCGGCGCCCGAGAACAGCCAGCGCAGGTTCGACAGGTCGTAGCGATCGACCAGGGGATGCTTGGCGAAGGCAATCACCACCGGCGGCACCACGTGCGCCATGGCGATCGGGAAATCCTGGAGGATCCGCAGCACGGTCTCGAGGTCGAACCGCATGAGCGTGACCACGGTGGCGCCGCGCATGAGGCCGAAGTTCATGATCACGACCATGCCGTAGATGTGGAAGAACGGCAGCACCCCGAGAAGTGCCTGCATGTCGTGCGGCTCCATCGCGTCGATCTGCAACAGGTTGGCGATCAGGTTGCGGTGCGTGAGCAGCACGCCCTTCGGCAGGCCGGTGGTGCCGGATGAATACGGCATCACCACCACGTCGTTGTCCGGATCGATCACGACGGGCGGCGGCTCGGCGTCCACCGACATCGTGGCCAGCGACGGCACACCGTCCGCCGAATCGATCGTAATCAGCTCGATGACATTGCCGGCCTCGACGATGGCGGCGCGCGCCTTGTCGAGCAGCGCGGCAGTGGTGATGAGCAGCCTGGCGCCGGAGTCCTTGAGTTGATAGGCGAGCTCGTCGACCGTGTAGGTGGGGTTGACGGTGGTCAGTATGGCGCCGAGGCGAGACACCGCGTGGAAGACCACGGCGTACTCCGGCAGGTTGGGTGACCAGATCGCGACCACGTCGCCCTGGCGAATGCCGCGACCGGCCAGGCCCGCCGCCAGGCAGCGCGTCTGATTGACCAGTTGCGCGTGGCTCAACGCCCGGCCGGTGGTACCGTCCACCAGCGCGGGCGCGTCACCGCGAGCGGCCGAGCCGCCCAGCACGAAGTCGTGAAGGGCGACGCGGGGAATCTCGACCGGGGGAAACGGGCTGCGAAATAGCATCGGCCTCCTTGGCAGCGCCGGCGCTGCTCAACTGGGAGCCGCAGAGTATGTCGCGGACCGGACCCCCGGTCAAATGGCCCTAGTGCGTCGTCGCGCCGCGCGACACTTCGCGCACGAGCTCGCCGACCTCACTCTTGCTCTCGCTGAACGCCACGTCGGCCAGCGCGATGATGCCGCAGACACGGCCGGCGGCGTCGATTACCGGCACGCGGCGGATCTGCTTCGCTTCCATCGTTGACAGCACCTCATCGACCGAGGTGTCGGAGTGCACGGACACGACCGGCTGGCTCATGCAATCCGCCGCGGTCATCGCCGACGGGTTCTTGCCCTTGGCAACGATGCGGCAGACGATGTCGCGGTCGGTCACGACGCCAACCAGGCGCTTGGCGGCGTCGATTACGGGGATTTCGCCGCAGTCGCACTCAACCATGAGCTTGGCCACGTCGTTCAGGGGTGTTTCCGCGGTGCAGCACTGCGGATCGGTGGTCATCACGTCTTTTGCAAGTTTCGACATGACTCGCCTTGCTGCAAGTTTGCAACCACTGAATCCTGCGGTTCAGGACGGTCGAAGGGGCGCTCAGCGCGTCAATGTGAGGCGGGCGAGGGCGAATGTGGGTCGGGCGGGTCGCAGGCCGACGCGCAGCCCGGGCATCCGGGCTTCTGGACGGCCGCACCAGGACTCGTGCGCCGCGAGGCGAACACGCGCCGAAGCAAGGCCGCGGCGGCGGCGATGGCGATCACGGTGACGAGGCCGTCTTGCAGCAGTGCCATGGCTACGCGACTCCCGCGGCCCGCAGGCCCTGGTAAACGGCCAGCGCGACGATGTAAGCCAGGCCCGACATGTAGCCAAGCTGGAGCGCGGCGTAGCGAAGCTTGCCGGTTTCCTTGCGCGTGACCGCGAGCGTGGGCAGGCACTGCATGGCCAGCACGAAGAAGACCAGCGCCGACGCCGCGGTGGCCGCCGAGAACACCGGCGTGCCGTCATCACGCGTCATGCCACGAATGCGCGCGACCACGCCTTCGTCCAGGTTGCCGTCGCCCTGCCCGCCGGCCAGCACCGACATCGTCGACACGAACACCTCGCGGGCCAGGAAGCTGGTCAGCACGCCAACGGTCAGCTGCCAGTCGAAGCCGAGCGGTTCGAACGCGGGAGCCAGGGTGTGGCCGATGCGTCCCGCGAAGCTGCCGGCCTGGTCGGCCTTCGACTGAATGGCGCCGGCTTCGGCGACGAGTGCGGCCGCCTGTTCTCCGCCCAGGCCAGGCTCCGCGGCCCGCACCTGCAGCACCTGCGCGGCGGGCACGAGGTCGACCTTCGGATACGCGCTGAGCCACCACATGATGATGCAGATGGTGACGATCACCGTGCCGGCGGTGGTGAGGAACGAGAGGCCCTGATCCCTCGCGGCGAGCAGGGCGTTCCTGAGCGAGGGCAGCTTGTAAGTCGGCAGCTCGAGAATCATCGGGCGCGGACTGCCCGGCAGGATCGTGCGGCCGAACAGCCAGGCCGTGAACAACGCCGCGGACGCGCCGAGCAGATAGCAGCCGGCGAACGCGATGCCGGCGGCGGCGGGACGCCCGGCAAACAGCAGCGTCGTGAGCAGCACGTACACCGGGAGGCGCGCGGAGCAGCTCATGAACGGCGCCACGAGAATGGTGGCGAGGCGATCGCGGCGATCCGAAATCAGTCGCGCGCTCATGATCCCCGGCAACGCGCACGCGTGCGACGTCAGCAGCGGCACGAACGCGTGGCCCGGCAGGCCGAAGCGCGCCAGCATGCGGTCCAGCACGAACGCCGCGCGCGCGAGGTAGCCGGTGTCTTCGAGCAGTGTGATCAGGAAGAACAGCAGGCAGATCTGCGGCAAAAAGACGATGGTGCCGGCGATGCCGCCGACGACGCCCTGGCTCAGGAGATCGCGCACGGCGCCGGCCGGCATGGCCGCCTCCAACATGCGCTGCAGGCCGGCAAAGGTGGCGTCGATCAAGTCCATCGGCAGCGTGGCCAGCGCGAAGAGGACCCAGAACAGTCCTCCCATTACCGCCATGAACACCAGGAGCCCGAGGACCGGATGCGTCAGCACGCCGTCGAGCCGGTCGGTGAGGGTGTCGGCGCGGCCGGCGTCATCGCCGGACGTGACGCGGCCGGCGACATCCTCGGCCCACGCCATCAGCACTTCGGCCGTCGCCGTTGGCGCGGGAAGGTCCGCGTGAGGCCGGCGGGCGCTGTCGAGCAGCGCGACCCGCAGCGCCGTGAGGCCCGTTCCAGTGCGCGCCACGATTGGGACCACCGGGACGCCGAGGTGGCGCGACAGGGCGGGTGCATCGATGACCAGGCCGCGGCGCGCGGCGAGGTCGCTCATGTTGAGCGCCACCACGACCCGGCGATCGCCGCCCAGCAACTGCGCGACGAGCACGAGGTTGCGGGTCAGGTTGCAGGCGTCCACGACCACGACGACGGCATCGTTGGCGGGGGCGGTGGCGAGGGCGGTGCGGGCAATCGCGCTTTCCGGGGCATCCAGCTGGAGGTCGTAGACACCGGGAAGATCGAGAATGTCCACCGGCTCGGCCCAGCCGGCCCACGCGGTGCGGCCGGTGCGCACGGCCGTGGTCGTGCCGGGGAAGTTGGAGGTCTTGGCGCGCGTGCCGCAGAGCGCGTTGAACAGCGTGGTCTTGCCGGTGTTGGGATTGCCCGCGAGCAGGATGCGATGAATCGCGGTGCCGCCGAGCGGGCGGTCCGCGAGGACGGCTGCTGAACCGGTCGTGCTCACGGAGTTACTCGATGGTGACGAACACTGACTGGGCGACCGCCCGTGACAGCCCGATCCGGGTGGATCGCACCTGTATGATGCAGGGGTCACCGATTTGGCAGAGCTGCAGCCTGGCGCCGTCGGTGAGGCCGAGCGACCGCAGCACGGCGCGGGCCTTGAGGTCGATGACCTCGCGGAGGACGGCGACCGTCCCGATCCCAAGATCCATCAGGGGCATGGTCAGGGCGCGCCCGGCGCCCGGGCTCTTGGCAAGGGTGGTAACTTCAACCATGGAGTCCGCCTATCGTACTACAAGCTGAGACGCAGTCTCACAATGGGTTTTTAGGCCTGAAACTGGAGGGATCGAGATGCTGTTCACGGAACGCAGTCTCTGGACGATGGTTCACGGCATCGGGCTCGGCGGCGGGGCCATGTTGGGACTGGGCGCGGCGTTGTTCTTTCTGTACGCGGCGCGATCATCGAGCGTGACGTCGCCGCCTCCCCCCAACGCTTCGGGTGCTGTTGCCGGGCTGACGGTGTTGACCGCGCTGACGCTGTGGCTGACGGTGCTGGTGGGCACTTTCATCGTGTTCCCGCCCTACCGCGCCACGCCTCCTGCCGGCACCACGGACCTGGCGCAGTTCCCCCGGTCGGCGTTGACGGCAAACCCGGACACCGCCTGGCTGCACGCCTTCGCGATGGAAACCAAGGAGCATGCGCCGTGGATTGCGGCGATGCTGGCGACGGCGGTGGCGTTTGTGGCCGTGCGCTACGGGTCGAAGCTGCTCACCGATGCGGCGCTGCGGAACACGGCCATCATGCTGCTCGCAATTTGCCTCGCGCTGGTCTCCTGCGTGTCGCTGCTGGGCGTGTTCGTAAACAAGGTGGCCCCTCTTCAATAGCCAGATGGAGTTGCAGGTGAACAGCAAATTCGATCCCATCGCACCCACCCTCGCGAACGGGAGCGCCATGGCGGCATTCCTCGGCGCCGGCATCGGCGCGTTCGCGATGGGCGCTTTTGTCCTGCTGAACGAGGCTGGCGTGTTCTCGGCTCCCGCGCTGTACGGGCCGGCTGGAGGCCTCTCGGGCCGCGCCGCCTTTGCCACCATCGCGTGGCTGATCGCCTGGGGGGTGCTCCACGCCCGATGGGCGGGCCGCGAGGTGGCGCCAGGGCCCGTGTGGCTGCTCACCCTGGCGCTGACCGGGATCGGGATTCTGGGCACATTTCCGCCCGTGTGGGCGATCTTCTAGTTGTTCGCCTTGCCCGGGCTTCCGGGACTTCATATAATCGGAGGTTCTTACCCCTACTGGGAGGTCGTTCAACGGTAGGACAGCAGACTCTGACTCTGCTTATCGGGGTTCGAATCCCTGCCTCCCAGCCAATCACTCCAATTCAGGCGAATTTCCTAGGATTTTCGGCCGTTCAGGGCCCGAAATCGACGTAAGTGACATTGTTGAGTGACATTCTGAAAATCTACCAAGACCGTTCCGGCCACTCTTCTGAACTACCATCCTCAAGAGATTCGTGAGGGAATCGCAGAGAGAAATCCCTCCGAATTGCCAACCTGAAGATTCAATGTTCTGCCCGGTTTGCGATTATTGCTACTTCGAGGGCTGGGGGTGTAGAGCGACAGTGATATTGACCCCCTTGCGACACTAATGCTGACCCCCTTCAGGAGGAGGGTTCGAATGGAGCAGGAGCAAGGAGTTCTGGTATCTCCGAGTGCGGAGGTACCGGTGGTCGAAG